>CANIWQ010000041.1 GCA_947471365.1 Gemmatimonadota bacterium | reverse complement strand
CTTGAGCGTGGCGACCGGCGCAGCGCGGAGAGCCGCGCCTGGTGGCGGCTCAAGGGACTCGTGCTCCACGGCTATTTCACGAGCGAGCGTGTGCAAAAAGAGGTGCTCAAAGTGAACATCATGCCGGGTAAGTTCGACGGCGGCGCACCGATGGCCGCCGTGGGAGGGATGAAGCATGACTGAGCGCAAAGTGTACGATGCCATTGTTGTTGGCTCGGGCATCAGTGGCGGCTGGGCGGCCAAGGAACTGTGTGAGCGCGGACTCAAAACGCTCGTGCTCGAAGCCGGTGGCCCAGTGGACCCCCTCAAAGATTTTGTAGAGCATGTGCAGCCGTATCAGATGCCCTTCCGCGGCTACGGTGATCGCAATGCGATTGCCAAAACACATCCAGTGCAGAAGGACTGCTACGCCTGTGATGAAGTGGGGCACAAGTTTTTTGTGAACGACAACGACAACCCCTATACGAATCCAGTGGACGCGCCCTTCAAATGGTTTCGCGGACGCCAAGTGGGTGGGCGCTCGATCATGTGGGGACGGCAGGTGTATCGGTGGAGCGCGCTCGATTTTGAAGCCAATGCCAAAGATGGCCACGGCAACGACTGGCCCATTCGCTACGCCGACCTCGCGCCCTGGTACTCGCATGTAGAACGCTTCATTGGCGTCACCGGCGCGCCCGAAGGGCTCTCGCAACTTCCCGACGGCGAGTTTCTTCCGCCGATGGCACTCACGGTGGTGGAGCAACACGCACGCGAAAAAATCCTCGCATCCTTTGGCGGCGAGCGCGTGCTCACGATTGGTCGAGCCGCGATTCTCACCAAGAACCACAACGGCCGAGCGGCCTGTCACTACTGTGGCCCGTGCGAGCGTGGGTGCATTACGCACTCGTATTTCAACTCCCTCGGTTCCACACTCCCTGCCGCCCAGAAAACGGGGAACCTCACGCTCCGCCCGAACAGCGTGGTGGCCGAGGTGCTGTTCGACGAAAAGAAGGGGCGCGCTAAGGGCGTGCGGATCATCGATGGGCGCACCATGCAATCGCTGGAGTTCCACGCGAAAGTGGTGTTCTTGTGCGCCTCGGCGATTGAATCGGTGCGCCTGCTCCTCAACTCCAGGAGCGAACGGTTTCCCGACGGGCTCGGCAACTCCTCCAACACGCTGGGCAAGTACGTGATGGATCACCATTACGGCGCCGGCGCCAACGGCCGGATGCCTGGCTTTCTCGACAAGCGCACCGTGGGTCACCGCCCGAATGGGATCTATTTTCCGCGGTTCCGCAATGTAAAAAGCGCACACGCCGATTTTGTGCGCGGCTACGGCATGCAAGGCGGCTCCAGTCGAGGCGAATGGGGACGCGGCGCGTCGATGCCTGGCTACGGCGCGGCGTTCAAACAATCGCTCATCGACGGCCTCGGCCCGTGGTCGCTCGGCATGAGTGGCTGGGGCGAGACACTCCCGCACGAAGCCAACACGGTGACGCTCGACCCCGTGGTGAAGGACAAGTGGGGAGTGCCGGCCGCGCGGATTGATGTGCGGTGGCGCGAAAATGAAAAGGCGATGGACCAGGATATGAGCATCGCCGCCGCCGAGATGTTGACGGCCGCTGGCTGCGAAGATGTGCGGCAGCACGGCTCGAATAATCCGCCCGGACATTGCATTCACGAGATGGGCGGCGCGCGCATGAGTAAAACCGCCACCGAAGGCGTGCTGGACCGGTGGAATCAGAGCTGGGATGTGAAGGGGCTCTTTGTGACAGACGGTGCGTGCATGGCGAGCTCAGCGTGCCAGAATCCCAGCATCACGTACATGGCGCTCACGGCGCGCGCTGCGGCTCGGGCGGTGGGGATGATGAAGCGGAGGGAGCTGTGAAACGGAGAGAGCTGCTAGGGGTGCTCGGCGCTGGGCTGACATTCACTGCGAGTAAACCGTTAACGGTTAACCGTGAACCGTTAACCGTAAACGACGGCGAACAGGAGACGCTCGAGCGCTCGCCCACGGTTCAAGCGCGCGGCACCAGCGCCGGGCTCAAGCAAAGCGTGTCGCGCTGGTGCTACGACACGATCACGCTCGACCAACTCTGCGTCGCGGCCAAAGAGATTGGGCTTGTGGCTATCGACTTGCTCGATCCCGCGGAGTATGAGGTCCCCAAGACGCACGGGCTCGTCTGCGCTATGTCGAATGGATTCGGCACTATTCCGCGCGGATTCAACCGACCCGACCAGCACGACAAACTCGTGGCCGATGGTGAAGCGATGCTTCCGCTGGCGGCGGCGGCCGGCGTGCCGAATGTCGTGGTGTTCAGCGGCAATCGGCAGGGACTCGGCGATGGGGAGGGGCTCGCGAACTGCGTGGCCGGGCTGAAGCGGCTCGCGCCGACCGCAGAAAAGCACGGCGTGACGCTCTGCCTCGAGTTGCTCAACAGCAAGGTGGACCACCGCGACTATCAGGGCGATCACACTGCGTGGGGCGCGGAGGTGGTGAAAGGTGTGGGTTCCTCGCGCCTGAAGCTGCTCTACGACATCTATCACATGCAGATCATGGAAGGCGACGTCGTGCGCACGATCCGCACCTACGCGCCGTTCATTGGGCACTATCACACTGGCGGCGTGCCAGGTCGCAATGAGATTGATGATTCGCAGGAGCTGAACTACCGGCGGATTGCGCAGGCGATTGTGGACACGGGGTACACGGGGTACTTGGCGCATGAGTTTGTGCCGAAGCGCGATCCGCTGACGTCGCTCCGCGCAGCCGTGCAGCGCTGCGCGGTGTGAACCCGCGTACGGCGGCGGGGGTCGGTCCGCGTAAAGCGGTAGTACCGGCACAATGAATGCACGAGGGATTCGTCCCTCGTGCATTGCTCGATAAACTATTTGCTATAACGTAAGTAGCTGTTATGTAACAACTTATGGTGAATCCCGACAAAAGATGTTGCATTTCGGACTTGAAAGTCCTATTATACTTACATCGTGAACCCAAGACGCCTGCAAATTCTCGATGCCGCCGCGACCCTTTTCAATGAGAAGGGCTTTGCGCAAACGTCCGTTGATGAAGTCATCCACGCGGCGAGCCTCAGTGGCAAAAGCCACTTCTATCACTACTTCAAATCCAAAGAAGAACTTGGCTTGGAAGTCATTGGTCGTCAGTTCGAGCTCATGGCGGAGAAGGGCGCGGCGATTCTCCGCGAGCCGTCGATCGACGCGCTTGAGCGATTGAACCTCTTTATTGACTCCGTGGTCGCGCTCCAGGTGGAGAGTGGGAGCAAGTGCGGTTCGCCGTTCGGCATGTTGGGCGCCGAAATGGCGGAGCGTGATGAGGGGTTTCGGCTCCGCATTGCGCTCTCGTTCCGCGAGTGGATCGAGCAAATCCAGTCACTCCTCGAGTCCGTGCGCGATCAGCTGACCGACGACGCCGAACCGCAGCGGCTGGCGCGGTTCATTGTGGCAACGCTTGAAGGTGCGACACAGATCGCACGCATGAAGCGCGATGTCTCCGTGATTCACGGGATCGCGCTCGATCTCAAACGCTTCATTGCCTCTCAACACAGACGGAAGGTGGTTGGATGATTGGCTCCATTTCCCCCGGAGGCGCGGCCATGGACCCGCGGCGCGCACGTTTTGACGCCGAGGCGATTGTGCACCTCGACGCGTTGCACAGCTTTGCCCTGAAGCTGACGCGCGCCACGGACGATGCCGACGATCTCGTCAGCGACACGATGCTCCGCGCCTTTCAGCGTTGGGAGCAATACCGGCTCGGCACCAACATTCGCGCCTGGTTGTTCACGATCCTCTATCATGTCTTTGTGAGCCGCAAGCGGCGCGTGGACGCGCGTGAGGTGCAGGCCCTGGAAAGTGAAGACGGGTGGACGGGGCACGAACTGGTGGGCGAAGCGGACCCCGAGGGCGCCTTCTACGATTCGTTTCTCGACGAAGAAATTACAACGGCCATTGCGCAGTTGCCGGACGAGTATCGCGACGCCGTGGTCATGAGTGACCTGCAGGGGATGCGCTACGCGGAGATTGCGCAGCAGCTCGACGTGCCGGAGGGGACGGTGAAGTCGCGCCTCTTCCGTGGTCGGCGGTTGTTGCAAAAGGAGCTCGAGCAGTATGCGGTGGAGATGGGGTATATCAAGCCGCGCACATCGGGCGCCTTCGCGCAGGGCGACTTCAGCGAGGACGAGGCGGTGTTTGCGGTCGCGGGCGCGTAGCCGCGCGTCGGGATGCCAGGGCGTAGCAAGGGGGACGACGGGTTTTCCGTCGTCCCCCTTGCTGTTGTGGAGCGTTGTGGCTCAGCCGTTGACGTTCAGCTTCACCTTGCGGCGGTGACGAGCGGCTTTGGCGCGATTGCCGCAGGTGGCCATTTCGCACCAACGGCGCTTGCCGTTACGGCTGCCGTCGAAGAAGACGCGGCTGCAGCGCGAGTCGGCGCAGCGGCGCACGCGGGTGAGTTCGCCGGTCACGAGGGCATCGGCGGCCGACTCGATGATCGGAATGAGGAGTCCGGCAAAGACGTCGCCCACTGTGACGAAGTTGCGGGTAAAGCCGCCATCGGAGCGCGGCTCCACTCGGCGGGTGCCGGCGCTGCGCCCGAGGATGCGGTTGATCTCGCCGATGGCCACTTGCGTGGCGCGGTCGGCGGGCGCGCCACCACGTTCGGCGAGGGCGCGGAGCACGTTGCGAATGCGGCGGGCCTCATGCAGTGCCGCCGAGGCACCGGTGGGCTGCTGCAGGGCGCGGCGGAGCATGGCGGAGGCCCGCTCGGCATCGAGGATGCGGGCGGTGCCGAGCCACTGCACGAAGGTGTCGAAGTTGTCGAGCGCGTCGAGGTGGGCGCCTTTGCGATTGCGCGCGGCGTCGTCACTGTTGACGAAGTCGAGCCAGAGTCGTTCGCCGACGAACACGAAAGCCTCCGGCATGGGGGTACTGTCGATGGAAACCGGGATCTGGGCGGACGACATAGGCGGATTCAGGTTAGGCGTTGAGTACACAGTCGGCAACCCACGCGGGGGTATGAGTCAACGCGGGGGATGCGTAGACTTCGGAAATGGCACTAGAGACAATTCGAACGATTGCCGTGGGCTCGGCGAATCCCGTAAAGCTCGCGGCGGTGCGGGCGGTGCTCGCGCCGCTGGCGCCCCAGGCCACCATTCTGCCGGTGGCGGTGGCGTCGAACGTCGCTGACCAACCATTTGGCGACGACGAAACGATTCGTGGCGCGAGCACCCGCGCCGTGGCCGCGCGTGCGGCACTGGACGCCGATATTGGCGTCGGGATTGAGGGCGGCTGTGTGGAAACAGCCACCGGAATGCGCACGTGCGCGTGGGCGGTGGTGGTCGATCGCGAGGGGCGGAGCGGCACCGGCGGGTCGCTGGCGATGCCGCTCCCCGAATCGGTGGCGCGCAGCATTCGCGCAGGCATAGAGCTCGGCCACGCAATGGACGCGTTGGTGCAGCAGCACAACACAAAGCACGGCGCCGGTGCCGTCGGGATCCTCACCGACGGCCTCGTCGACCGCCAAAGGGCGTACGAGATTCTCGTCACTTACGCGCTCGCCCCGTTTCTCACGCCGATGTACTGGCCATGAGGATTCCCTCGTGCACCGTGCGGTCTCCGTCCACGCGAGCGGGGCGGAAGCAGAGCGCGGGACGTGAGCCGGAGCGCAGGACCTTGTCGGCCACGCTTCCGAGAAAGACACGCGAGAGTCCGCGGCCGTAGGTGGCGAGTGCCACCACGTCGGGATCGGTGTGCTGGATATGGTCGAGGATCGCGCGCGCCGGGCTGAGATGCACCGTCACGGTCGACGTCGCGGTCACGCCTTCGCCGCGCAGACGCTTGGCGACGCGCTCCACTTCATGTTTGGCTTCGTCGGCCACGGCGTCGATGTCGAACGCATCGGCTTCACCGGCATTGAGCGCGGTCATGGAGTCGCCCACCCAGGGCGGCGAGACGATGCGCAGCACTTCGACCGTGGCACCAAAGGCGCGCGCGAGCCAGCCGGCGTTGGGTACCATGGCGTCGGAGATGACGGAGCCGTCGTGGAGCAGTAAAATGCGGTCAATCGAGCTGGGGCGCGCCACGGCGTCTTCGGACATCGCGAGCACCGGGCAGGACGCATGGCGAATCACGCCGTCGGCCACGCTGCCGAGCCAGCGCATGGCCCAGCCTCCCAAGCCATGGGTGGAGCAGACAATGGCCGTGGCGCGGCGCTCAGCGGCCGCCGCGACGATTTCATCAACGGCACCCCCGACCCGCAGTTCGTGCGTCACGGCGAGCCCCGTGGTCCCTCGGACGGCTTCGGCCTTGCGCTCGAGCCACAGCTGCGCGTCAGCCTGCATGCGCTCGTTCCACGCGGGGTCAGGAATCAACGCGGCGGCTTCGGGTGGCGCGCCGAGTGTGGACATCGGCGTGAACACGCGAACCAGATGCAGTCCACCGTGCAGGCGGCTGGCAATCTCTGCGGCGTGGGCGATGGCGGCATCGGCAAGTGGCGAGCCGTCGAGCGGGACCACAATCTCGGTGTACATTCGTCCCTCCCTGGCAAACGGGTCATCGCCAGAAGGCACCTGATTTCGGTGACCGAGGGCGACACCGCTAGATTAGTGACGAACCCACTGTCCGCGCGTCGGATAACCTGCGCATCCGTCGCGCGGGTTTCCCTGACCGTCACTGCGTCATATCACCCAGTCCTCCTGTGACCCAGCCTCTCCCTCCCTCTGAGCACCGCGTCCTCGAGATTCTCGACCGCATCCGCTGGACAGACTCCGATCCGATGGGGATTGTCCATTATGGTGCCTATATTCGCCTCTTTCAGATCGGGGAGGAGGAGCTTCTTCGGGCCTGCGGACTGCCCTATCACGAGCTGCGGATCCGCCGGAGCGTATGGATTCCTCGGAAGGCGCTCCACATGGAGTTTCACTCGCCGGCGCAGATCGACGAGGAAGTGGTGATTGTGGCCTGTTTTGCGAAAATCGGCGTGAGTTCCATCACGTACGCCTTTGAGGTGTATCGCGCGAGCGACCGGCTCCATCGTGCCAGCGGTTCATTGACGGTGGTGAACGTGGACAAGGAGACCATCACCACGCGAGCGCTGCCGGAAGAGGTCAAGACGCTGCTGCGCCCGTACCTGCGTGCGGAGTGACCTCCTTCGCTGGCATTCCACGCTTAGTTTTCTGACGTGACCCACCCCGTGAATTACTTCCGCAAAGGCTTTGGCCTCAAGTCCGACGTTGAGGGCACCCTCTCGGCCGATTACACCGGCCAGTTGGTGGACCTGCTGCAGGCACGCGAGTACACGCTGCAGTCCGGCTCCGTGACGGTGCGACTCGCGCGTGAGTTCGGGTTCTGTTACGGTGTGGAGCGGGCGGTGGAATACGCGTATCAGACGCGGGCGAAATTTCCGGACCGCACGATCTATTTGGCCGGCGAGATCATTCACAATCCGCACGTCAACGCCAAGCTGCGGCAGATGGGGATCGTCTTTCTGCAGGCCGGCGCTGACGGGTTTGACTATTCCGGCGTACGGCCGGACGACGTGGTGATTCTCCCCGCGTTCGGCGTCACGATTTCCGATTTTGAAACGTTGCGTGCGCTCGGATGCGTGATGGTGGATACCACCTGCGGGTCGGTGTTGAATGTGTGGAAGCGCGTGGAGAGCTACGCTCGCGACGGCTTTACGTCGTTGATTCACGGCAAGTACTACCACGAGGAAACGCGGGCCACGGCCTCGCAGGTGCTCAAGTACGAAGGCGGCGCGTATCTCGTGGTGCGCAACATGGAGCAGGCGCACGACGCGTGCGCCTTTATCGAACAGCGCGGCATGACACGCGACGCGTTTCTCGACAAGTATCGCAAACAGGCGAGCACGGGGTTTGACCCCGACGTGCATTTGCAGCGCATTGGTGTGGCAAATCAGACGACCATGCTCGCGCGCGAATCGCTGGCGATTGGCGAGGAAGTGGGGCAAGCGATGGCGCGCCAGTTTGGCGCGTCGCACCGAGCGTCGCACTTTCGCACGTTCGACACGATTTGCAGCGCCACGCAAGACCGCCAGGATGCGGTGAATGCGTTGTTGGAGGAGCCGCTCGACGTGATGCTGGTGATTGGTGGCTACAACTCCAGCAACACGATCTCGTTGGCGGCGCTGTGCGCTGAGCGGGTGCGCACGTATCACATCGCGGATGCCGCGTGCATTGACGTGGCTGCCGGCACGATTCGTCACGCGGCGTCGGTGGGTGGCTTGACGACCGACGAAACGGAGACCGCTGCGTGGCTTGCCGGGGACGCGCCGTTGCTGGTGGGGCTGACGGCGGGGGCGAGCACGCCGAACAACAAGATTGGCGAAGCGGTGGCGCGGGTGTTTCTCACGCGCGGCATCGATCCCGCTGGGCTCGCGTGACGATGGCGCCGGGATTTGTGGCGTTGCACGGGGGCGCGTCCAGTGCGGTGCTCCTGCCCGCGCTTGGCGGCAAGATTCGCGAGCTCACGCTCGGCGGCCGGCAGTGGCTCTGGCATAATTCGGACCTCCCGTTTTGCGAATCCACGGCGGAGGCACCGTATGCGACCGCGGGTGATAGTGGCGGCATGGACGAATGTTTTCCCACGATCGCCGCTGGCGCGATGCCGACGCATGTGCGGGGCGGCGGGCAATTGCTCTTGGCCGACCACGGCGCGTTGTGGAATTGCGCGCCCGAGTTGACGATTCGCACGGAGGCCGCCGGACACGCGGCCACGTGTGTCTGGCGCGGGGATGCGTGGCCGTGGAATTTTGCTCGTACCCTGCGAATGTTGCCGTCGGGCGAGGTGCATTTTGCGTACGAGCTGCGCAACGAGAGCGCCAACAAGCTGCCGTTTCTGTGGGCCGCCCATCCGCTCTTTCCGCTCACGCCGCACACGCGCCTCGAGCTTCCTGAGGGCTCGCGCACGCGCGTGTGGTCGCAAATGGGTGCCGACTTTGGCGGCGCTGGCGCGGAGCATCAATGGCCGCAGCTGCGTGTCGGCGCGGCGACGGCGGATTTGTCGCGGCCGTGGACGGCGCTCAAGGAATCGTACGCGTGCAAAGTGTTTGTGTCGTTGCCCAAGCGCCCCTGTGTGTTGGCGTTGATGGAGGGGGACGCGCGTCTCGAGCTGTTGGTGGACGGGCGTGAAATCCCCTACGTGGGAGTGTGGATCAATCGTGAACACTGGACTCCCTTCGCGCGCTCGCGCGGCTGGCGCTTTTGGCGGCGTGCCCCGCGTCCGTACGCCAATATCGGGATTGCGCCATGTCTCGGCGCGCCAGATTCGCTGAGCGAGGCGATCGGGAGCTGGGATTCGGCGTCGTGGGTAGAGCCCGGCGCCACGAGGCACTGGTCGATGACGTGGCGCGCCGCGCAGATTATCACACAGCCACCAACCGGATGAACGACGTGACTGATCCGTCCGCTTCCCGCGCCGATTCGCTCGTGCGCGATTTGCAGTTGCAGCCGCACCCCGAAGGGGGGCACTTTCGCGAAGTTTTTCGCTCGCGCCGCATGGTGCGCACGGACGACGGACGCTCCGAACGCTGGGCCTCCACGAGCATTTATTTTTTGCTCCGGGCGGGGGAGTTCAGTCGGTGGCATCGCGTCGCGTCAGACGAGATCTGGCATTTCTACGAAGGCGCGCCGCTCGAGCTGGTGCTGTTGGACGCCACTGGTGAGCGCACGCGTTGCGACGTGCTCGGACCAGTGGGGTCACCCAAGGCCGAACCGACGCGCGTGGTACCAGCCGGAATCTGGCAAGCCGCGCGCAGCACGGGGGCATACACGCTGGTTGGCTGCACGGTAACACCCGGATTCGAGTTCTCCGATTTCCGGTTGATGTCCGGTGACGCAAGCGCGGCGGACGCTTTGCGCGCGCGTCATCCCGCTCTCGTGCCTTTGCTGTAGGCGCGAGCGACTCCAACGGAGGTTCGTGTGATGTTCGCATTCGGACGTCGGGTCGCAGTCCTCGCGCTGGCGGCCACCTCGCTTGGCGCGCAGCAGACGCGCCCTATCACGTTTGACGATTTCTCGGCCATGCGCGGGGTGTCCGATCCGCAGCTGGCTCCGGATGGCCGGCAACTGCTGTATGCCGTGCGCACCACCGACGTGGCGGCCAATCGGCGCAGCACCCGCACGTTCGTCTTGGCGCTGAGTGGTGGCGCGCCGCGCGCATGGCCAAACGACAACACGGTGGCCGCCGAGGCACGCTGGTCGCCCACTGGTCGGCAGGTGGCGTTTACGAGTGGCGGACAACTCTGGATTGCCGAGGCGGATGGCACGCAGGCGCGTGCGCTCACGACGCTTTCCGGTGGGGCGAGCGGGCCGGTGTGGTCGCGCGCCGGCGATCGTATTGCGTTCACGAGCGGCGTGTACCCTGACTGTAGCGACGATGCGTGCAGTGCCGCAAAATCCAAGGCGGCGAGCGACAGTAAAGTCAAAGCGCACATCGCCGACCAGTTGATGTTCCGCCACTGGAACGCGTACGACGATGGCACGCGGCAACATCTCTTTGTGGTGAAGCCGGATGGCAGCGAGTTGCGCGACCTCGTCCCGGGCGCGCGCTTTGACGTGCCGCCTGGCCCATTTGGCGGGAGCGAGGGCTATGCATTCTCCCCTGACGGCAGGGAAGTGGCGTTCACAGCCAAGGCGCAGGGGCGCGCCGACGCGTGGACGACGGACGCCAACGTGTACACGGTGCCCGCGACTGGTGGCGCCGCGCAGCCGATCACGGCAGGGAATAAGGGTGCCGACCAGAACCCGCTCTATTCTGCGGATGGTAAATGGATTTTCTACGCGTCACAGGCGAAGGCCGGCAACGAGAGCGATAAATGGCGCTTGATGGCGTATGATCGCGCGGCCAAGTCCGCGCGCGAGTTGCTGCCGATGTGGGATCGCTGGGCCGAGTCGTATGTGGTGAGTGGCGATGGGCGCACGGTGATCGTGGGCGCCGGTGACCGCGGACGCGACAAGTTTTTCCGTGTCGTGCTCGACGGCGCTGGCAAGGCGACCACGCCCTCGGTGATCATGAGCGAGCACAACAACACCGGTGCATCGCTTTCTGACGACGGACGCACGATCGTCTGGTTGCGCGATGCCACCGAACGGCCCGCCGAGGTGTGGGTGGGGACGCTCGGCGCGGGCGGCGCGGTGCAGCAGGCCCGCGCGCTGACGCACGAGAACGACGCGCTCGTGGCGATGCTCACGCTGCATCCCGCGGAAGATTTTGGCTACGTGGGTGCGGCGGGCGACAGTGTGTTTGGATTTGTCGTGAAGCCGCCGCAGTGGCAGCCGGGAAAGAAGTTCCCCGTGTTGCTCCTCATTCACGGCGGGCCGCAGGGTGCGTGGCTCGACTCGTGGGGCTCGCGCTGGGCGCCGCAAATGTTTGCGTCGGGCGGCTACGGCTTGGTGATTCTCAATCCACACGGTTCCACCGGCTATGGACAGAAGTTTGTCGACGCCGTGTCGCGCGATTGGGGTGGCAAGACGTACGACGACCTCATGAAAGGGGTGGACGCGGCGCTCAAGCAGAATTCGTGGATGGATTCCACCCACATGGCGGCGGCCGGCGGTTCGTACGGTGGCTACATGGTGAACTGGATGGCGGGGCACACCAATCGCTTCAAGGCGCTGGTGAGCCACGCTGGCGTGTTCAACCTCGAGTCGATGGCGGGCGCCACGGAAGAACAGTGGTTTGTGGACAATGAGTTCAGCGGTCCGTGGTGGAACGCCAACGCGATGGCGTCGCAGTATCGCAAGTTCAGTCCGCATCTCTTTGCCAAGCACTTCAAGACGCCGACGCTCGTCATTCACGGCGAGCAGGATTATCGGGTGCCGTACACCGAGGGGCTCTCGCTCTTTACGGCGTTGCAGCGTCAGAATGTGCCGAGCCGGTTGTTGGTGTTTCCGGACGAAGGGCATTGGATCTCGAAGCCGCAGAACTCGCAGCTTTGGTGGGGCGAGATGCACAAATGGCTGGGCACGTATCTCAATCCGCGGCCGAGCATGTGATGCGGAACCGTTCTGTATGACAGACTCACTCGACGCATTACTCGCGGGGCTCGTGGATTACGCCGGCTTGTTTCCACCGACGGCGTTGACGATGTCGGATGCTGTGCGTGCGTATGGCATGTACCGGAGTGGGCCGCGCGCCTCGATGCTTGGGCGGTTCGTGGTGCCGGCGCAACGGCTGACGGAGTTTGCGGAGGCCGCGGCACCGCTGCTCGTGTCTGGCGATCCCTGGCGACTGTCCGTGCTTGCGGAGCCGGCGGATGCGGTGCGTCTCAGGGCGTTCGACGCCGAGCATGCGGGGCGCGCGGTGATTGAGACGATCGAAACCAAGGCGACGACGGTGGATGCGGTGTCCGCCGCCGCGGTGCTCGGTGCTGACCGCACGACCTTTGTGGAATTTCCTCTCGACGCGGATCCGGCAGTGTTTCTCGCCGCGTTAGCGGAGTGTGGGCTCTTGGCCAAGGCACGCACCGGCGGCGTCGTGGCGGGCGCGATCCCGTCGTCGGCGCAGGTGGCGCGTTTTATTGGCGCGTGCGCTCGAGCCAACGTGCCGTTCAAGGCCACGGCGGGACTCCATCATCCCATGCGCGGCGAGTATCGCCTGACGTACGACGAAAACAGTGATTACGGCACGATGTTTGGATTTCTGAATGTCTTTGCGGCCGCGGTCTTTGCGCGCTGCGGTGCGTCGGATGCGGAGATTGCCGCGATCCTCGACGAACGCGCGGCAGCGGCGTTGCAGTTTACTGATGGCGCGCTCCTGTGGCGCCACTGGCGAGCGTCGAGCGCCGATGTCAGCTTGGCGCGCGCCAGTTTTGCCACCTCGTTTGGTTCGTGCTCTTTTGCCGAGCCGGTAGATGACCTTATGACTCTGGGACTGCTGTGACCGCACTCGACGAAACGCTCGATCCGTCGCTCCGCTCGTGGGTGGAAGACGCCAATGTGCTCGGCTCCGATTTTCCGATTCAGAATCTGCCGTTTGGTGTGTTTCGTCACGACTTTGAAGAACGGCCGCGCGTGGGAATCGCGATTGGCGGGCATGTGCTCGACTGTTTGTCGGCAACGCGCGCTGGGTTGTTTGATTCGCTGAGTCCGCCGGTGCGTGACGCCTTGCAATCGTGGTCGCTCAATGCGTTGATGGCGCTCGGCCGAGATGATGCGCGCGCGGTGCGCCGCGTGGCGAGCCGTTTGCTGCGCGCCGATACGGCCGATGGCCGCACCGCGGCTGGGATGCGCGACGCGCTGCTCGTGCGGATGGATGGCATTGGCATGTGCGTGCCGGCGGAGATCGGAGATTACACGGATTTCTACGCATCAGTATTTCACGCCACCAATGTCGGCGCGCTGTTTCGTCCTGACAATCCGTTATTGCCCAACTACAAGTGGGTGCCGATCGGCTATCACGGGCGTGCCTCCACGGTGGTGAGCACTGGGACGCCGGTGCGCCGTCCGCGCGGGCAACGTCGTCCGGACGAGCAGAAGCCTCCGGTGTTTGGACCGTCCGTGGCGTTGGATTATGAACTGGAAGTGGCCGCGTGGGTCAGCGGAATGTCGGCGCCTGGCGAAACGATTCCGATTGCACAGGCGAATGAACGGTTGTTTGGGTTGAGTTTGCTCAATGACTGGTCGGCGCGCGATATCCAGAGTTGGGAGTATCAACCACTCGGTCCCTTTCTCTCCAAAAGTTTTGCGACGACGGTGTCGCCGTGGGTTGTGACGGCCGACGCCTTGGCGCCGTTCCGCACGCCGGCCTTTGCGCGTCCTGAGGGAGATCCCGCACCCTTGCCCTATTTGCACGACGCAGCGGATCAGGCCAGCGGTGGCTATGACATCACGCTCGAAGTGTGGCTACGGACGGCGGCGATGCGCGCGCGCGAAGCGCCAGCGGTGCGGTTGTCGCACGGCAATTTTCAGTCGATGTATTGGACGATGGCGCAGCTGTTGACGCATCACGCGAGCAATGGCTGCATGATGCGCGCGGGTGATTTACTTGGAAGCGGTACGGTGTCGGGAGCAGACGCGGAGGCACGCGGGTGCCTGCTCGAACTGACGCGCCGCGGCGCAGAGCCGGTGGCGCTCCCTGAGGGCGAGACCCGGGCGTTTCTGCAGGATGGTGATGAAGTGATCATACGCGGCTGGTGCGAACGCGACGGCGCGACGCGCATTGGGTTTGGCGATTGCCGCGGCGTCGTGCTCGCCGCCACCTGACACCGGGAGTTTTGATGAGCGCGATCTGGCAAGACATGATGACGTTCGGCATTCCCTTTGGCGAGAAGGCGGCGCGCACCGTGCTGGTGTATGCGTTTCTCGTCGCGGGCTTGCGGTTGTTCGGCAAGCGGGAACTCGGGCAACTCAATCCGTTGGATTTTATTGTGCTCTTGCTACTCTCGAACACGGTGCAGAACGCGATCATTGGCAACGACAACTCGCTGATCGGTGGTTTGTCGGGGGCCGCAGTGCTGTTTATCGTGAACGAAGCGCTGGTCCGGCTTTCGTATCGCAATCCACGGTTTCGGCGGCTGATCGAAGGTCGTTCGGAAGAGCTGGTGCGCGAAGGCAAAGTGCTGCGGACCTCGTTGCGTCACAATCTCATCACACGTGAAGAGTTGGACGCGGCGGCGCGCAAGCAGGGAATTGAGCATATGCGCGACGTGGAGAGTGCGCGTCTCGAAGTGAGTGGCGCGTTGAGTTTTTCGCTGAAGGAGCCCACGGAGCCCGAGCGTTTTCATCTGGAGCTGTTGCAGCGGCTGGACTCTATCGATCGCCGGCTTGGCGCGCTCGAAGGAGCGAAGGCGTGATCGGGGTGGTGTGGTGCCTGGCGGCTGGGGCGCTGTCGGCGCAGAGTGGTCGCCCGTCCACGGATGTGTGGGTGGTGCCCATTCAAGAGCGGGCGCCGGTGCTTCGCGTGGGCACGCCGCGGAATCTCACGCATCGCACGGGCTACGATAATCAACCGTCGTTCACGCCGGACGGCCGTGCGGTGTTGTACACGGTGACTGGCGCGGACGCGCAGGCCGACAGCTGGCGCATCACGCTACCGGATGGCGCGCCGGAGCGACTGACGCGTACCGCGGAGAGTGAGTATTCGCCACTCGTGACGCCAGATGGGCACTTCTTTTCGGTGGTGCGCGTGGAAGCGGATTCCACGCAGCGGCTCTGGAAGTTTCCGCTCAATGGCCGAGGCACGCCGTCGCTGGTGCTCACCGACATCAAGCCGGTGGGTTATCACCTGTGGACGTCGGCCCATCAGTTGGTGCTCTTTGTGCTGGGTGGCGCGTTAGGTGCGCCCGCGGCTCCGCCAGCCACGCTGCAGGTGGCGGATGATCGCACCGGGTCGGCTCAGGTTGTGGCGCGGAAAATTGGCCGCGCGCTGGCCAAGGTTCCTGGGCGCGACGCGGTGACCTTCTTGCAACTGGTGGAAGACAGTGCGAGTTGGATTTCGGAACTCGATCTCCGCACGCACGCGACGCGACGATTGATGCATCCTCCGCAGGGCGCCGAGGACGGGTATCACGTGTACTCGCGGGGTGGGATGCTTCTGACGGCGGCCGGGACCAAGCTCTATGTGTGGGCGGACGGCGACTGGAAGGTGGCGGCCGACCTCGCCGCGTTTGGCGTGAAGAACATTTCGCGGCTGGCCATGAGTCCGCGTGGCGACGCGCTGGCGTTTGTGGCGGATGACGTCCCGCCGCCCGCGGTACCGCCCGCCGCACCCACTGTCGGACCGTCTGCCGGATTGCCCTTGTCGGGGCGTGACGCCTCGCACATTCTTCGCATATCTCTACCCGGTCACCTATGACGCCGTCCAAGCAGGTGCAGACCCCTCCGAGCGGAAGCACTGTTGCGCTGCTCGCCTCCGCCGACGCATTGCTGCGCGCCGCACTCGAGGCATGCCGCCAGCACGAGCGCGTGTCGCGGCTCCTCGAGAAGCACTGCGCCGACGACGAGTTGCGCGATGCCGCCATGCTGTGCGAGTTGAGCGCCGCGCATCTGACGGGGCGGCTCAAGGAGTATGAGGCTGCCGCGGCCGAAGGGCGCGGCGCCTGCGACGAGACCCTCTGGCACGTGGCCAACACGTTGTGGCATGCCAGTCGCGAGTATCAGCGGCGCGCGCAGTCCGGGGATGCGGCGGCGTTGCACTTGAGCCGGCACGACCCAGAACGGATGGGCGAGCTCCATTTAGAGTTTGAGTTTGCCGCGTCGGCCGTGCTGGCCGTACGGCAGGCGATCGCCTCCTATCGCAAGCTGCGTTCGGACGCAGAGTAGCCAGGTCTCGCCGACGGCGAGGCTTGAGATGGAAATGGTTGACGTGTAAACTTTCCGGAGTCGCCGGGGTAGCATGTTGTGCCCTGCGCCCCCACTTCCATCCGGAGAACTTCCGATGTTTGCCCTCGTCATCGCAGGTGCGTTGCTACTGAGCCCAGCCGATACCGTGGATCGTGCGCCGGTGGTTGGACCGCGCGACGTGCCGGTTGGGATAGGCATGACCGCACGTGAGGAGCGTGCGGTGGACGGACTCAGCCTCGGCTTCGCGCCATCGCCAGCGGATACCGTGCGCCCCCGCGCCAAGGCGGTCGAAATCTCCGAGGGGTACGAGACGAGACTCCAGATTCACAAGGTCGCGAGCTATGCGACATTGCCGTTGTTCGCGGCGCAGTACCTCGCCGGCGTCGCGATTTGGGACGCCGACCATAATCTGAAAGCGCGCCCGCAGTGGGCCACCAACGCCCATCGCCCACTCGGCTACGCACTCGGTGCGCTCTTTGCCGTGAACTCGGTGACAGGGGCGATGAACTGGTGGGAGACGCGAGGCCACGACAAGGGGCGCACGTGGCGCACCATTCATGCGGCGCTGATGCTCGCGTCGGATGCGGGATTCGCGGTCGCGGGCAACCTCGGCTCGCAGGCGCGGTTCGACTACAGCAGGGAATCGGCGCACCGGACGTGGGCGCTCACCTCGATGGGCGTCGCGCTCGCGAGCTACGTGATGATGTGGGAGCCACTCCGCCGAGACTGACCGCGGCGCGCGGGCACTAGTCGCCCGCGAGGTCGGCCCAGCGGGCCATGGCCTTGTCGAGTGTTTTGAGCGCGTCGGAGAGCTCGCGGTCGAGCTGTCCGGCGCGTTTGGCATTGGTGGACGAGCCGTCGTACAGCGCGGGATCGGCGAGTGCGGCGCGCAGGTCGTTGACCGTGACCTCAAGGCGCTGCACCTCTTTTTCCGCGGACGCGACGGCCTTTTGATTGGTGCGCCGCTCGGCGTGTGTCACGGCCTGCGATGACGCATTCTTTTTGGCGCGCGCTTTGTCCTGTTCCTTGCGCGCGTCGTTCGCGAGCGCGGCCGCGGCGCGTTCGGCGAGTGCGGCGTCTTTTTGCATCCGTTCCCATTCGACGAACGGGCCGCCGAAGTCTATGAGGCGCTCCCCGTCGAACGCCCAGACGCGGGTGGCGAGTTCGCGGAGCAGGGCGCGGTCGTGGCTCACCAGCAGCACCGTGCCCTCGTAGACATCGATCGCGTCTTCAATGGCTTCGATCGACTCGACGTCGAGGTGGTTGGTGGGTTCGTCGAGGACAATCAGGTTGGCGCGCTGCAGCACGATCACTGCGAGAGCGAGCCGCGCGCGCTCGCCGCCGGAGAGCGTGTTCGTGGAGCGGAACACCTCGTCGCCGGAGAACGTGAAGGCGCCGAGGTGATTCTGGATCGCGCCGCGCGTCCAGAGCGGACGCAGGTCGCCGATGACGTCGTAGAGTGAGCGGTCGAGCGGGAGTTGGTCGAGGTCCTGCCGGAAGTACGCCGCGGTGACCGAGCCGCCGAGTTTGGCTTCGCCGCTCTCCGGCGCGCGTTCGCCGAGGAGCGTCTTGATGAGCGTGGATTTGCCGGCGCCGTTGGGGCCGACGAGCGCGATGACGTCGCCGCGAATGACGGTGGCAGAGAAGTCGCGCACCAGTGTGCGCCCTTCCACGCCGATCGTGAGATGGTCGGCGACGAGCGCGCGGTCGCCGCCCCGCTCGTTGATCTCGAGGCGCAGTGACATCGCGCCCTCCTCGCCCGGCGGCGGCGTGAGGCGGGGGAGCCGCGCCAACTTCTTGCGTCGCCCCTTGGCCTGCGCGGTGTTCTGCCCCGCGAGGTTGCGGCGGATGTAGTCCTCTTCCTTGTTGATCATCTTCCGCTGCTGGTCGGCCTGCCGCTCCTGCGCGAGGCGGCGTTCGGCCCGCTGCTGCACGAAGGCGGAGTAGCCGCCGCGGTATGTGGCGGCGGTGCCGCTCTCGAGGTGCACCACGTGATCGGCGACTTCGTCGAGGAAGGCGCGGTCGTGGCTGATGACCATCACGGTCTCGTCGAGATCGCGCAGGTATTCCTGCAGCCAGTTCGTGGTCTCGAGATCGAGGTGGTTGGTCGGTTCGTCGAGCAGGAGCAGGTCGGCCGGCGCCACGAGCTGCGCGGCGAGACCCACGCGGCCGCGTTCGCCGCCCGAGAGCGTGGAGAGCAGCTGCGTTTTGGCGGCTTCGGCGTCGAAGCGCAGTCCCTGCAGCACGGCGTCCACGCGGGCGTGAAAGGTGTAGCCCCCTTCGTGTGCGAATGTTTCGAGATCGTGACCGTACTTCGCGAGCATTGCCGGCGTGGCCTTTTCGCCAAGGTCGGCGAGTTGCGCCGCCTGTTCGGCGAGGGAGAGCTCGAGCGCGAGGACAGGGGCAAAGGCGCGGGCGGTGGCATCCCACACCGTGGTGGCTTCGCCAAAATTGCGGTGTTGGTCGAGGAGCGAAATGCGCATCCCCGGCTGGCGGGCGACGGCGCCTTTGGAGGGGGCGAGCTTGCCGGTGATGATCTTGAAGAGCGAGGTCTTGCCACAGCCGTTTCGACCGACGATCCCCCAGCGCTCCCCGGCTGCGACAGTAACCGTCACATTGCGGAGGAGGGTGGTGGAGCCGAATTCGATGGCGATTTCAGAGAGGGAGAGCAGGGTCACGGGGGAAAGATTGCCGAGTGTAGGGGGCATTGGTACTGGAGAGGAACGAATCGACGCCCGGCGGTTTAGATTTATGAATCGGCCTCTCCCCACCCGAACGCGGGCACCCATGTTCGCTCTGCTTGTTGCGTTGTCGCTATGTGGCCGGGATACGATTCTGGCTCCAGCTGAGCTGGCAGGCACCGTTCCGGCATTTCCGGCCGTCAGCTCGTCGCCCGCGGTGGGCACCTCGGCCATCGCAACCTTGGCGCCTTCGCTCCCAATGTCACCGTTGTTGGGGGCTGGGGCGGTGCCAAGTCTGGCGCCTGATACCGCGCCGCGCCGTCCACGCGTGAAAGCGGTGGAATACAGCGACATGTACGAGACGCGCGTCGCGATTCACAAATTTGCGAGCTACGCGACGATTCCGTTGTTCATCGGTCAGTATCTCACGGGGCAGACGTTGGTCACCAAGGGGACGGACAGTCCTCAATGGGTGAAGAGTGTGCATCCCATGCTCGCCACCGGCGTGGCAGCGCTGTTTGCCGCCAATACCGTCACCGGTGCCTGGAACTGGTGGGACTCGCGTGCGGACCCCGCTGGGCGCACGTGGCGCACCGTGCACTCCGCGCTCATGCTGCTCTCGGACGCCGGATTTGTGTATGTCGGCTCGATTTCAGAAGAAGCAAAATATTCTGGGTCGGCGCGTGACCGGCACCGGTCCGCCGCGATCATTTCTGGCAGCACGGCGTTGCTCTCGTATGTCATGATGCTCTCGCCTTTCCGGCAGGACTGACGATGTCGGACGCGACGACGGGGCGCTGCAGCGGTTGCGGCGGACTCGACCGCCGTACCTTCCTCTCGCAGGCGACGCTTGCGACGGTGGCGGCGTTGCTCGCCGACGCGTGCGGTACGGGCGTGTGGGATCCGGTCTCTCCGCAGGCGAACGTGGTGCCGTCGAGCGGGCTGAGTTTTCGGTTGGCCGATTATCCGGCGCTCACCAGTGCGGGTGGGATGGTGACGGTCCGCACGGCGACTGGTGGGCCGATGGCACTCGTTCGATCGGCGGCTAGTACTTTTGTCGCACTGTCGTTGGTCTGCCCGCATCAGGGGACGACGGTGACGGTGCAGGGCAGTGGTTTCTTCTGCCCGAACCACGGCGCCAAGTTTTCGGCGACCGGTGTGTGGACCGGTGGTCAGGCGACGGCCAATCTCACATCGTACCCAGTGACCTACGACGCGGCGGCCGGCACGCTGGTGATTGCGGCGCCGGCGCAGACCACGCCGGCGACGCCTGTGGCGAACGGTTCGCAGTTACTCGTCACGCTGGCAAATGTGCCGGCGCTGGCGGTGGTGGGTGGAATCGCCCGTGTGGATGGAAACTCCTCTCGGCCGGTGGCGCTCGTGCGCTCGGCTCAGGAGAGCTATGTCGCTCTTTCGATGCGGTGCCCGCACCAGGGGGCCACGGTGTCCATTCAAGGTGGCGCCTTCAACTGCTCGCGGCACGGGGCGCGTTTTTCTTCCACTGGGCAGTGGCTCAGTGGCCAGCGGACGTCGAGCCTGACACAACTGCCGGCCGTTTATGACGCGGCCAAGGGCACCGTCACCATTACCGTGACAGGGGCGGGAACCACGTCGGGCGGTGAACGGGACCGTTAGTATTTCGCCTGATTGAACAGGATGCGGCTGTTTCGCGTCTATATTTTTTTTACTTGCGTCGCGCCGATCCCTCCCCGGCCGCGTCGCCGACCTGCACGGGGACTCTCGATGTCGATTGTTCAGACGATTGCTGCCGCCGCGAAGCCATGGGCGGATATCTATTCGCACTCCAAAGCTGTTTCTGCTGCGGTCACCTACGCGCACCTCGGGGCGTTATTGATAGGCGGCGGGTTTGCGGTGGCGTCGGATCGCGCGGCGCTGCGCGCCCGCGGTGCGGACGTGGATGAGCGCCGGCGCGTGCTCCGCGACTTCGCGGGCATTCACCGGCCGGTGGTGGCCGCGATGAGCATCATGGTCGTGAGCGGCCTGCTCATGATGCTGGCTGACGCCGAGACCTTTTTGGTGTCGCCGGTGTATTGGCTGAAGATCGGGCTCTTTGTGCTGTTGCTCGCCAACGGCTACAACGTGATGCGTACGGAGCAACGGCTCAGTCTCGACCCGTCGCTGTCGAATCCCCTCTGGAAACGGTTCACGGTGGGAGCGGTCGCAAGCCTCGTGCTCTGGCTGACGACGACGCTTGTGGGCGTCGTGTTGGTAAGCGCCAGCTAACCGGGGATGACCACGTTGAATCCAGAACACAACCTCGAGCGTGGAGAGTCCTGCACGAGCTGTGACTTGGGGCGGCGCATGTTCTTGCGCAATGCCGCGACCGCGGTGGCGTTGCTCGCGGTTGCCGGTACACCGGCGGCGGCGCTGCCCGTGCGCTTCGTCGAATCGCTGGGGCGTGCGGGGAAAGAGGTGACCTATCCCATTCCAGCCGCCGACGGCGTGAACGTGGACAAGGACAACGATGCGTTCATTGTGCGCACGGGCGGAAAGGTGTTCGTGTTTGCGGTGACCTGTCCGCACCAGAACACCGCGCTCAAGTGGCTCGACGGCGATCGGCGTTTTCAGTGCCCGAAGCACAAATCCAAGTACACGGCGGAAGGGGTGTTCATCGAAGGGCGCGCGACGCGTTCGATGGATCGCTTTGCGGTGCGCAAGGCGGGCAATACGGTGGTGGCCGATCTCGACAAGCTGTACGAAGAAGATCAGGATGGTGCCAAGTGGAAAGAGGCGTTCATCCCAGCGTAATGTCCGGCGGCGCGGCGCGGTAGCGATGCGAGTCGGGTGATGGAAAGACATATGGGGCGCCGTCTGTGACGGCGCCCCTTCTGTTTGCGCGTGCGGATTGCCTACTCTTCGATCGGCAGCGGCACGGACAGTTTGCCACTCTCCAGCGCCTTGAGGGCGAGCGCCGAGAGGCGCGCGTCCTGATTCTTCTCCAGTGCACGCACGGCGCGGCGCGCGCGACGCATGGCCATCGGCACGAAGATGCGCGTGTGGTCGATGTCGGCTGCGGCGCCGGCTTCGCCCTTGGTGGCGATCGCGGAGGTCGCGCGTGACAGCGCGGCGGTGGAGAGATAAATGTCGATGACGGCATTCGCCATCCGTTCCTGCAGGAACTGGCGCTCAATGATGTCCTTGCCATGCTCAATGAGCGCCTGCTCGACGTTCACGGCGAGGTCGTGGATCACCGTGGTGACCATCTCGGCTTCCTCGGAGAACATCGCGTGCATCTTGGTGAACTCAGGCTTGACGAGTTGACGCTTGACGCGCCCGCCGATGTACGAGCCAATGGCGCCAAGGGAGTTGATGGGGTCCTTGAAGGCCTTGCCGATGGCCTTGAGGTGCTCGCCAGGCTGTTGCAGGCCGCTCAGCGCGATGAGCGCACGCAAGATTTCGTTGGTGCCTTCAAAAATCAGATTGATGCGCGAGTCGCGCAACGCGCGCTCGTACGGGTAGTCCTTGGAGTAGCCGATGCCGCCGGCAATCTGCTGGGCGTCACTGGAGGCGCGAAACACGAGTTCTGATCCGAACACTTTGCACGCCGCGGTCTCAAGCGAAAAATCAATGCCGCCGCGGTCCACCATCGCGGCCGTGAGCATCCAACCGGCATCCGAGGCATAAATATCGGCGGCGCCAATGGCGAACTTGCGCTGGAGCATTTCAAACGAGCCGATGGGGCGCCCGAACTGTTCGCGCTGCTTGGCGTAGGCCAACGCCATTTCCAGCACCCGCTGCGCGCCGCGTGTGGAGGCAGCGGCGAGGCCCAAGCGGCCGCTGTTGAGAATCTCGAGGGCGATTTTGAAGCCGTGCCCGACATCGCCAATCCGGTCTTCGACCGGCACTTTCACATTGACGAAACTGATGGTGCGCGTGTCGCTGGCCTTAATTCCCATCTTTTGCTCGGCGGCGCCGAGCGTGATGCCAGCGGCGTGCGCGTCCACAATGAACGCCGTGACGCGCTGCTTGATCTTGCCGTCGACCTCGACGGGCACTTTTGCGAAGACGGTGAAG
>CANIWQ010000040.1 GCA_947471365.1 Gemmatimonadota bacterium | reverse complement strand
AGCACCATCGCGGGGATCCACGCGAGCGCGGGCCAGTTGGCTTCCACGGAGCGCCGAGTGGCGCTGTATACAAAGAACGCGAGACAGGTGACCGCAACTGTACCCAATACCACGCGAAGTCCGCTCGGGGTGGGATCAAAGGCGCGCCGAATTCCCCGGACCACAAAAAAGAACAGCACCGGCGTGACGAGTCCGATCTGTCCGCCCACGAGTTCGAGTTCACGGTTGAGGGCGCCGAGTGCGCCGCCCTTTGGCGCGCCGAGTCCATGGCCCAGCTGGAAGGCAAAGGACACCCAGTCGTGTTGGCCATTCCAGATGAGCACGGGCGCAAGCACGGCGGAGGCGATCGCAATGGCGAGGTAGGGCCCCGGATGTCCGAAGCGGTTTTGCAAGCGGGCGTGCAGCAGGCAGGCCAGCGCGATACCAGCGGGGACGAGCACGCTGGTGAACTTCGAGGCCATGGCGAGACCAATGCAGAGGCCCGTGAGGGCCCACCATCGGGTTTCGCGACGGCGGGCGTCCGGCGCGTTGGGGGTGTCTGCGTCGGTGTCGAGCGCGCGGATGGTGCAGTACAGCGTCCACGCCACAAAGCAGAGCATCGGCGCATCGGGGGTGGCGAGCACCGAACCCGCGGCGGCGAGTGGGAGGCAGGCAAAGATGAGCGACGCGGTGCGCGCGGCCTCGTCCCCTTCGATGCGCCGAGCCGTTTGGGCGATCGCGAGTGCGGTAAAACCACCGGCGAGAATCGGGAACAGACGCACGCCGAACGGGGTTTGGCCAAAGAGCGCGGTGCCGGCTCGCACCAGCAGTGCGATCATCGGGGGATGATCGAAATAGCCGGCCGCGAGCGAGCGCGACCAGTCCCAGTAGTAGGTCTCGTCGGGAAAAAGCGGCACCACGGCGCCAACGATGAGGCGCAGAATGGTCGTGCCGACAATGATTGCGAGCGCGTGGCGCCAGGCGCGCGAGTTTGTCACCCCGTAAACTTCTCCATCGCGCACGCCGAACGCCACTCAGCGCCCTCTCATGTCCAATCGCCTCGCCTCGTCTACCAGCCCCTATTTGCTCCAGCACGCAGAGAATCCAGTGGATTGGTATCCCTGGGGCCCTGATGCGATGGCCGCCGCCAAGCGCCTCGACCGGCCGATTCTCCTCTCCGTGGGCTATGCGGCGTGCCACTGGTGCCACGTGATGGCGCGTGAGTCGTTTGAAGACCCACAAACGGCGCAGCTGATGAACGCGCTCTACGTCAACGTAAAGGTGGACCGAGAAGAGCGCCCCGACCTCGACGCCATCTACATGCAGGCCGTTCAGGCGATGACTGGCCAGGGCGGCTGGCCGATGACCGTATTTCTCACCCCGGCGGGCGAGCCGTTTTACGGCGGCACCTATTATCCGCCCGCCGACCGGCACGGCATGCCAGGATTTCCCCGAGTGCTTCAATCGGTGAGTGACGCCTGGACCACGAACCGCGAGGAAGTGGCGCGCGCGGTGACGTCGGTGGCGCAGGTGTTTGTCGCGGCGGACGCGGCCGGGCGCGGCGGCACACTCGACGCCATGGTCTTGGACGAATCGTGGAAAGGAATGGCGCGTCGGTTTGAACCACTCGCCGGCGGTTTTGGCGGCGCTCCGAAGTTTCCGCACGCCATGGCGCTCGATGCCGCGCTGCGACACTGGGCGCGTTCAGGCGATGCACACGCGCTGCATATCGCACAGCACTCCTTCCTCGCCATGGCCCGCGGCGGCATTTGCGATCAAATCGGCGGCGGCTTTCACCGGTACACGGTAGACGCGCTCTGGCTCGTGCCGCACTTCGAGAAAATGCTCTACGACAACGCCCTGCTCGCGCGACTGGGCGTGCACCTCTGGCAGGCCACCGGCAACACCGAGGTCCGGCGCGCCACCGAAGCGGCGCTCCAGTGGGTGCGCCGCGAAATGACCGACGCGCTGGGCGGCTGGTATTCATCGCTCGACGCCGACAGCGAACACGAAGAAGGAAAATTTTACGTGTGGTCGCTGGAGGAGTTTGCGCGCCTCGCTGGCGACGACGCCGACTGGGCGATGCGCGCCTACGGGGTGACCATCGCTGGGAATTTTGAGGGCGCCAACATTCTCACGGCGCGCGCACCAAGCGCGGAAGACGCCGGTGTGAGCGAGGACCGCCGCGAGGCACTCCGCAAACGTCTGTACGATGTACGCGCCGCGCGTGTGTGGCCGGCGCGCGACGATAAAGTCATTGCGTCGTGGAATGGGCTGATGCTACGCGCGATGGCCGAAGCCGCGCGCGTCTTTCAAAACAATGACGCCTACGCCTCCGCGCTGTCCAACGGACACTTTCTCTGGAACACGATGGTGCGCGAAGGGCGCGTCCTGCGCATTCACGCGCGCGGCGTGACGCACATCGCCGGATTTCTCGAAGACCACGCGGCCGTCGGGCTCGGGTTTGTCGGCCTCTACCAACTCACCTTCGATCACCAATGGCTTGATCGCGCACTCACGCTCGCCGAGTCGTGTGTTCAGCATTTCTGGAACGAAACCGAAGGTTGTTTCTACGACACCGCCGACGACCACGAAGCGTTGGTCGTGCGCCCGCGCGACGTCATGGACAACGCTACTCCTGCGGGCGCATCGCTGGCCGCCGAACTCCTGTTGTTCGCGGCCGAATACACCGGGCGCGATGCGTGGCGCTCGATTGCCGAGCGCACCCTCAATAGCGTGGCCACGCCGATGCGAGAGTACGGCGTGATGTTCGGGCACGCGCTCGGCGCGGCCGACGGCCTTGTGCACGGCGCCGTTGAAGTCGTGATCGCGGGCGATCCGACATCAGACGCATTTCAAGCACTCGCGCGCGCCGCCGCCGATGGCTACGTGCCGTCGCTGGTACTTGCAGGGGGAACTCCTGCTGATGGTCATGCGCTGCTCGCCGGCCGCAGCGCTCCGCCGGGAGCGGCTGTGGCGTATGTCTGTCGGCAGTATGCGTGCGATGCGCCCACGAGTGACCCACGCGAGCTCCGATCGCAACTGGAGCGCGCCGCCGCACGTTAGGTGACGGCGCGTCAGAACCGGCTAGTCGAAATCCAGCGCGAGGTCGAGGGCGCCCGCTGAATGCGTGAGTGCCCCCACGCTAATGCGATCCACGCCCGTTTCGGCAATGGCGCGCACGGTGGCGAGCGTCACGCCACCGCTGGCCTCCGTCACGCAGTGCCCGCGCGCAAGGGCAACACATTCGTGCAGTTGGTCAAGCGTCATGTTGTCGAGCAACACGCTGTCTGCGCCGGCGTCCACCGCGGCACGCACCTGCTCGGGCCGATCGCACTCCACCTGGACCGCCACCGGTTGGTCCGTAAACTCCCGCACGCGCCGCACGGCCATGGCCACATCACCATCCACCGCAACGAGGTGATTGTCCTTGATGAGCACCGCCGCCGCGAGATCCATGCGATGGTTCACGCCGCCACCACACCACACGGCGTATTTCTCTAAGCGACGCCAGTTCGGAGTTGTCTTGCGCGTATCGAGAATGGCGGTCTGCGTGCCGCGCACCGCCTCCACGTACCGCTGCGTGAGCGTCGCAATGCCGCTCAGGCGCTGCAAGAAGTTCAGGGCGACGCGTTCCGCAGAGAGCACGCCGCGCGCGTGCCCAGAAATAAAGAGCACGGTACTGTCGGGGCGCACCGACGTGCCATCTTCGGCGTCCACACGAATCTCCACACGCTCATCGAGCAACCGAAACGCAGCGAGCGCCAGCGGAACGCCAGCCAGCACACCAGGGGCACGCGCCACCAACCGCGAGCGCTGGTGCCGCACGGAGAGTACCGTCGCGAGCGTGGTGACATCGTCAAAGGCGCGATCCTCGTCGAGCGCGCTTCGTACCAACGTTACGATTTCGGCGTCACTCAGCGGAAAAACCGAGCCGCCCGCATAGTGTGGCGGCTCAGACGGCGAAATACGCCGTGGCGGATTCGGCTGATCGGCCACTACTCGCCGGGATCGACGCCCGGCGCCGGCGGCGTCGCGGAGACGGCACCACCAATCGACACCATGCGCTCAATCGCCAACTGCGCCCGCGCGGCAATGTCGGCAGGAACGGTGATGCGATGCGTCAGCAGCTGCAGCGACTCGAGCACTTTCGGAAGCGTCGTCACCTTCATGTACATGCACGACGCGCGCTCATTGGCCGCGTAAAACTGTTTATTGGGATAGGCTCGCTGAAGGCGATGGAGGATTCCCACCTCGGTCGCGACAATAAATGCGTCGGCCGAGCTCTCGCCGGGGCGTTTGATCATCCCTTCGGTCGAGAGGATGTGCGCGTTATTCGGGTCTACATCGCCAGCGGAGATCGCCTCTACCACGCTCGTCGCACACCCACATTCGGGGTGAATCAGGAACTCGGCGTCGGGGTGCAGGGCGCGCTGAAGCCGAATGTTCTCCGGATCGATGCCCGCGTGCACATGACACTCGCCCATCCACACGTGGATATTGCGGCGCCCCGTGACGCGGCGCACATGTGCGCCAAGGAACATGTCGGGCAAAAAGAGAATCTCTTGGTCGGCCGGGATCGCGTTGATCACCTCAACCGCGTTTCCCGATGTGCAGCAGTAATCGCTCTCCGCTTTTACCTCGGCCGTCGTGTTCACATAGGAAACAACAATCGCGCCCGGATGCTCGGCCTTCCACTCGCGCAATTGCGCGGCATTGATTGTCGAGGCCAGCGAGCATCCCGCCGCGAGATCGGGCAGGAGCACTTGCTTGGTAGGCGAGAGTATGGCCGCAGTTTCGGCCATGAAGTGGACGCCCGCAAAGACGATGACATCGGCGCTCGTGCGGGCGGCTTCGCGGGAAAGTCCGAGGGAGTCTCCGACGTAATCGGCGACATCTTGGACTTCGGGGCGTTCATAGTTGTGGGCGAGAATGACCGCGTTCCGCTCACGTGCGGTGCGGCGGATCTCCTCGTGTAGCTCGGCGAAACGAGGCTGCGGGGCTTCTGGCGGCATCCTGTAATTATAGCCGCCGCTCCCCCGCCGAGGGAGTCGGTGAGGGCGGTTGCCATAGCGCGGGAAGCATCGAGTGGGGCATCTTTACAGCCGGTTAGTACCGGGTCCTACTCCACACACAGGTGCATGTTGATGCGTTTTCGTTCGTTGATCGGCGCCAGCGGTCTGGCGGCGGCGCTCGCGCTGTCTACGGCTGCCACTCCGGCGCGCCGCCATACGCAACTCGTGAAGAGCCAGCCGGCCGCCCACGACACACTGACAACGGCCCCCACGCAGCTCTCATTGTGGTATTCGGAACGTCTCGAACTCCACGTGAGCACCTTCAAGCTCGTGGGCCCAAAGGGAGCCGTCGCGCTCGGACCCGCCACAATCGAAGTCAATCAAAAGAGCGCTCCTGTGGTGATTCCGATCACGGGGGGGATGGAGCATGGCAGGTACGATGTGCAGTGGAACGTCTCTGCCGATGACGGACATCCGGCAAAGGGCACGTTCTTCTTCGTCGTGAAGTGAGCGTACTGGGCGCGCTGTTCGAAGGCGCCGGCGGCACTGCCACGGTCGCTTTGCGCGCCCTCGTGTTCGCGGCGACGATTATCGCGGCGGGCACCGTGGTCTTTCGACTGGTTCTCGCACGCACCCACGAGGATCGGGGTAGCGCGACCCCAATGGGTTTGGCAGCAGCGATGGCTCTCGTGCTCGCCGCGGCACCGCGGCTCTGGCTGCAGGCGCGGGGATTCGTGGACGTTGGCGACCCTGTCACGCCCATGATGGTGAACGTCCTGCAAACGGGCTGGGGGCGTGGATGGCTTCTGCAGCTCGGCGGTGCGGCACTCGCCGCGGTCGGGTTTGTGCTCGTTCGTCGAGCCATGCGGAGCGGTGAACTGATGTCCGTGCTCGGCGTGAGCGCGCTCTGCCTCGCCCCCGCCCTCATGGGGCATGCCGCGGCGGCCCCGTCGGTACGCTGGCTGGCCATCGGCGCCGACGCGGTGCATGTGGCGGCGGCGGCGAGCTGGACGGGTACGCTCGCCCTGTTGGCGTGGCGCGCTCCTGGATTACTGCGCAGCTCCGAAGGCGGCGCGCGACTCGCCGAGTGGATTGAGCGATTTCACCGTGTGGCACTCGGGAGCGCCGCGTTGCTGCTGGCCACGGGGGCAGCCGGCGTGTGGCTCCGCGTGCAGCGGCTCGGCACGTTGCTGCATAGCGGTTACGGGTTGCTGCTGTTCGCGAAACTCACGGCGGTTGGAGTGGTCGTCGCACTCGGCGCCTGGCACGCGCGTCGCGCGCCCGCAGCCGCGCGGCAGCAGGCGAATACGTTGGCGCAGTCACTGCAGCTTGAGCTGTTCTTTGCCCTGGTGACGATCATCGCCACGGCAGTGCTCGTGGGAACGTCGCCCGAACCGAACGCGTAAGCACACCGTTGATTGGGCCGATCGCCGGTACCGCTGACATGCCATCGCCGACCGTGAACGCGCGCGTTTCTCAACCGCGCCGTAAATACCAGAACCAAACGATCAGCGGCACCACGGTTCCCAGTGCCGTGAGCCATCCGCCGCGTCCGGTGATCCCGAGCTTCCCCTTCAGCACGAAGAGGCCAGTGATCGCGAGCACCATCAGCGCCACCGCAAAGACATCGGCCACGTACGTCCAGACGCGTTTCGGATGATTGAGATGTAGCTGGTTGAGCTCGTAGAGCACGCGCCGAGGGACCGTGGACTCGATCATCACCTTTCCCGTGGGCAGGTCTACGTGGTAAACCTTCTCCGGGTAAAACAGCTGTACGGTTTGGGGATCGGGGCGGAAGGAGCTCTTGGGTGCCGTAGCAAGCCCGAGCTGCGCGACGGCCACTGCGACAATCTCCGGCGACGTGGGCACGGTGATCGGCGCGATCTCCACGAATGATTTGGTAATGCGGTAGTTCGGATTCCAGTCCGCAATGTGGTTGACGGCAATCCCAGAGATCGCGTACGCCAGCGTGAGCGTGGCCGCGAGGTAGCCGATGTCGCGGTGGAGCACGATGCTCCACCGCCGCCACGGAATACGCGCGCCGCGCACTACTTGACCCGCGCGCCTTCTCCTGTCAGCTGGACATCCGTCACCGGTCCCTTGATACGTGCAGGGTCAAAGGTGGCGAGCTGACCGCGTTCCTTGGCCACTTCGCGTGCCTGCGCCACGGCTTGCTCGCGCGTCAAGGTCTTCATCGACACAATCCCTTCGGCCAGCACGATCTTCCCTTTTGCGTCCATCGGGAAGGTGATGAGTCCGTCTTCCACCTTGAAGCGTATGGACTCGAACTCTTTGTCACTCGCAATGCGAATCCAGCAGCCCCGCTCTTCGCAAACTTCGACAATCGTCCCTTCAACGAGGACGCGCTTGCCGTGGTAGGCTTTGGGGTCTTTGAGAATGACCGAAATCGGCGTCGTGATCTTGAGCGATAGCGTTTTGCCGTAGTCCGCGTTGGATTGTGCCAGCGCAGACGTAGCGGAGAGTGTGACGCACGCAAAGATGATCGCGGATGCTCTGGTGAAGTTCATGATCGTGCCTATGAGTCGGGGGATTGGCATGCTAGTCATGGAGGGCTCGGCGCACGCCGGTCATGAACACCGGTGGACACCGCCTACTCGCGGAGTATGCCATCGTTGCGTGGCAAGAACAAGCAAGCGGACGCTACCGCGATTTACTCTCGGCGGCGGGTGATTTTGCTTCTCATGTGCGTGGCTACGATGACCGGCGCGACGGTTGTTTCCGTGGCGCCGTAGCGCGGTCCAACGCTACGGTTTGTTCGGCACCGGCTTTGCGTTGGCGGGCGGCGCGGTGGCGGCACTCTTCGCCGCACTCGGAGCGGCCGTCGCGTTGGTCGTGCCTGGCGACCCGCCCCAGCTGCTGACGGAGATGGCGCCCCACGAGCCACCACCCGAGGCTTTCGGCACTGGCGTGTCGCGTGGATTCCGAGGCGGCGCAACGGAAAGCGTTGGGTCCACCGTCATGCTCGCTGCACGCGCGGTAGACGGGCTCGACGTTATCGCGGCGGATGACGTTGACGTTCGTGTGGCGTTGGCGCGACGCGCGGCGGTAACCGTCGGCACGGTGTCCCCCTGCGGGCCACGATACTTCTGTGCGCCGAGCGGCGCCGTGCCCACAACAGCGACCATCACGAAAACGGCTGATCGACGCGAGCTGCGCATGACGCCTCCTCTATTGAATACCCGTACGCTCAGCAGAAGTTCGACCTACCGGAGTGGGTTGCGACGTACCACGACGCACCTACCACTCAATGTGCTTGCCGCGCCACTTCCGTTTTTCTCGCGGAAAGTCGCTGCGAAAGTGACCGCCCCGCGATTCCTTGCGCAGCAATGCAGCCTCGGCAATCAGCAGCGCCGTGTCGGCGAGATTGCGCTCCTCGGTGGCGCCTTCGGGCAAACGGGAGGTGATGTCGCCAAGTCGGTCGACGCACTGACGGAGTCCCTTGGCGGTGCGGTCGATGCCAGCGTGTTCCCACATCAGCATTCGCACCGTGTCGGCCGCGACCTGCGCGGCGCCACGATCCACCAGCGGCGGCACCGCCCACGCCTCGGCCTTGGGGACGCGCGGCAGCCGCGGCGCCGCGATCATGTCGCGCGCCACGCGTTCGGCAAAGACGAGCCCTTCGAGTAGCGAGTTGGAGGCCAGTCGGTTGGCGCCATGCACGCCAGTACAGCTCACTTCGCCGCAGGCATACAACCGCTCGAGCGACGAGCGCCCGGCCAGATCGGTGACGACACCGCCCATCATATAGTGGGCAGCGGGCGTGACGGGGATGCGTTCTTTTCTCGGATCGATGCCGCGCGCCATGCAGATGGCGCTGATACCAGGAAAGCGGCGCGTAAAGGTGCGGCCGAGCTTGCGCGCGTCGAGCCAAACACGCGATCCGCCGCGCTGTTCGCGGAAAATTTCGCGCGCCACAATATCACGCGGCGCGAGTTCAGCGAGCCGATGTTTACGTGTCATAAATCGCTGCCCGCGATCATTCACCAAAATGGCACCTTCGCCGCGGACGGCTTCGGAAATCAGCGACAGCGGATTTTCTGGGGTGTCGAGCGCGGTGGGATGGAACTGCACGAACTCCATGTCGGCGAGTCGCGCGCCGGCGCGATGTGCAATGGCAAAACCATCACCGGTAGCGACCTCGGGGTTCGTCGTATGGCGGTACACCTGCCCGCAGCCCCCCGTGGCGAGCACGGTGGCGTCGGCAATAATCTCGACCGCGCGCCCCGACACGCTCGCCCGCACGCCAATGCATCGCCCATTCAAGATGATCAGGTCGAGCGCGCGCGCCCATTCAATCACCGAAATGTTCCGGCTCTCGCGCACCCGCTCGATCAGCGTCCGTGCGACTTCGGCCCCCGTCTGATCGCCATGTGCATGCACAATGCGATTGCGCGAATGGGCGGCTTCTTTGCCGAGCGAGAGGCGGCCGGTGTCGTCGGTGTCGAAGCGAGCGCCCATGGAGGCAAGCTCCCGCACGCGCTGCGGACCCTCGGCGACGAGGACTTCGACCGCCGCCGCGTCACACAGCGCGGCGCCTGCGGCCAGCGTGTCCTTGCGGTGGAGTTCGGCGCTGTCCCCCGCTCCAAGCGCGGCCGCGATGCCCCCTTGGGCGTAGGCCGTGGCACTATCGAACAGCGACCGTTTGGTCAGCACGCACACGTCGCCGTGCTCGGAGGCGCGCCATGCAGTGTGCAGCCCGGCGACGCCCGAACCGATAACGAGAAAGCGCGTGCGGATACGATCGGCCATGGCTGGAATCTAGCGGATGGCCTCCTGCTTGCGACGGTCTGCCCCGGGCGCGATTGTACAGGTTCTTATGCGCAAGCTCTTCGGGTTTATTGGGGCCCTGCTGGCGGTGCACGTGGCGCTGCTGTTCGTCCACCCTTCGGGGGCGGCGGCGGTACCCACTGGGCACGCGTTGGAAGTGGGCGTGGTATTCGACCTTGGCGGCCGCGGCGACAAGTCGTTCAACGACGGCGCCTACATCGGCGCCATGCGCGCCGCCAAAGAGTTGGGCGCCCGCGTGCGTTTCGTGGAGCCCGGTGAAGGCTCCGACCGTGAGGCCGGCCTGCGGCTACTGGCCGCCGAGGGGATGGATCTGGTGGTCGGCGTGGGCTTCATCTTTACCGACGACCTCACCGAACTCGCCAAGGAATACCCGACGGTGGCGTTCGCGGGCGTGGACTACGCCGTCACGATCGGGCCAGACGGCAATCCGGTTGCGCCGCCCAAGAACCTCGCGGCTCTCAAATTCCGCGAAGAACAGGGTTCCTTTTTAGTGGGCGCGCTCGCCGCTCTGGTAGGCGACTCCAAGAAAGTTGGTTTCGTGGGCGGCATGGACTCGCCACTCATTCACAAGTTCGAGGCGGGCTACCGGGCTGGCGTCAAACAGGTCTGCGCGGACTGCACGGTGATCGCCCAGTACGCGGGCGTCACCCCTGAGGCCTTTCGCAATCCGGGACGCGGCAAAGAACTCGCCCTCTCGCAATATCAGCAGGGTGTCAACGTCATCTATCACGCGTCGGGCTCCACGGGGCTCGGCGTCTTTGAAGCCGCTCGCACGCTCAAGAAATTCGGCATTGGTGTGGACGCGGACCAATACAAAGAAGCGCCGGGTTTTGTGCTCTCGTCGATGGTGAAACGCGTGGACAACGCCGTGTTCGATGTGATTCGGCGCGTGAACGCCAAGACATTCACCGGCGGCATCTATTCGTTTGGCCTTGCCGAAGACGGCGTGGGCTACGTGTACGACGAACACAACAAGGCGCTCATCCCCGATGCGGTGCGCCAGCGCCTCGAGGCGCTCAAGGCCGACATCGTGGCGGGACGCATCACCGTACCGGCCACCCGATGACCAGTCCTTCTCAGCAGGTTCCGGCGGTGCGCCTCACGGGCATCGACAAACGTTTCGGTGCCGTGCGCGCCAATCGCGGTGCCACGCTCGAAGTGCGGCAGGGCGAGATCCACGCGCTCGTCGGCGAGAATGGCGCTGGGAAAAGTACGCTGATGAAAATCCTCAGCGGCGCGCTCCCCTGTGACGGCGGCACTATCGAAGTCGGCGGACGCAACGTCACGGGCTGGACCACCGCCGAAGCTATCGCCTCCGGCGTGGGGATGGTGCACCAGCACTTCATGCTCGTACCCACACTGACCGTCGCGGAAAATGTCGTGCTCGGCCGCGAGCCCGTGAGCGTCGGTATGTTTGACCGCGCCCGTGCCATGCAGGACGTGGAACGACTCTGCGAACAGAGCGGCCTGATGGTGGGCGCGGATCGGCTGGTGGCCGATCTCTCGGTGGGTGAAGCGCAGCGCGTGGAAATTCTTAAGACGCTGTATCGCGGCGCGCGCATTCTCCTACTCGACGAACCGACGGCCGTGCTCTCCCCGCCGGAAGTCACCGAACTCTGGAAAGTATTGCGCCGCGTGCGCGATGGCGGCGCGACGATCGTTTTAATCACGCACAAGCTTGACGAAGTCATGCACGTCACGGAGCATGTGACGGTGATGCGACAGGGCGAGACCGTGGCGCAAATGGCCACCAAGGACACGACCCCGGAAGGGATCGCCCATGCGATGGTCGGGCGAGCGGTGGACCTCTCCGTGCGCGAAGGGCGTCGTGCACCGAGCACGGCCAACAACACGAGCACCGCTCCCGCGCTCGAAGTGCGCAACCTGGTGGTGCGCGGCCCACGCGTGGCACGCGCCGTCAATGACATTTCCTTCACCGTTGCCCCAGGGGAAATTCTTGGCATTGCCGGCGTGGAAGGCAACGGGCAGACGGAGCTCCTCGAGGCGATCGCCGGACTTCGCGCGTCTACCAGCGGACAGATCCTGCTCGGCCAGCGCGACATCACCGCGCTTGCCGTACGCGACCGCGGTGACGCCGGACTCTCGCACATTCCTGAGGACCGGCATCGCCGCGGCCTCATTCTCGAGTACTCGATTGCCGACAATCTGATTCTCGGGCAGCAGCATCACTATCAACGCCACGGCGTGCTCGATGCAGCAGCGATTGCGGCGAATGCAGCCAAGCAGATCGCCGCCTACGACATTCGCCCCACCGATGCGGCGCTCGCCGCCGGCGCTCTCTCGGGTGGCAATCAGCAGAAGATTGTGATCGCCCGCGAAATGTCGCGCTCCTTTTCCGCCCTGCTCGCCGCGCAACCCACGCGCGGCGTGGACGTGGGCGCCATTGAGTTCATTCACGACGAACTCCGAAAGGCCCGCGACGCTGGCAAAGCAATTCTCTTGGTGAGCGCCGAATTGCGCGAAGTGCTTACGCTGGCTGATCGCATCGCGGTGATGTACGGCGGGCGGTTCGTCACCGTGCTGTCGCGTGCCGAAGCCAACGAAGAAATTCTCGGACCGTTCATGACCGGCGCCAAGCAGGAGAGTGCCGCATGAACGCACGATTCCGCACGATCCTCGAAGAAGGGGTGCTCCCGCCGCTCGTCGCGCTGGCTATCGCGATGGTCGCTGGCGATCTCCTCATCCTGATGTACGGTCAAGCGCCAGGCGCGGTGTGGCGCATGTTGCTCGAAGGCACGTGGGGCAACGCCTACGGCTTTGGCCAAGTGCTCTATAAAGCCACCACGCTCACCTGCACGGGGTTGGCCGTCGCCGTGTCACTGCGCGCCGGACTCTTTAGCATCGGCGCCGAGGGACAGTTGGCGGCGGGCGGGTTTGCCGCGGCGGTTGCGGGACTCGCCATACCCGCGGGAACACCGGAGTTCTTTGCCGTGCCCGTGTGTGTGTTGGCTGCGTGCCTCGCCGGCGGCGCCGTGGGCGCCGTGCCTGGCGTGCTACGCGCAAAGTTCGGCGCGCACGAAGTCATTGTCACGATCATGCTCAACTTCATCGTGCTCGCGTTGCTCAACTATATCGTGAGCACCAAACTGCACGTCCCCGAAACACTGCACACGCCAGAGTTGCACGCGGGTTTCGTGTCGCGACTCTCGGGCACATTTGCTGTCTTCCATGGCTCTGCGGCAAACTGGACGCTCGTGATTGTGGGCGCAGCGGCCGCCGCACTCTGGTGGTTCCTCTTCCGCACGCGCGCTGGCTATGAACTGCGCGCCGTAGGACTGCAGCCCGACGCCGCCGAGAACGCCGGCGTGAAAGTGGGCGCCGCCTGGCGCAATGCGATGATGCTTTCCGGTGCACTCGCCGGACTCGGCGGCATCAACTTTGTATTGGGCTACAAGGGCTATTACGAAGACGGCTTTGCGGGTGGCGCTGGGTTCCTCGGCATCGCCGTCGCGCTGGTGGGGCGCAATCATCCGCTCGGTGTGATTCTCGCGGCGCTCTTCTTTGCCACGCTCTCGCAGGGTGGCCTCGCCATCAACGCGATGGTGCCCAAGCAACTCGTTGAAGCCTTGCAAGGCATCGTCATTGTTGCGGTGGCCACTTCCGTGCCGGAAGTACGGCGCATTGTGCGCCAGGCTGCAGGCAAGATGGCCGGAGGCCGCGCATGAGTCTCTTGCTCTTTCTCGCACAGACGGTGCGCATTGCCATTCCGTACTTGTTCGCCGCCGCGGGTGGCGCGCTCGCCGAGCGCGCGGGCATTGTCAGCCTGACGCTCGAAGGCTTTATGCTCGGCGGCGCCTTTGGTGCGGTGCTCGGCGCGCATTATGCCGGCAGCGCGTGGATTGGCGTGGTGACCGGCGTGAGCGCGGGCCTCGCGCTGGCGTTGGTGCACGCGCTCTGCACCATTCGCTACAAAGCCGATCACGTCGTGATGGGTGTGGCGATCAATCTCTTCACCGTTGGCATCACGCGCTTCTTCCTCCAGTTGGCGTTCGGCTCGAGCTCTAACTCGCCGCGCGTCGTGGGCTTTGGTGCCGATGGCACCGCCGCCAGCACCTTCGGCTTCTTGCTGAATCCGCTCGTCTGGCTCGGGATTATCGTGATGCCCGCCCTCTGGTGGCTGGTGCAGAAAACCACCTTCGGCTTGCGCGTGCGTGCCGTGGGCGAGCATCCGCAGGCCGCGGCGAGCGTGGGGGTTCCCGTGAGCCGTGTGCGCTATGTAGCAGTGCTCGCGTCCGGCGCGCTCGCGGCGCTTGGCGGCGTGTACCTCGCCCTCGATCAACACCAGTTTACCGACTCCATGACCGCGGGGCGCGGCTTTATTGCACTCGCCGCCGTGATCTTTGGGCGCTGGGATCCGCTGCGCGCTGGGGTGGCGTGCCTGTTGTTCGCTGCCGCAGAGACGCTCCAGATTCAGTTGCAGGCCGCGCAGCTCATTCCGTCGCAGTTCGTGGCGATGATTCCCTACGTACTGACCATCGTGGCGGTGGCAGGCGTCGTGGGACGCTCCACGCCGCCTGCAGCGCTCGGTCGCACCACCGACTAACGATCACGCGCGGCCTATCTCGCCGCGCACCCACCGAAACGACAAAGGGGCGCCGTCCGAAGACGGCGCCCCTTTGCGTTCTCTGCCAACGTGTTACTTCGACAGATTCGGATTCGATGCCAGTTCGTTGGTGCTGATCGGCACGCACTTGCTGCGACCGGTCAGGAAGCTGCTGGTCCCTTCGACGTTCCACCGACGAAGATCCCACAACCGGCGGCCTTCGAGCCACACCACCGAGCCCCGCTCGGCCTGCAGCAACGTCCACGCCGCTGCGGTTGTGGCCGGAGCCGTCACCGCCGTCAGGCCAGCGTAGAGCGCACGCTGCTGATTGATCAGCGTGGTCATGCCAGCAATGTCGCCGTTCCGCAGAGCAGCCTCGGCGCGGAGCATCAACATTTCTGCTCCCTTCACCAGCGGCACGTTGCTCGAGAGCGACGTGTACTTGGTCTGACGGAAGAACTTCGTCTTGCCGTCCTGCCCCGTCTGCACGGCACCGGACGTTGTCTTGATCGTATCCCACGGAGTGCGGAGATCCTTGAAGATCGAGGCATACACCGTGCCGAACACTGTCGTTTCGCGACGCGTGATGGTCTGGTTGGCCAGATCGTTGTTCTCGCGCGCCGTGCCCGTGCCGAAGATCGCGTTGTAGACAAACGTGTTCGGCACCAACGCGGCGTCCGTCACGGCGCCGGTCCAGTTGCCCTGCCAAGCGCGCACCGAAGCACGGCCGCCCAATGCGGCATTGGCGACGGTGGTGTTATTGAGCGCCGCGGCCAGTGTGTAGGCTCGCGTGAACAAACTTTCCGCGCGCACGAAGTACACGCTGTCGCTCTGCGCCGGCCCGCCGTCAATCACGGCGGTGCAGACGTTCTCGCCGAGCATCCGGTTGGCGAACGCGCCGTACAGATACGCGCGCGGCGTGTCGGCGTTCTTTTCAAAATTCGCACCGAGCACCGACTTCATGCGGTCCAGTCCGTTCTCCGCAGACCAACGCGCCTGCTGCATGTTGGACCAGTCGGGGTTCACATCTTCCGGCCGAATGACGCCAATGAAAAACTGCTGTTCGGCAGAAAAGTTTCCGGCCTCGGCGAGTTCGCCCGACGCGAGACCGCCGCGGTCGATGTAGTTACCAAGCGCAAAGGAGAGATCGCCCGACATGCCGTTGACCAGCGCCGGCATGGCGGTCGGAGTGTTGAGCTGTGCATCCTGCAGCGGCCCCGGATTGGTGACCGTCATATTGCACGCCGCGCAGAGCACGGCGATGACGCCAATCGAATGGCGTCCGAAGTTGCGAAGGGTCGTCATGATCAGAAGCCCAGGCGGAGGGTCATCGTGAACGACCGAGAGGTCGGGAACACGTAGTAGTCGCGACGTGCGAATGTGTCGTCGCGTTGATCGGACGTTTCCGGATCGTTGCCGGTGTACTTGGTGCTGGTCCAGAGGTTGCGACCGGCGAAGGCGATGGAACCGCTCTTGGCGCCCAAGAGATACTTGGACGGCAGGTCCACGGTCACCGACACGCTGCGGAGCTTGAAAAAGTCGTTCGCTTCAACCCAGAAGCTGTAGTCGCGCGCAATCTTCGTGTTGATCGTGCAACGCGCACGCTCAAGCGCCGTGACACTGCTGAGACCCGAGGAGTCACCCGCGGCGGCCTGACGCATCTTGGCCTGCGCTGCGTAGCACGGCTGCCATGCCACGAGGTTGGCGTTCTGATAGCCGACGGCATTCAGGTTGTGGCCACCGATCTGCCATTCCCCCTGCATGTCGAGCGTGATACGATCCAGCACCTTCACCGAAAGACCCGGCGTCCAGATGCGCGTCGGGTATGCCGAGCCAAGATACTGATTGGCCTGAATGATCGGATTCGCAAAATCATTCGGGTTCATCACCTTCAGGCCGTAGTACGACGGCACGGGAAGCCCCTGCTGCACATACGTGCGTCCGAGCGCAAAGATGGTCAGCGTCTGTCCACCGACGTTGCCCGCTTCGCTGTGCAGGTTCATCAACCCAACGCGCGCGGTCACATCCACGAGCTTGTGACGGAACACTTCCGCCGTCAGCATCACTTCGTGTCCGGAGTTCATCAACTCACCGACGTTGATGAGCTGCGAGCCCGAGAAGCCGAGCGACGGCGACTGCTGCACCGGGATCAGCGCCTTATAGGTGTGATCGTCGAAGTGCGAGTACTGCAGGCTGATGCGCCCGTCGAGCGCACTGGCGTCAAAGCCGAGTTCGATTTCGCGCGTGCGTTCCGGCCCGAGCGCCGGATTGCCAATCTGATTGGTGCTGAACGCCGGCTTTCCGTTTTCGGCAGCGACCGGTGTCCAGGTGCGCACGGCGTCAAACGCGCCTGGCGCCTTGCCCGCGTCACCCACGGCGCCGCGGATCTTCATGGTCTCAATCCAGCGACGCGGCCAGAAGGCTTCGTCCGAGATCACGTACGAGGCGCTGATCTTCGGGTAGGTCTGTAATCCGAAGCTCTTACCGAACGCGCTGTTGCCGTCCATACGCACGCCGACCGTCACGAACAGAATGTCGCGCCAGCCGATCATTTCCTGTGCAAAGAAACCGGCGTTGATCACGCGCTGCTGATCCACACTGTTGATCAAGCGGAGAGCGCCCGACACGAGGGTCGGATCGCCGGGCCCCGCAAAGTTGTCGGACTGGAGATCAGTCGAGTACAACTTGCTCTCGAACACCTGTCCGCCCACCGACGTGCTGGTGCTCCAGTTGCTGGCCACCTGACGACGATAGGTCGACGCAAAGTCGGCGGAGAGGAACTGACGCTGCCAGAGCGTCTCAAACATCGAACCGAGCGGCACACGATAGTTGCCGAACGGCACCACATAGCGGATGTCCGCGTTGTTGTAATCGAATCCAACCGCGAGGCGGTTCGTGAGCGCATCAACCGGCTGATACGTGAGCGTGACGCCAGTGATGAAGTGATTGGTGGTGTTGTTGATCTGGTTGGTAAAGAGGCTGTCGTTGTTGATGCACACGACGGTCGCATCGGCGCAGCCGACACCTTTATAGTTGGAGCCGGCGCCGCGGGAGATATTGAGCATCGCGCCATTGGCGCTGTTGCCGTCCGCGAAACCGATGGTGCGGCTGTTGGTGATCGACTGATTGATGTTGACCGTGAGCCCCTTCGCCGGCTTGAAGCCGAGGTTGGCGCGCAGGCCACGATTGAAGGCGCCGCCGGTGGGGAGCACGCCTTCTTCATTGTCAGCGTTGGCCGACACCTGATACGTCACGCCGCCCGCACTGCCGCCGCGCACGCCAATGTTGAGGCGCGCAATCGGGCCGTTGTGCAACCAGCTCCCGCTCGCGGGGCAGGTGGCGTCTTGGAACTTGGTGCCGTCGCCGATCGTCAGCGTGCCGCTGCAATTGTTAAAGAACTGGCCGTTCGGATCCGACGACGGGCCAATGTGCCCCATGTTCGTGAAACCGCTCGTCATGCTGAGGTTCCACGCCGCGGCGCCTTCGCGCCCCTGCTTGGTGAAGATCTGTAGCACACCACCCGACGCCTCGGTGCCGTACAGCGTGGTCGCTGCGGGGCCCTTGACGATTTCGATGTGGTCAATGTCTTCCGCTGCAATGTCGTTGAGCGGCGAGATAAACTGACGGCCACCGACATTCGTCGGCGTGCGGCCGTTGAAGACGCGCACACCGTCGATATAAATGAGTGGGCTATTCCCCTGACTCACGCTGTTGACGCCGCGCAGGCGAATCGTGCCGCCCGAACCGGGCTGACCGCCGTTGGCCAGCACCGTAACGCCCGGTGTGGAGCCAGCGAGCAGATCCTGCGGGTTGGTGGCCGCGGACCGTGCGATCTGCGCCGTATCGATGGTAGCCATCGCCGTACCGACCGAACGACGACGCTCTTCACCCGTGGCCGTGACGACCACACCCGACAGGGTTACCGCTGCGCGACTCAGTGAGAACGATACGCGCACCGTGCCGGAGGCCGGCACCTGCACCGTCTGCTCCATCGGCTCGTAGCCAATAAGTTGCGCGCGCACTTTCACCGAGCCAGCCGCAACCCCACGAATGCTGAATGCACCGGACTTATCGCTGGCAGCCCCAAGGCGTGTGCCTGGGAGGCTCACCTGCGCCCCATCAAGCGGCGTATTGGAACCACGCTCGGTCACCGAACCGGTAACCGTGGCGCCCCCTTGAGCGCGCAATGCGAAAGGTGCGAAAACAGCCAGCAACATCGCTAGCCAGAATGCGCGCCCTCTCTTCAATCGTGTCATGAGAAAATCCCCTTCCAACGAGTGATGGTTTCAGGTCCGACTGAGTGGCAACGAAGCCTGAAGGATATGGTCGCTAAGTCCTATTTCTGTCAGGATTTCACCGCGTGATGAGTCAGGGCAGAAGCCCGCGCGGTAACCTAATTACCAGCCACGCACCTCGCCAGCGCGCCGCGGGTCAGCCGCGCCCACCCAGCGGTTTCCAATGCGCGCAATCACGTGCACGCCGCCAAATCCCATGTCCACCGCGGGCGCCACGCTCACTTCGTAGCCCAACCGGCGCGCTTCGGCGTACACGACGTCGGCAAACCCATCTTCCATCCGCAACTGCGGCCCCGCGCCGGGAATCATCCGCGGCATCCGCAGCGACTGCAACGGATCGAGCCCGTAGTCCAGGCGATACACAATCGTCTGCACGATCGCCGGCGGAATCGCCGGCGAGCCGGGGCAACCGACCACCATCTCGACGAGGCCGTTGTGCAGCACAATCGTCGGCGCAATGGTCGAGGCGGGTACACGCCCGGGGCCCCACGCATTGGGTGACGCACCGTCGCGCGCAAAATTGAACAACGCGCTGTTCAGGAACACGCCGTCCACCCACGTCCCGGTTCCGAACGCCAAGCCAAGCGTGTTGGTAATCGACACCGCGTTGCCGTCGGCATCGACTACCGACATGTGGGTCGTCTCCGCCATCGAACCATCGCCCGGCGAGCCGGGTGCTGCAGGACGCGGACGAATCGTTGCAGGCGCGGCCGCATCGAGCGCCGCGCACTCTCCCGTGGCCGCACGATCGAACGCCCACGGATCGCCGGCCGCGAGACGGCCCTTCACCGGCGCTTCCACCTGCGCCGCGCGCGATGCCGCGTACGCCTTGCTGGTGATGCCGGACATCGGCACGCCGACTTGGTCGGGATCGCCGATAATCGCATCGCGGTCGGTGACCGCCACACGCAATGCACCGGTCATCACGCGGAACGCGTCGGGCGAACGACTCGGCAGCCCAAGCGCCGGCATGTTGTGATCAGCAACCAGATTGAGCGCCTCCACCACCTGCACGCCCGACTGCGGCGCGGCGGCGGAGAGCACCACGCGGCCGTGATACGTCGTGCACACGGGGCGCGTCCACCGCGGTTGATAAGCCGCGAAGTCTGCTCGCGAAATGGTCGAGCCAGCCGCGCGGAGCGTTTCCACAATGTGGCCGCCAATCTCGCCAGCGTAAAACACATCGGCCCCTTCGCCTGCAATGCGACGCAACGTGGCGGCGAGTTCGGCCTGCACCAGGTGATCACCGGCGCGCAGCGGTTTGGCATCAGGCATGAACAGGCGACTGGCCCCAGGCGAGGCGGCGAGCTTTTCCGTGCTCGATGCAATCTCACGCGCCAGCAAGGCATTCACCGTGAACCCGTCGGCCGCAAGGCGAATCGCGGGTCCGAGCACCGTGGCGCGCGGCAACTTGCCGTACTTCGCATGGGCAGAGAGCAGTCCACGCACCGCGCCTGGAATTCCGACCCCGCGTGGCGAGTGCGTCGCGTTTGCAGCCGTCGCCGAGCGCAGCCCCGAATCCGGAAGACTCCCCGCCGCACTATAAAAATTGAGATATTCGGCGTGGCGCGTCTTGGCGTCCCAATACAAGAGACCGCCACCGGCACCGAGTCCGCTCATCATCGGCTCCGTCACGCCGAGCGCAAACGCCGTCGCGACCGCAGCATCGACGGCGCTCCCACCTTGCCGCAACATTTCGAGCCCTGCGTCGCTGGCATACGCGTTGCCCGCCGCGACCACACCATGCTCGGCGACCACACGCTTGCCGATGTCAGGGCCCACGGAGGCCGGCGGCGTGCCTCGAGCGCAGGCCACCGCAAAGGTGGCGAGGAGCGCGTAAGCCAAATGCGCCGGAGCAACGGGGAACCAGTCGCTGACTGGGGGCGTATGTGTTGTCATAGTCACCAACGGAGTGGGGAGGCGTGAAGGCCCGTCTTCCACGAGCGAAAAGCTGTAGATTGGACGGGGCTCGGAAACGGCGGTGCGTAAAGTATATAGTCCGCTTTTCGGCCAATCGTTGAGATTTCGTGTTGCCACAATCGCCCTTACGGGCGGAGCGTTGCTTTGGGCAAACTTGTCGTGCTAATGGTAACGGGGTTCGTGGACATGCTGGGAGTGCTGATGGTCATGCCGCTCCTGCCATTCTACGCTAAGCGTTTCCTCGGCCATGGACCGCTCTGGACCGCCCTCGATTCTATCGGCATGGGTGGCTCCGGCACGGTCGTGTCGCTCCTCGTGATGATGTTCGCCCTGGCGCAGCTCACGAGCGCGCCGATCTGGGGGCGCGTCTCCGACAAATACGGCCGCCGCCCCGCGATGATGATCGGACTCGGTGCCTCGGTCATCGCCTACTCGATTTTCGCCTTTGCCAACTCGCTCGAGTTGCTCTTTCTCTGCCGCATCGTGCAGGGCGCCGGCGGCGGCACCGTTGGCGTGATTCAGGCGTACGTGGCCGACGCCACCAAGCCAGAAGACCGTGCCAAAGCACTCGGTTGGCTCTCCGCTGCCACCAATGCAGGCGTGGCAATCGGCCCAGTGATTGGCTCTGTGATGATGAGCTTCGGTTCGTCCGGCCCGGGGCTGGCGGCCGCGGCGCTTTCCCTCGTGAACATGGTCTTCGCGTGGTTCTACTTGAGCGAATCCCATGACGCGGGCGCAGCAAAGGCCGCGGGCAAAGTCGTGCGCAAAGGACGTGAGGCCGTCGCACGCGTGGTGAGTCACGCCGGTGAACCGGCATCGCGCCTCATCTGGATTTATGCCATCACGATGGGCGCGTTCCAAGGCATGAACACGGTGCTCGCACTTTTTCTCTCGGGCAAGTTCGGCGTGACCGAGCACACCATCGGCTACTTCTACACGTATGTGGGCGTGATCTCCGTGGTCACCCGCGCGCTCGTTCTTGGCAAAATGGTGGACTGGCTCGGCGAAGCTCGACTCTCTCGCTTTGGCATGGTCTTGCTCGCCATCGGGCTCGGCACGATGCCGCTGCACTCCACGGTTCCAGGCTTTGCCTTGAGCGTAGCGCTCGTGCCACTGGGAACGGCGTTCACCTTCCCCTGCGTCACGGGCCTTCTGTCGCGTATTGTGCCGCAGCATGAGCGCGGACTGTACATGGGCGTGCAGCAAACGTTCGGCGGTCTCGCGCGGGTGCTCGGCCCCATTTACGCGGGATGGGCGTTTGACCATCTCGGCCACGGCGTGCCGTACTTCACCGCCGGCGGCATTGTGCTCGCCACGATTCTGCTCGGGCTCGACATGGAGAAGTACGCCGAGACGGCCAAGGCGAACGCGGCCTGAGTCCCGGGGGCGGAGTCCGTCGGCTGAGGCCGTCGCGGACTCCGCGTGATTTACGGAGCGATCAGATCGCTTCGGAGGTGATGGCCGCGTTTGACGGACGCCGCCCGAGCACCACACCCACCAAGACGACGGTGAGGGCGCCCACCACGTTGTGCCAGAGAAAGCTCACGGTTGGCGCGCCAAAACTCACCGCGGCCACCGCTGACATTCCCGCGAGCAGACCCACAAATGCGCCGGTCGCCGTTGCGCGTTTGATCATCGCGAGCACGAAGACGCCGAGGATCGAGCCGTAGAAGAAGGACCCAAAACGGTTCACCACTTCGATCAGCGAGCCCAGTGAAACGGCGTATGTGGCCACCACACACGCAAAGAGTCCCCACGCGGCCGTCGCAAAACGGGACACGCGCAAGAAATGCGCATCGCTCGCCTCCGCCCGCACCCAGCGCCGGTAAAAATCAATGACTGTTGCGCTCGAGAGCGAAGCCAACTCCCCCGCCACCGCCGACATTGCGGCGGCAATCACCGCCGCAATGAACAGTCCCGTGAGACCAATGGGCAGTTCGTGCAGAATGAAATACGGGATGATGTAGTTCACATCTTTGGGCGGCTGCCCCGTGGCTTTGCGCGCTTCTTCGAGCGCATCGGCATGGATCGTTGCGGCCTCGCGGTCCGCCTTCTTCAGGAGTTGCCGTTCGGGAATATCGTTGTCGGCGCGCGTGCTCATGAGCGCCGCCAGCGCCTGCTGCTGGTTCACCCAGGCGGCGCTGTGCAAGCGTTCGAGTTGCACGTACGTATCGGGCGCCTTCTCGCGCACCGCACGATCCTGCGCCGGATTCCAGTACAGCGGTGGCGGCACGAGTAAGTAGTACACAAACACCAACACGCCCACGAGCAGCACCAACGCTTGAAGCGGAATCTTCCAGTACGCGCTGATCAAGTGCGACGACCGCGCTTCATCTACATTCTTGGCCGTGAGATAGCGCTGCACCTGACTCTGGTCGGTGCCGAAGTACGACAGCATCAAGAAGGTACCGCCGATGAGTCCGCTCCAGAACGT
>CANIWQ010000039.1 GCA_947471365.1 Gemmatimonadota bacterium | reverse complement strand
TCATCATTGCGCTGATCCTCGTGGGCAACGCGCTCGAAGCGCGCGCGAAGGGGCAGACCGCTGGTGCCGTGCGACGCTTGCTCGATCTCCAACCCAAAACCGCACGCGTACGCCGCGCCGACGGGGATCACGACATCCCGGTAGAGCAGGTGGTGCGCGGCGATCGCATCGTCGTGCGCCCGGGCGAGCGCATTCCCGTGGACGGCGACGTGGCCAGCGGTACGAGCGCCGTCGACGAATCGATGCTCACCGGCGAGTCCATGCCGGTGTCCAAGAGTGCAGGCGACCACGTCACCGGCGGCACCATCAACGGCACGGGTGCCTTTGAACTCACCGCCACCACACTCGGCGCCGACAGCACCCTCGCGCGCATCGTGCGCATGATGCAGGACGCCCAAGGCACACGCGCGCCCATTCAACGTATTGCCGACAAAATCAGCAGTGTGTTTGTGCCCGTCGTGCTTTCCATTGCCATTGCCACCTTCATTACCTGGTACATCGCACTAGGCGGCGGCGGACTTGTGCGCGCCATTGCCGCGGCGGTCGCCGTGCTGATTATTGCCTGTCCTTGCGCCATGGGGCTCGCGGTACCTACCGCCGTGATGGTGGCAACTGGGCGCGGCGCCGAGTTCGGCGTGCTGGTAAAGGGCGGGGCAGTACTCGAACGCGCCGATCAGATCACGACGATTGTGCTTGATAAAACCGGCACCGTTACGCAGGGTAAACCGGTGGTGACCGATGTGCGCCTCGCGCCAAACGCCAAAGTCGATGCCGATACGATGCTGGCGTTCGCAGCGGCACTGGAGCGGCAATCCGAACACCCGCTTGCGGCAGCGATCGTGGCGCATGCGCAGCACAGCGCGAGTGCCACGGCGCTCACCGCATCGTCGTTTGAAGCCGTCGGTGGTCAAGGCGCGATTGGCGTGGTGAATGGCCGCGCGGTTGCCATTGGCAACGAAGGCCTGATGCGCGACTGGGCCATCAACATTGCACCGCTCGCCACAGAGGCGGAGTTACTCGCCGCTGCCGCGCGCACCGTCGTGTATGTAGGAGTCGATGGCGCGCTCGCCGGATTGCTCGCGGTGGCCGATCCCATCAAGCCCACCTCACCCGAAGCGGTGCGCCGGTTTGTGGCGATGGGCTTTGAGGTAGTGATGCTCACCGGCGATTCCGCCAACGCGGCCAACGCCATCGCACGCGAAGCCGGGATTCCCACCGTGCGCGCCGGAGTGCTCCCCGGCGGCAAGCGCGATGTGATTCGCGAACTGCAAGCGCAGGGGAAGGTGGTCGCCATGGTGGGCGACGGCATCAACGACGCCCCGGCGCTCGCGCAGGCCGATGTCGGGATTGCTATTGGTAGTGGTTCTGACATTGCCATTGAAGCGAGCGATCTCACGCTGATGCGCGGTGATCTTCGCGCAGCGGCAGATGCCATCGCGCTCTCACGCGCCACCATGCGCACGATGCGCCAGAACTTGTTCTGGGCTTTCATCTATAACATGGTCGGCATTCCTGTTGCGGCGGGGGTGTTGTATCCCGCCTTCGGTGTGGTGCTGAGCCCGGTGCTCGCCAGCGCCGCGATGGCCTTGAGCAGTGTGAGTGTGGTCACGAATAGTCTGCGGCTCAGGCGCTTTGCGCCGAATGGAGGTGCGCGATGAAGCGCGCCGCTGTCCGAGACTCCAAGCCTCGCACCGTCGTACGAGACTCCAAAACCCGCACCCTCGCTCGGCTCAGCAAAATCGAAGGGCAGGTGCGCGGCCTGCAGAAGATGGTGGAGGAGGACCGTTACTGCGCCGATGTGCTGACGCAGGTATCGGCCGTGCACGAGGCGCTCCGCGGTGTGGGCAAGGAGCTGATGCGGCACCATCTGCGGCATTGCGCCACGGCCGCGATGAAGGGAACCCCCGCGCAGGCCGAGGCGATGCACGACGAGCTCTTGGCGCTGATGTATCAGCACGCCCGGTAGGGGCGTCGCCGAGGAGCGCGGGGCCAGCCTGATGGGCGTGGCATCGGACGGGGCTGGCTCGCACCGCCTAGTGCCGAATCCTTGCGGACGGCTCCCGCCACAGGCAGAGTGGCATTAGCTTTCTCAGGTTCCACCGGAGCAGGCCATCAGGCCCGCGACGGCGCCGGGATCCCCGGCGGCATCACCTCCTTTTTGCGCACAGAAATGACGAAGACCGGAGATGCGGCGCTGCCGCCGATGGATTTGGACGCCGACTCGCTGATGGACACGATTCGTGCTCGCAGCCGTGAAATCACCATTGGTGTGATTGCGCTGGCGGCCCTTGGCGTGATCTACGTGCTGGTGGATCAGTCCAACCAGAAGAAGCAGGCCCGCGCGGAGATCGCGTTGAACCAAGCCGAGAACTCGTTCTACGGCGGGAACATGGCGTTGGCGACGACCGACCTGCAGAAGTTGGTGCAGGGCTACGGGAGCACGTCGGCCGGCGTCCAGGGTTCGATGCTTTTGGCGCAGTCCTACTACAAGGCCGGCAAGTTCGACGAAGGGATCAAGGTGCTCCAGGCCGCTCAGAGCTCGTCTGGGGCCAAGAGCTTCCAGGCGTCGATTGAAGCGCTGATGGGCGCCGGCTATGCCGACAACAACAAGCTCGACGAGGCCGCCAAGCATTACCGCGCCGCCGCCGACCGGGCCGGGTTCCCAGCGGACAAGGATCTGTACCTGGCCGATGCCGCCCGGACGCTGATGGCCGCTGGCAAGAAGGACGACGCCCTCAAGATTTGGCAGTCGATTGCCAGCAACACAGACTCCCCAGTGATGGCTGAAGCCAAGGTGCGAGTGGGTGAGCTGACGGCCGCTGCCGCGAAGTAAGTCGCGGTAACTAGCGGTAAGTAGCGGTAAGTAGCTCGACAACTGGCGCCGAACTGGCGCTACAAAGAGAGGGGCGGTCCAGCTTATTGCCGGGCCGCCCCTTTCTCTTCTCAGTCCCGTGAACTACGTATAATATGTATTATGTAAAGTAAGCTACAGTGTCGGTGTGGGAAAGTGGGTTCATAACTCCCTTGAACCATAGAGAGTTAGGCTACATTGCCCTTGCCGGTCCTTCTCTGCGGCTTCTGCGGGCCCTGAGCCAGCTGTGGAGCTAGCCTTCGCCGAGTTCGCCGGTGAAGACGATACGGCCCTCGCCGCGCAGTGACGGCTTGATGGCGCCGTCAGCGTCCCTCAACGTGACCGTGAGCACCCCGCCTGATCTAGTTTCGAGGGCGGTCTCTGCCCCACTCAGCCCCCAGGCGCGCAGCAGGACGGCGGTCGCCACGGCTCCAGTGCCGCAGGCCAGCGTCTCGCCCTCGACCCCTCGTTCGTAGGTCCGCATCTTCCAATGGCCGCCGGAATCGGCCGCCACGAAGTTGACGTTGGCCCCGGCCGCGAGGCTCGGGTGCCACCGGAGCGGCTGGCCGCGGCCTACCACATCCACGGACGAGGTATCGCCAACCAGCACAACGAGATGCGGGACGCCAGTATTGGCGTAGCCCATGCACTTTTCGCCCGTTTGTAGCTCAATACCCGCGTCCAGCCTGAGCTCGGTGACCGGCTGCAAGTCGATTTCTGGCTCTGTTCCTACAAACCGTGCGCTGATCGATCCGGCGTCGGTGGCAAAGCGGAAGCTGTCAGCCTGGACAATCCCGAGCTCGCGAGCGAGCCGCGTGGTGCAGAGCGAGGCGTTGCCGCAGAGCTCTCCAAGGCTCCCATCTCGGTTGAAGTAACGTATCCTAAAGTCTTCTGTGGCATCGTTTTGAATGAACACGACTCCGTCGGCACCTACGCCGGTGGCCCGAGCGCACACACGGCCAATCGCCCCTGGTTCGGCCAGCACACCGGCCGGCTCCACCCGCGCGTCAAAGAACACAAAGTCGTTCCCCGACCCGCTCATCTTCCAAAACCGGCGGCCTGCCGCTGGGCTAATGGGTCGGGTCATCGCACCCCGCCCGTGTCGGCCATGACGCGCATCATACGCGGCCGATGATCGCCCACCACCGGAGCCGCCACACCATCCAGATGGCCTCGCGCACGATGTTCTTGCTCATCTTGCTCGTGCCGTGGGTGCGGTCGGTAAAGGTGATGGCGATTTCCTTGGGCTTGAATCCTTTGCGGATAGCCCGAAAGCTCATCTCAATCTGAAAGGCGTAGCCGTTCGACCGCACGTCCGAGAGGTCGATGGCCTCCAGCACCCGCCGATGAAAGCACTTGTAGCCGCCGGTGGCGTCCCAAAGCTTGAGGCCGGTCACCCAGCGGGCATACACGTTGGCGAAGTAGCTCAGCAACAGCCGCTTCATCGGCCAGTCCACCACCGTGACGTTGCCGTCCAAATAGCGGCTTCCGAGCACAAAGTCCGCCCCCTGGGCGGCCTCGAGGAACTTGGGAAGGTGCGCTGGGTCGTGCGAGAAGTCAGCGTCCATCTCAAAGATGTACTCGTACTCGGGGTTCTTGAGGGCCCAGCCAAAGCCGTCGCGGTACGCGGTGCCGAGTCCCATTTTGCCAGCGCGGCGGAGTAAGTGCACCCGGGGGTCCGAAGCGCGAAGGGCAGCGACAATGTCGCCGGTTCCGTCTGGCGAGTTGTCGTCCACCACCAGCACCTCAATCCGGGGGTCCTGCACCAGTACTACGCCAATGATCTTGGCGATGTTCTCTTTTTCGTTATACGTCGGAACAATCACCAACGCTTTCTCTGCCATTAGGCCGCCCCTCCCACCATCGCTCGGCGGTCGAGCACCGCGCCGCCGCCCATCGCGAGCAGCGCGATCAAGAGCGCCAATACGGTGATGTTCTTGCCGCGCTGGTACACATCGCTGTCAAAGGTGAGTTCCACCTGTTTGGCGCCTTCCGGGAGCGCCACGCCAATCAACACGAGATCGGCGCGCTCGGCGGTCGCGGGCTTGCCGTCGACTTTCACCTTCCAGCCGGGATAATAATTCTCCGAGACCACGAGCGCTGAGCCTTTGGGGGCTGGAGCGCTGAGCGTGAGCGCGATGTGGCCGGCCTCATAGGTGGTCACCGTCGTCGTGATCGCGAGCGGCTCCGGCAACTTGTTCACCTGCTCGGCCGCGACCTTCGACGACGTGTCGAAGATGGCGATGCTGTGCACCGGGAAGTTCGTGGTGCGCGCGGCTTCGAGCACGGCATTGTCACCGTACTTGGTGATGACCGGCGCCACCCACGCGAACGGGTGCTCGCCGGGCAGTTTGAACAATGTCACGTTCGTTCCGGCGGCGTTCATCACGGGGCCAATCACCCGAGTAGCGCCTGCAATCGGCAGCGTGTCGGTATTGACGAGGATGTAGTCGGTATTGGTGAGCGCCCAGAAACTTGGGTTGCCAATCTGATCGTACCCGCGCTCTTCGCCGTCGAGTTGCTGATAGCGGCCGAGTTCGTTGCCGTGATACCCGACCGCGGAGATGCGCACGCGATGCCCCATGAGGGCGTCGTACTTGAGGAAAGGGTCGGAGGGCGACATCGGCAGGTTCGGGAACCCAATGGCGATGGTGCGCGCTGGCTGCGTGAGACGCTTGAGATATTCCGTGGTTGCGTCGGTGCTGTAGATCTTCCATGCGGGCTCATTGAACTGCCAGTAGAGCCGCTCAATGCTCCAGAGGTCAATCGCGCAAAGCGCCACGAGCAACCACCCCGCGACGCGCGGCGCAATGGTGCGTCGCAGCAACAGGAGCAATGCGCCGCAGGCGAGTGCCGCAAAGAAGAGCGCACGGAAGGCGCCGGAGCGCACCGCGTCGGCATTGGCTTCGACGCGCTCCGCCATGGCAGTGACCGGTCCGAACTGCGGAAAGCCAGAGCCACTGACGATCGTCGCGCCAATGGCTGTCAATCCGCCGCCCACGGCGAGGAGCGTGATGGCCACTGCGGCCGCGAGCCAGCCGTAGGCGAACCGCGCGCTCACTTTGCCCTGCAGGATCCGCTCGGTGCCGATTGCCGCCATCATCGCCACGGAGAACGTGGTGAGATAGAAGATGGTGCTCGGCGCGCGGAAGAACTTGGTGCCGGGGACAATGTTGTAGATGAGTTGGAAGAACGGCGTGTTGCCACCGAACGCCCAGAACAGTGTGACGATTGCCGTGCCGGTCCAGAACCAAAGGAAACGGCGGCGCGCGAGGGTGTTCCCCGCCCCAAAGGCGGCACTCGCGAGGATGATCACCGCCACGCCAATGTATTCACTGTGAAAGTGAATACCGTTCCGGCCCCAGTAGTTCTGCAGGATGCCGGAGAACTGCGGAAGCCACGTGTTGATGAGCTCTTCGATCGGGAAGGAATAGCTCGTTGCAAAGTCGTAGCCGCGCGCGGTGGAGCGTGGTGACCACGCCACATACTCACTGACCGGCAAGTATTGAATGGCGCCAATGGCGGCGCCCACGAGCACGGCGCCGAGTGCGAGGCCGAGGCGCTGGATGGCGGTATTCTTGGCGAGTGTATCTTTTTCAACACCACCGAACGCAAGCATCAGCGCCCACGCGCCAGCGGCGAGCAGCAGATACTGCAAGAGCTGCGGATGGGGAGAGAGCACGCCGAGGCCCACGACGAGCGCCAGCAAACCCCACGCGAATTTCTTTCCGTCGCGCATGCCCCAGGTGATGACGACGAGCGTCAGCGGAAGCAGCGCTGACACGAACAGCTTGCCGTCGTGGCCGGCCGACGGTAGCGACGACACAAAGCCAGCCATCATGTATGCCACGCCGCCCACCAGCGACGCGTGGAACGACAACTTCGGTGCTTGCCGCAAGAACCCGTACGTGGCGAGTCCGCAGAGGAAGAAATGCAGAATCATTCCCCACGTCATGGCCACGTCCACCGGCAGGACGAGCCGCAGCAGGAAGGTGGGGTAAAAAATGTCGCCGTGCATGGCGGCCACGAATGGCATTCCGCCAAAGAGGTACGGGTTCCACTGCGGAAAGGCGCCGTGCGTCTTCATATACGTGGCGGCGAACTCACGGAACGCGTAGCCGGCCTTGTACTGATCGCTCAGCGGATTGGCGAGGAACTTGCCCGCGAGCGCCGGCCAGGCCAGCGAAAAGGCGCAGAGCGCATAGACGAGCGCGGCCCATGCGGAGGCAAAACGAGGCGCCTCGGGAGCGGCGGAGGTCGCTGGATGTTCAGGCGTGCGGGCCATGGTCTGGATTAGGAGTGTGATGCGGTCGTGCGCGTCCGAGCGCGAGCAAGGTCAGGCCCGGCAAGGCCTCGAGCACCGTGAGCCAAAGGCGGGAGGTCAGTACGAGGAGCGTGGCAGCGGCTCCACTTTCGAGCGATAGTGCCGCGAGCGCCCCAGTGAGGACATACTCTCGGGCGCCGAGGCCGCCGGGGGAGAATAGATAGAGATAGCCGATCAAGTACGAGAAGGTGAAAACTGCGACGTACGAGGCACCGGTGCCAGCGGCCACGCCGAACAGCGCCACGGTCAGTGTCCGGAACGCCACGCCGTAGAGCACCCACCCGGCGGTGCAACCGGCTAGTGCCACGAGAATCGCGCTGGGTGGCACCCGCGGTTCGGGCAGGTCGCGGCGCGTGAGTCTGGCGGCCAACCGCACCAACACGGGGAGTAACCACGGCGTGGCCAGCGCGGCGACGGAGGCGAACGCAACCAACGGAACGAACCACGCACCGGCGAAAGTCACGGCGCGTGCACTGGCGAGCGCCACAACGAGGCACGCCGCCACGATATTCACGAGGTTCACCACCAACGACGACCCAATCGCCGCCACGGGCGAGACGCCGGCCTGCTGCGCGAGCGCGCCCATCGCCCCAATCTGCCACACTTTGCCGGGGAGATATTTGCCGAGGTTCGACACAAACCAAATGCGCGCGGCTTCCTTCCAACGCAATTGCTCGCCCCACGCCGTGACGGTGCGACGCCACGTCTCGATGAGCACCGCATAGCTCACAAGGACAATGCCGCCGCTGGCGGTCAGCATCAGCCAGTTAACGTGGAGTTGCGCCGAGGCGGCGCGCACCTCGGTCCACTGGCTCGCCACCGTGTTGCCATAGAAGACGATGGCCGCCACGGCGAGTAGCACGGAAAGCCGCTGAAAGAACGACTTACGGCGTCGCACGCACGATGTCCTGATAGACGCGGTGATAGTGCTCGGACACGGCCGCGGGATTGAAGGCTAGCAGCATGCGCGATCGTCCCACCCGCCCACGTGCGAGAGCGTCGGACGGGTGGGTGTCCACTGCGTTGATGGCGAAACTCATGGCTGGAATGTCGCCGCTCGGAACGAGGTAGCCGGTTTCGCCGTCGATGACGACGTCGGTGAGACCGCCTGACCGAAATGCAATGACCGGTGTCTCGCAGAGCTGCGCTTCAACCGCTACGAGACCCAGCCCTTCTTGCTCGCTCGGCACAACCACCGCACGGGCGCGCTGATAAAATGGCACGAGTTGCGCCTGCGGCAACGCGCCGTGAAAGGTGACGCGTGACGCCAAGCCCAGCGCCGCCGCGCGCGCCGCGAGCGCGGCGCGATCATCACCCGCTCCAATGACATCGAGCGTACAGTTGCTACCGCTTCCCGCGAGGGCTTCCAGCAGTTGACCGGCTCCTTTCTGCGCATTGAGCCGACCGACGAACAATAATTTGTTTTCTTTGGCACCGGGGCTCGGAGTAAAGAGCGAGACGTCCACTGGCATGGGTCCCACCTCGATGCTCGTCCCAGGCGCCATGGCGAGCGCTTCGTCACGGAGCCAACGGCTGACCGCGGTGACGCGCTGCGACCGTCGCATCACCGCGCGGAACGCACCGTGCGCGCGCGGGACACCAATGGCGAGGCGAACATCAGAGCCGTGCAGCGTGGTCACGAGCGGCGTACGGCCAATGCTCCACGCACACTGGAGCGCACCGGGAAGCCACCAGTGGGCATGCACAACAGCCGGGCGCCACGCCGCCACCGCTCGACGCACGGCTAACGCGCCGCCCAATAGGAGTCCGGCGAAGGCGGCTTTCCCGCGCCACGACCCCTGCACCTGCTGCGCCATATTGCCTTCGTACGCCAGCGTCTGCCACGCGGCCGGTGCATACCCGTATCGATCCACGCGGATGCCATCGAGTTCAGCGGTCTGGTCCGCATCCGCCGTCGCCGGAGCGAGGACGCGCACGATATCACCGCGTGCCGCGAGGGCGACGGCGAGTCGATGCACAAACGAACCCGCGATGTCGCCGTCAGCGCGCGGGTACGAATGGGACACGAACAAGACGCGGATCGGAGCCACGATCAGTCGTCGTGGGAGCGTGGCGTTCGCGACTCGTCGAACCGCCGACGCATCTCTCGTTGCTCCGCGCGCAAGACCGCAATCTGTTCGCCGAGCAGACCCGTCGCGAAGAAAATGGAACCGAGGAGCAAACACGTTTGGATAACGGTCCAGACCGCGCGCACGCCTTGGCCCTTGAGCAGAAGAACGCCTAGCGCAAACAGCCCGCTCGCGAGGCCGATGGCAAACAGCCCGGCGCCGAGCATACCAAAGGCGAGGAGCGGCTTCTGCCCGAACCGGAGTTCGAACCAGACGGCCAGCATGTCGAGCACGCCCACCGGAATGCGCGACCAGCCGAACTTTGACTTCCCCGCGTGCCGCGCGTAGAGCGGCACGGGAATCTCGGTCACGGTGTAACCGCGTGCCACCGCCAGCACAATCATGTAGCGATGCCAGTCCGGGCGCACCGGTTGATCGTCCATCACGGCGCGGCGGTATGCCTTGACGTTGTTCAGGTCGCGGACCGGCACCTTGAACAGCGCGCGCGAAAGCCCGTTGTAGATCTTTGACACGAACGCCTTGTTGTACTGCCCCTGCTTGTAGCCGGTGACCATGTCGCTCTCGCCAGCCAGAATCGGCGCGACGAGACGAGGGATATCTTCCGGTTTGAACTGCAGGTCGGCGGGATAAAAGACCAGAATGTCTGAGCGCGCCGCGAGAAACCCGCTGCGGAGCGCATCGGCAATGCCACGTTGCGTGCGGTGGCGTACCGTGCGAACCCAGGGGTACCGCGCTTGCATGGCGGTCATCACGGCGGCGGTTCCGTCTGAGGATCCGTCGTCAATGACGATCACTTCATAGCGCTCGGTCCGGCTGCGGAATGTTGCCTCGCACAGTTCGAGAAAGAGCGGGAGATTCTCGGCTTCGTCCTTTGCGGGCATGAGCACGGAGACATCGACGGCGTCGCGTGAAGGGGTCACTCGCGGGGTCTCGTCGTGAGAGAGAAAATCAGACACGTTTGCGCATCCGGGCCGAGAGCACGCCGAGCTGATCGCGGTATTTGGCCACCGTGCGGCGGGCAATCTGAATGCCGTCCTGCTCGAGAATCTCCACAATCGCCTGATCGGTGAGTGGAGATTTCGGATCTTCGTCCGTCACCAGCTTCTCAATGGTCGCCTTGATGCCGCGGGCGGACACATCTTCGCCGTCGGTGGTCGCGAGGCCGCTCGAAAAGAAGAACTTGAGCGATAGCACGCCGCGCGGCGTTTGCGCGTATTTCTCGTTTGTGACGCGACTGACTGTGGATTCGTGCATGCCGATGACGTCGGCCACTTCCCGTAGCGTCAGTGGCTTGAGATACTGCACCCCTTTCTCAAAGAAATCCCGTTGCCGCTCGACAATAAAATGCATCACCTTGAGCATGGTTTGCCGCCGTTGCTCGATGGCCTGAATGAGCCACTGCGCGGCATTGAGCTTGTTGGTGATGAACTCCTTGTTCTCTGCGTCAAACTTCTTTTTGTCGCGCGCAATGTCCTGATACACGCGACTCAACTTGAGGCGCGGCAGATTGCCGTCGTTGGTGAACACCAAATAGGCGCCGTCCACCTTCTCGACGATCAAGTCCGGCATAACGTAGTTCTCCGGTCCACTCGTCACCGACAGCCCGGGCTTCGGGCTCAGTTTGGCGATTTCATCGGCGGCGTGTTGCACCTCTAACGGAGAAACCCCGGTCCGCTTGGCAACGTCACTCCAGCGGTGGGCAATCAGTTCCTCAAAGAAGTCCCGCACCAGTCGGTCGGCCATCGACCCCGCCTGCCCTTTCTCACGGAGTTGCAGCAGGAGACACTCGCGCAGGTCGCGGGCGCCGACGCCCGGCGGGTCGAGATGCTGGACCGTCTCGAGCATCGCGTCTGCTTCCGACGATGTGTAAAATGGCAACTCGTCGGTATCACGATCCACCGCTTCGGCCGCGCGCTCGATAGTCTGATTGATGCTCAGGAGAATCTGTTCGAGCGACGTCGACAGGTAGCCGTCGTCCCCGATGTTTCCGATAAACTCGTCGGCTAGGAGCAACTGACGAGGATTCAGATCGAGCATCCGAATCTGTTCGCGGAGATGCTCTTCCAAATTGGTGCTGGATACCGGAACCGCCTCGAAACGCTCCTGCTGTTCCTGCTGTTCGTGCATGCCGCCGGGTGAGTCGAAACCATCGAGAAGAATGTTCTCCCAGTCGGTCTCGTCTTCGGCGCGCGGGTCGACGGGGTCTTCAATGAGCGACTCTTCCCCGAGCGAGTCCAGTTCCAGCTCGCCGGAATCGCCGTCGTCGTCAGACGGCTCGCTTTCGACCCGTTCCTCGCCGTCGTCCCGATCATCGGCGTCGGCCGATTCGCGGTCCTCCTCCTGCTCCTGCGTCGCCTCAACCGACTGCTCTTCGGAGAGTTCCTCGTCCTCTTCCTCGCTTAGCTCAAGGAACGGGTTGACGAGCAACTCCTGCTTGAGGTGCTGTTGGAGATCCAGCAGGGGCATGTACAGCATATCCATCGCCTGATAGAGGCGTGGATTGATCTTGAGCTCCTGCCCAAGGCGAACCGATTGGTTCAGGCCCGTCCTCATCCCGTGGAGTCCGAAACGGGAGCTTCCTTGAATCGACTGCGCAGACGCGCCGTGAGTGTCGGGCCGAGGTAGATGTCCGCCACGGTGTCGTCAAACACCAGCTCACGAACCGTACCAGACACCTTCACCTGACCGTCAAACATGATGTACGCGCGATCGACAATGTCGAGCGTCTGTTCGACGTTATGGTCAGAGATCAGGACGCCGATGCCGCGATGCTTAAGGCTCGCGACAATCTGCTGGATGTCGTGCACCGCAATCGGATCCACGCCGGCAAACGGCTCATCGAGCATCATGAACTTGGGTTGCGTGACCAGCGCGCGAGTGATCTCAAGCCGACGACGTTCGCCGCCCGAAAGCGCGTAGGCCTTGCTGGCGCGCAGGTGCTTGATGTTGAGCTCGTCGAGCAGTCCTTCGAGGCGCGCCTCGCGTTCGGTGCGGCTGATCGGCAGCGTCTCGAGAATCGCGAGGATGTTCTCCTCCACCGAGAGCTTCCGGAACACCGACGGCTCCTGCGAGAGATAGCCAATGCCACGCCGTGCGCGCTGGTACATCGGCATGTTCGTAATGTCTTGGCCGTCGAACAGGATGCGCCCCTGCACCGGCGGAATGAGCCCCACGATCATGTAGAACGTGGTGGTTTTTCCCGCGCCGTTGGGGCCAAGGAGCCCGACGATCTCGCCCTGGCGAAGATCGAGCGCCACATTGTTCACGACGTTGCGGCGACGGTAGGTCTTTACCAACCCTTCCGCGCGCAGTTCACTGGAACCCGTGACCCGTTCGCCCGCCGACACGCGGTGCATGGTCGAATGCTCGCCCGTGTGCCGCAGCACCGCGGCGACCTGACTGCGCGCGCCTCGGACGGCCGCCCACGCATCGGTGCTGAGCCGTAGCTTGAGTCCAGTGCCGTCGCTCCCACCGGGGATCGTCTCGATCGCGCCAGCACTGACGAGTCGCGGCACCACCACGTTCGCGAGATGCGCCCGTACCTCGTCGAGGCTCAGCCGCCCCGCCTCCGCGTCAGCGTCTCGGCCCTCGGCTCGCAACGCCGAGATGTAGTCGGCGCGCATCTGCACGGCGACGTCGTGAAACACCGCGACGCCTGTTTCGTTCGCGATGCCGATGAGTGCCAGCATCGCCAGCGTGGCGGAGCGATCACCGGCGCTGTACCGCTCGACCGTCGCTCGTACCTGTTCCTGCGCCGCGTTATTCTCGAATCCGCTCACGGAATCTTCCTCTGCGCGGGGGCCGCGCCTGGTTTACCAGTTTTTGTTTTTGCGGAATCGGTGGCGGCCTTAGCTTTGGCCGAATCCGCCGCCGCCTTGGCTTTCACCTTGGTGGAATCGGCCAACGCTTCGAGGTAAAATCCCGCGGCTCGATCGATCACGGTGACGGTGTGAATTTCTCTCTGAAGAAAATCCACTGTGATCAAGCGACCCGTGACGTAGTTGATGTTGGGCTTGTCGGTCTTCTCGGTGGCGCCACTCGGCGCCATTTGGTAGAACGACCGTGCCTTGCCGCGTGCGACGATCTGCTTGATAGCCGGCGCGTTGCTGGTGTCGCTCGCCGCGGCCTGCTCGAAAGTCGCCACCACCGTGTCGCCGCGCAGCCAGTCCATTTCCTTGGACAGGATCTTGGTGGTGTCGGGGTGACTGTCGGCCATGGCATCGCGGATCGCGCGCATCTCGCGAATCACCTGCCCGGGCATCACCACATCAATGGAGTCGGCGGTAATCTGCCGGTTCTGCGCGTCGGCGATCGCGCGTTTGGGGCCCCACGCAAACGCGCGCTGGAGCTTTTGGTCCGCGACCCGCATGTCGATGGTGTCGGCTTTGAGCTTCACTTCATCACTCGTCGCCACGGCGGACCCTGAACTCTTGACTCGCTCAACTTGCCGCTGCCGGGACTGCACGAAAATGTGGTCGCCCACGAGACTGAACTTGCTCTCGCCGCGCCCCTCAACCTTGGGATGGAGCAGGAGGTCGAGTGTTTCCTTGCCATTGTCGAGATACGCCGAGTCGCCGGTGGCCATCATATCCGGCCGGTTGATCTCCACGCGGCCCGTGGCCCACACCAGGGAATCATTTTCACTGATCACACGGTCGGCCTTAATGTTGACGCTGTCCTTCGGTTCCTTCGTACCGGCGTCTTTGGGGCTGATCCAAATATCGGGGCGACCCGTCGCGTCGAGCTTTGCCGTGCGGCGCTGCGTAGGAATCGCGCGCCAGTATACGGCGGTGGGTGCCTTGAAGTGCGTGCCGGTGCTGGTCACGCCATCCACATTGCCCTCGAGGACAATGCGCTCTTCGGCGGTCCAGTAGACCATCTTGTCGGCCGTCACACGCATGCGGGCTTCGCGGTAGCGGACGTGCCCGTACAGGTTGATCACCTTCTGATCACCCAAGCTCTCCGCACTGTCCGCCAGCAGTTTCTGGTCGGTGCCTTCGCAAACAGCGTCGACGCCAGCGCCGAAGTACGTCATGTATTGACCAGACGGCATTTTGTACGCTTGCACGCTGGTCGAGACCCCGTTACGCACCACCTCGGTGGCCACCATCTGGCACGGCTTTGGCGCGCGCCCTTGCGCTCCTGTTACGACAGGAGACAGGCTCGCAACGGCGAGCAACGTGATCAAGGAACGAAGGGTCACTTGGACGGGAGGTCAACCGCGCCGGCCTTCGTGCGCTTCATTTTCGTGACGTTGACGTTGAGCATGTCTGGATCCGACCGGAATCCCACGCCCTTCATCTCACGCCCCGGCTCCGTCGCCGTAAACGCGCTATCACTGGAGATTTGATTGGTGCGCTGGTCGTACTTGAGCAACGGCGTGGTCAACTTGCGACCGTCCACGGAGTTCATGACCACATCGCCACGCGCCTCAAGACTCTGCGTGCGCATGTTGTACGTGGCCGCGCGAGCCGTGAGCACGGCGTCGAGCGCACCGGTGGATCCGTAAAACAGACCACGGACCGTGCCGCGCATCTCGATGCGCGTGTTGTCGTCAAAGAAGAACGCCGTGTCGCTCGTAATCTGACCGCGCTGCATCCCCTTGTCGGTAATGAGCCACCGGCCATTGAAGGCAATCTGATCGGCAGAGTCGGCCAGCGTTTTTTTGCGTGCTGCGATCGCCGTGCCCTCGGGGCTTCCGCACGCCACGAGGGCAATGAGCGCGGCCACGGCTGCGACGCGCAGCGACAATCGCCGGTGCGACGAGTGGCGAACGCCGGCGGTCATGCCGCCCCCGCGCGCATCAGGTCGTGCAGGTGCACCACCCCAACCAGTCGCGATTGTGCGTCCACCACCGGCATGGAAATGATTCCGCTCTGCTGCATGCGATACACCACGGCGCTGCCGAGCTCGTCGGGGCGCGTGGTCTTGGGCGTTGTGGTCATCACGGTATCCACCGGCACCGTAAAGACATCACGCGTGCGCTCCATGAGCCGCATAAAATCACCGGTCGTGATCACGCCTAAGAGCGTGGACTGGCTATCAATCACCACGGCAATGCCGCGCCGGTCGGCCAGTTGCACGACGGCGTCGTACATCGTGGCCGTCGCGGGCAATGTTGGCAGATTCTCGGTGAGCATCACATCCGCCACCGTCAGCAAGAGTTTCTTGCCCAGCGCGCCACCAGGGTGGAGTCGCGCAAAATCTTCGCGCCCAAAGCCTTTGACCTCGAGCAGCGCCACCGCCAGCGCATCACCTAACGCCAGCGCCACGGTCGTGCTGGTCGTTGGCGCCAAATCGTGCGGGCAGGCCTCTTCGCGCACCGAGGCGTCGAGCCACACATCCGCGTTGCGGCTGAGCGTCGACTGGCCATCGCCGCTGATGGCGATGGTTTTGACGCCGAGGCGTTTGAGCTGTTCCAGCAACGGGAGCAGTTCGTCGGTCTCGCCACTCTTGGAAAGAAGGATCGCCACATCCTGAACCGACACGATGCCGAGATCGCCGTGCACGCTCTCCGTGGGATGCAGGAACATCGCGGGTGTTCCCGTGGAGGTCATCGTCGCAGCAATCTTGCGGCCAATGAGTCCCGATTTGCCCACGCCGGCGACAATCACACGCCCACTCGCCGCAGCGATCACCTGCACGGCCCGCGCAAATGACGCCCCAAGCCGCGACGACGCCTCCGCGAGGGCCTCCCCTTCCATGCGCATCACCCGCAGGCCACTCGCAATGATGTCGGCCTCGTGCATCATAGCGCCCCATCCTCGCGTGAACGCTCGTCGACATATCGCTCCACCAGCGACGCCCACTCGCCGCGTGCCACGAGCAACGCTTCGGCAAACTCACGAATCGCGCCGTGCCCGCCGGATTTGGTGAGGTGCACCTGCGCCGCATCGCGCACTTCGGCCACCGCGTTCCCGACGGCCACGGGCATTCCCACAATGCGCAGGGCGCCGAGGTCCGGGAGGTCATCACCGAGAAAAGCCACTTCGTCGAGCGTCACGCCCAGCTGCGTCACCAAGCGGCGCAACGCGGGCGCTTTGCGCGCATGCTTGTCCTGAATCACCGCGTCCATTTTCAGCTGCACGCCACGCAGGCTCACGCTCTCGGACTCACGGCCGGTAATAATCGCGAGCTTGAGGCCGGCCATCCGGAGCAGCACGGTGCCGACGCCGTCCTGAATGTTGTAGCGCAACAGCGACGCGGGCTTTCCTTCCACGTCGCCGAGGTAATAGCCAGCGTCGGTGAGCACACCGTCCACATCGAGGACCACGAGCTTGATCTTCGCGGCGGCAGCCGGCGCGATCATGCGCGGGCTCCCTGCCAGATGTCGACGGCGCGCAGAATGAGCGCGTCGAGCTGATCGAGCGGCATCATGTTCGGTCCGTCGCTCGGCGCATGATCCGGATCCGGGTGCGTCTCCATGAACAGCCCGTCTGCGCCCGCGGCCATCGCCGCGAGTGTGAGCGGGCGAATGAACTCTCGTAGCCCTCCGCTCGCGCCGCCCTCTCCTCTGCCAGGCTGTTGCACCGAATGCGTCGCGTCAAAAATCACGGGGGCGTTGCACGCCGCGCGCATCCGAGGAAAAGCGCGCATATCCACGACGAGATCGCCGTAGCCAAAGAAAGTCCCGCGCTCGGTGACCGCCACTGGCGTTCCCTTGGGCGCGGCGTGCCGCACCTTCGCGACGGCGCCAGCGACTCCCTCCGGATGCATCCACTGCCCCTTCTTCACATTCACGGGCTTCCCTGTGTTTCCTGCCGCAATGAGCAAATCGGTTTGCCGGCAGAGAAAGGCAGGAATCTGCAACACATCCGCCACCTGCGCGGCCGCCGCGCAGTGTTCGGGGAGATGCACATCCGTGAGGATGGGCAATCCCGTGCGCGCGCGCACGCGATCGAGTGCGGCGAGCCCTTCGTCGATTCCAGGGCCGCGAAAGGCGCCGTCATTCGAACGATTGGCTTTGTCGAAACTGGCCTTGAAGATGATCCCACCGGGCACGCGCTCCGCGAGCGCGGCGAGATGATCGCCGATGCGGAACATCAAGTCGTCTCCCTCGACGACGCATGGGCCGGCAATCAAAAAAAGCCGGTCGGCCGGAAAGAACGAGTGCACAGCTGTCATTACCCGGCCTGCACCATGGTATGTGCCGCGGCGCCATTGGCACCAGCCGCCGCCCGATTGCGCTTGAGCGTTGCTGCGGCCGCCACAAATGACGAGAACAACGGATGCGGCCGCGTAGGACGGCTCTTCAGCTCCGGATGGAACTGGCACGCCACAAAGTGCGGATGGTCCACCAACTCAATCATTTCCACGAGCGATCCGTCGGGCGAAAGCCCCGAGAGGCGCATCCCCTTTTCGTGGAAGAGTTCGCGATACTCGTTGCTCACCTCATAGCGATGCCGGTGCCGCTCGCTGATTTCCGGCTGTCCGTAAATCTCTGCCGCCTTGGAGCCCGGCTTCAAACGGCACGGATACGCGCCGAGGCGCATGGTGCCACCCATGTCGGTTACATGCTGCTGCGAGGCCATCAGCGAGATCACCGCGTTCGAGCATTCCGGCGCGAACTCGCTGGAGTTGGAGTCGTCGAGCCCGCACACGTCACGCGCAAACTCAATGATCGCCACCTGCATCCCGAGACAAATGCCGAAGAACGGCGTCATGGTCTCGCGGGCCGCGCGGATGGCTTCCACCATGCCCTCCACGCCGCGCACCCCAAAGCCGCCCGGTACGAGCAGACCATCAAAGCCGCGCATGGTGGCGCGCGCCGTGTCCATATCCGTGAAGAGGTCACTCGACGTCCACACGATATCGACGCCAACGTCGTTCGCGATGCCACCGTGAATCAGCGCTTCCTGAACGCTCTTGTAGCTGTCGGCATAATCGGTGTACTTACCGACCACGGCGATGCGCACGTTGTCCTTCGGTTCGAGCACCCGTGACACGAGTCCTTTCCACGCGGCGAGATCCGGTGCCTTGGTCTCGAGGCCGAGCTTCCGACAGACGAGATCGTCGAGGCCCTGATCGTGGAACGTGAGCGGAATCTGGTAGATCGTTTTGACGTCCCTCGCTTCGATCACCGCGCCGAACTCGACGTTGCAAAAGAGGGCGATCTTGCGCTTGACGTCTTCGGTCAGTGGCCGTTCCGTGCGGCAAATAAGCACGTCCGGCTGAATACCAATTTCCATGAGGTCGCGCACGGAGTGCTGCGTGGGCTTCGTTTTGACTTCGCCCGCGGCCGCAATCCATGGCACCAGCGTCAGGTGAACGAACATCGCGTTCTCGCGCCCCACATCGTGACGGAACTGGCGAATCGCCTCAAGGAACGGCAGCGACTCGATGTCGCCCACCGTGCCGCCAATTTCCACCAGCACCACGTCGTTTTCCGGAGAGAGACGGCGGATGGCGCTTTTGATTTCGTCGGTGATGTGCGGAATCACCTGCACGGTGGAGCCCAAGAATTCGCCGCGGCGCTCCTTGGTGATCACGTTCAAGTAGACGCGCCCGGTCGTGACGTTGTTGGCCTGCGTCAGCGGACGGTCAATGAACCGCTCGTAGTGCCCGAGGTCCAGGTCGGTTTCGGCGCCGTCGTCGGTGACGAACACTTCTCCGTGCTGAAACGGACTCATCGTGCCCGGATCCACGTTGATGTACGGATCGAACTTCATCATGGTGACGCGCAGTCCGCGCTCGACGAGCAATCGCCCGATCGACGCCGCGGCAATGCCCTTACCCAGCGACGAGACCACGCCGCCGGTGACGAAAATGTATTTGGTGCTGCTCTGCATAGCAGGGGTCGGCATCAGGAGGTTCCGGCGGTGAAGGTGGCGTCGGACCAGCGGGCATTCGCGTCAATCAAATCATCTTCGGTATCAATACCGCCACCGAGCACCGGTGCCACCGACGCCACGCCCATTGCCAATCCGTCGGCAATCGCGCGCAGCTGTTCGAGACGTTCCGTGAGTTCGAGCGGGTGCGGCGGGAGCGAGACCCAGCGTTGCAGCGCATCTCGGCGATAGGCATACACGCCGAGGTGCTGCCGTAGCAGTGCATCGCGATGCGATGCGTCGGACGGGTCGCGCAAAAACGGGATGGGCGCGCGCGAGAAATAGAGCGCGCGCCCGGTGTCGTCGGTAACCACCTTCACGATCGCCGGGTTCGCCAGAATCTCGGCGGTCGCGGTCGCGGCGGCCGTGCCCAGCGGGAATCGGCCGCTCGACACCATCTCGGCGGATCCGCGCACGGCGTCGGCATTGATGTAGGGTTCGTCGCCTTGGACATTCACAATGACGTCGTAACCCGCATAGGCCGCTTGGTTCGCCACTTCGGCCACGCGATCGGTGCCAGATACATGGTCGCCGCGCGTCATCGCGACTTCCGCGCCCGCCGCACGCACCGCATCGGCCACCTCAGGATGATCCGTGGCCACGACCACGCGATCGGCCGCATTCATGGCAATCGCGCGCTGCCAAACGCGGACAATCAGGGGGGCGCCGCCCAGAAGGCGAAGCGGTTTGCGGGGGAGCCTGGTCGCCCCGAGCCTGGCGGGAATTACGATCAGAGTGCTCACGTCAGCAACTCCGAACGACTGGACAGGGATGCAAGAAGCACACCAAAGAATATAGAAGCCTGCGCAACACACTGCAAATCAAGGCGTTTGGGGGCTCGGATCCCTGTCCCCAAGCCGCCGGCGACCGCCCCCTTCCCAAGGACCGAGCTCAGCAAAAGCGGGGATCCGGCCTTTTGCCGAATCCCCGCGATATTCGATCCGAAACGCCTTATTCGGGGCTCGGCGTCGTGCGAAGGTAGGGCTTCAGCTCCGTGACCCCTTTGGGGAAGGCGGCACGGGCATCCGAGGTCGCCATCGACGTGGCCACAATCACATCCCCGCCCTTGGCCCAGTTCGCTGGGGTAGAGACTGGAAACTTGGCCGAGAGCTGCAACCCGTCAATCACGCGCAAGATCTCATCGAAGTTGCGCCCGGTGCTGGCGGGGTAGGTCAGCGTGAGCTTGACCTTGTTATCCGGCCCAATAATGAACACCGAGCGCACGGTCATCGTGTCGCTCGCGTTCGGATGGATCATGTCGTACAAGTTCGACACGGTGCGTTCGGGATCCGCGATCATTGGGAAATTCACCGCATTGCCTGTGACTTCCGCGATGTCCTTTTCCCACGTGAGGTGCGAGGCAATCCGGTCCACGGAGAGGCCAATCACCTTGGTACCGCGCTTCTGGAACTCGGGCATCAGCTTGGCCACCATGCCGAGTTCCGTGGTGCAGACCGGGGTGAAGTCCTTCGGGTGGGAAAACAGGACGGCCCAGGCATCACCCTTCCATGCGTGGAAGTCGATGGTGCCCTGCGTGGTTTCTGCGGTGAAATTCGGTGCGATGTCGCCGAGATGTAGGGACATAGAAAGAGTGCTCTGGTCTGATTTAGTCGTTCGAAAAAAAGGGGGAGGGCACAACGCACGCTGGCATTCGGTCGAAAAATCCGGCACAACCGTACGGGTTTCGCCTCGTACGATTGCAAGGAAGAAGTATCGTGTTTCGTGGAGAGGCACGCAACCCAACTCAGACCTGGCGGTACTAACCGCCCTTCGGCAATCCCTGCAAGAGCAAGCGGATCACATTCTCACCCATAATCATGCGAATGTCCTGCTCACTGAAACCCTGGTTGAGTAACGCCTCGGTCACGAGCGGCATTCCCGTGGCGTCAAAGGCTGACGCAATAGCGCCGTCCCAGTCGGACCCGAGTCCCACATGATCAATCCCCGCCACATCCACCGCGTGGCGGATGGCCTTTGCCACACCCGCAGGAGTGGGATCGCAGATGGCCGCGTCCCAGAAGCCGATGCCGATGACACCGCCATTCACAGCCAGCCGGCGGAGTTGATCGTCCGTCCAGTTGCGAGGACCTGGGCAGACCGCCGCCACCCCGCCATGCGAGACCACCAGCGGGCGCCTGGCCATCGCCAGCACGTCGTCGACCGCCTTGGCCGACACGTGCGCGAGATCGACGATCATCCCCTTCTCTTCCATCTTCTTCACGACCGACACACCGAGCGGTGTGAGACCACCTTGGTCGAGCCCATGGGCCGAACCGGCCACTTCGTTGTCAAAGAAGTGCGCGAGCCCCGCCATTCGGAACCCGAGCGAATAGAGCGTCTTGAGATTCTCAAGTTTCCCATCCAGCACCTGCATTCCCTCAATGGACAGGATGCCGATCACGACGTTCTGCTTCACCTCGCGACCAGCGAGCTCTCGCTGGAGTTCCCACGCGTTGGATACGAGCACGAGCGCGCCGTTCGAACGTTCGGCCGCGTCGTGGGCTTTGAGACTCGTCCACCGAGCGCGCTCCATAAGGCTCGTCCAGTTGCTGATCGGGCGGCGCTCGGCAACCGCGAGCAGCGTGATGTTGTCGGTCGTGCTCCCGTTCGCCGCGTAGTTTTGGCCGCGCGGCGTTTTGGTGACCGTCGAAAAAATCTGGATTGCCACATTTCCCGCAATCAGGCGCGGAATATCGGTGCTGCCGGTGGTGCTACGCGCGACGGGATCGCGTGGCCAGAGCAGGAGGTCGTCGTGCATGTCCACCACGCGCAACGTCGCGTGCAGCGCGGCGGCGGCAGCGCTCACCGGATACGGTGGCTTGCGCCGCACGGTGTTCATACGGCCGTCCACGAAGTTGGCGCCCTGCCAAAAGAAGAGGACGCCAGCCAGGAGTAACAGCAACGTGAGCACGCTGAAGAGGCGTCTGATCATGGCGCGCTCAGTGAGAGGCCGCGCCGCGGTGCGTGGCGGCGAGCGTGAGAAAATTGCGCAACAACTGCTTGCCACCCACCGTCAGAATCGACTCGGGGTGGAACTGGACCCCCCACACAGGAAACGTCCGGTGTCGCAGCGCGTGGATTTCACTGGCATCGTCATCCGCACAGGCAATCACCTCGAGCTCCGGCGGGAGCGACTGCGCCTCCACGACGAGCGAGTGATAGCGCATCACGCCGAGCGGATCTGGCAGTGACGCGAAGAGCCCCTGCGCGTTATGGCGAATGCGGGAGGTCTTGCCGTGCATCACACCGCGCGGGGCGCGAATGACCCGCCCTCCGTATGCCTCGCCGATAGCCTGATGTCCGAGGCAGACGCCCAGAATCGGAATCTCGGCGCCGTAGCGCTGAATCACGGGAATGCAGATACCTGCGTCCGCCGGAGTGCCAGGCCCAGGGCTCAGCACAATGGCATCGGGGTTGAGATCACGGACCGCCTCCACGGACAGCGCGTCGTTTCGTACGACGTGCGGCTGTTCGCCGAGCTCGCCGAAGTACTGGACGAGGTTGTACGTGAAGGAGTCGTAGTTGTCGAGGATCAGGAGCATCGGATGCCGCCTTGTTATACGAAACGTCGCGTCGTGCCTGCGCTGCGGCAAGGTCTGGTCTACGTCAGAGCGGTTCAGCCACGCGGGTGGAACTGTTTGTGCACCGAACGCAGATACTCACGGTCCACGTGCGTGTAAATCTGCGTCGTGGAGATGTCCACGTGCCCAAGCATCTCCTGCACGGCGCGCAGGTCGGCGCCCCCCTCGAGCAGATGCGTGGCAAAGGAGTGGCGGAGCGTATGGGGGCTTACATGTTTTTCGATACCCGCCCGCTCCACATACTTCCGGAGGATTTGCCACGCGCCCATGCGGGAGAGTGGGTTCCCCCGCGCGTTGAGAAACAGTTTCCCCTTGCCCGCTCCGCGTTCCAGCGTCGGCCGGAGTTCCCGCAGGTACATCCCCACGGCGCCGATAGCGGAACGCCCAATGGGCACCAATCGCTCCTTGGAGCCCTTGCCAAACACCCGCACCAGTGCGTCCTCGAGCATGACGTCCTTGACGTCGAGCCCGATCCATTCGCTCACACGCAGGCCAGCGCCGTAGGCGAGTTCCAGCATCGCGCGGTCCCGAAAGGCCATGGCATCGTCGAGTGACACGGCGTGGATGATGCGAATGACCTCGTCCACGGTGAGGACCTCGGGGAGCGTGCGCCATTTCTTGGGCGTTTCCAGCCGCTCACTCGGGTCGCGTGCCAGTTGTCCTTCGGCCTGAAGGAACTTGAACCAGGTGCGGAGCGCCGAGACCGACCGCCGAATGCTCGACGGGGCGAGCCCCATGTCCTTCAAGTGGTACACGAAGTCGCGCAGATGCGCCGACTCAACAGCCGCGGGATTGGCCAGCGAGCGGACCGAAGCCCACTCCACAAATCGGTTGAGATCTCGTCCGTATGCTTCAATGGTACGGAGCGAAGCGCCGTCCTCGAGCGCTAGATACTCTGCAAAGCGCTCGAGCTGAAACGCGCGGGCCGCCCCGTCTGCCAGCATCAATCCTCGGGCGTGCCAGCCCCAGCGGTGGCGTCGTCAATCGCCTGCTGAATCCGAGCGGACGCGCGCCGACGCACGACAATGATAATGATCGCGGCCATCAGGCCAGCCGCAACGAACGCGACAATGCCGACCTGTCGGGAGAACTGACGGAGCGTGCGCTGCATGGCGACCCAATCATCGCCGACGCGGAAGGCAATCCATGCAATCGCCCCGTACCAAATGGAGGACGCGAGCAGAAACACCGCCGCCGTGCGGATCGGCGGAACGCGGGTGGCGCCGGCCATCGGTGGGGTGATCGCGCGGAGCCCCGGAAGAAAGCGGCTCACGAACAACGCCGTCATGCCGTACTTCGAGTACATCAGTTCAAGGCGCTGTTCGAGGTTGTCGATGCCCGCCTTCTTGAGACGGGCATGCAACCAGTTGGCTCCGAACTTTCGGGCGACGGCGTACACCACCATGGTGCCGGCGACACTTCCCACGACGATCGCTCCCGACGTCGCGTAGAAGTTGGCGCCATTGCGGGCGGCGAGAAAACTCCCGAGCGCGACGACCAAGTCAGCCGGCACCGGCGGAAAGATGCCTTCGATAAAGGCCACGGCGCCTAACATCGCATACAGCTGCCACAGCGGCACGCCGCTGAGCCAGGCAGTCATCGCATTGAGGAGGTCCGCCATTATGGAATCGCCTCGAGCTGCGCGACCGCAATGACGGC
>CANIWQ010000038.1 GCA_947471365.1 Gemmatimonadota bacterium | reverse complement strand
GACGCCGAGGGCGACGGAGCGAGCGCACCGAGCGTGGCGCTGTGCGTCAGCCCCGCTGAGTAGCCGGCGTGCCAGGCGCGGTAAAAATCCGCTCGGTAGCGTGGTTCGTCAAAGCGGCGGAGTTCGCTGGCGAGGGTGAGTGTCATATCGTCGGGAAGATAAGCAGCGCTCCCATCGGGGGCAGGGGGCTGGCTGATGGCGCAATGGCCCTACTCCTGCCAAGTTATGGCAGACCTTGACCAAGGAAATAATCATGACAAATCGACTCACCGCGTGTTTGGCGGCGTTACTCTGTGCCGCAGCGTGTAGTGCACCGGCGTCCACCGGCGCTGGCGCAGCGCCCGCGCCTACGCCTACGCCAGCCCCGGCCGCCAAGGCGGCTCCTGCGCCGGCGGCCCCAGCCCCAGCGCCAGCCGTAGCCGCAGCCGCAGCGCCTATCGCCGCGCCGGCACCGCGCGGCCGTAACGTCGACCCCGTCGGCATGTACGACGTAAACCTCACGGCGATGGGGAACGAGATGGTGCTCAATGCACGCATCGAGAAGAAGGCGGACGGCACGTACGGCGGTCAGGTGACCGGCGAGGGCATTCCGACGCTTCCGGTGAAGTCGGTCACGGTCACGGGCAATATGGTGCGGATGGTCGTTATGGCGCCCGACGGCGGCGATGCGATCATCTCGATGACGATCGATAGCGATAACAACATTTCCGGCGACTGGTCGATGGCGGGCGATGGCTCGAAACTCACCGGCAAGCGCCGCGCGAAGTAACGCGCGCGGTTGAACGCGGTCGCACGCGACCGCTCGCGTGTAATGCGCGGGAGCGGAATGCCAAGCGGGGCCGGACACACACCGTGTGTCCGGCCCCGCTTGCGTAGCGCAACGTCTGGTCGACCAACGGCGTCCCGACCGCAACCCTACAACGCGTTGGTCCCGCCGCTCGCGCCACCAACACCCTTTGCGGGATCCGGCGTAAAATCTTCGCCGGGATTGATGAACTGGTCGCGCTCAATCTGATATTGTTTGTCGTAGAGCTGCTTGTAGCGCCCGTCGTTGGCGAGGAGTTCGTCGTGGGTGCCGCGCTCCACGATTTCGCCATGCTCGAGCACGATAATCTGATCGGCACTCTGGATGGTCGAGAGTCGGTGCGCAATCACGAACGTCGTGCGGCCGCGGCGCAACGTGCGCAGGCCGTCACGAATGTGTTGCTCGCTCTCGGAGTCGAGACTCGACGTAGCTTCGTCGAGAATGAGAATTTTGGGATCGGCTAGAATGGCGCGCGCAATACCGATGCGCTGCCGCTGGCCGCCAGACAACTTCACGCCGCGTTCGCCGACGATCGTGTCGAACTTGTCGGGGAACTGGTCAATAAATTCGTCGCAGTGCGCGACCACGGCCACGGCGTGAATGTCTTCCATGGTCGCACCAGGCTTGGCGAACGCGATGTTGTCGGCGATCGTGCCGTCGAATAAAAAATTATCCTGCAGCACGACGCCCAGGTTGCGCCGGTAGTCGCGCAACCGCACGCCCGCGAGGTCGCGGCCGGCCACCAGAATGCGTCCCTTGCCGGCACGATTGAATGCCATGATCAGCGAGATCAGCGTGCTCTTCCCCGAGCCGCTTGAGCCGACGAGCGCCGTGGTCGTGCCCTCTTTGGCCACAAACGTCACGTCCTTGAGCACCGGAAGGCCTTCGCGGTACTCAAACCACACATGGTCAAATACGATGTCGCCGTCGGCGCCAGCCAGTGGCTCGAGGTTGGCATCGTCTGCGTCTTCCGTTGGCGTGGTCATGATCTCGCGGATGCGGTCGAGCCCTGCCAAGGCCTCGCTCATCTGCGTGCCGATCGCCGCCATTTGTACTACGGGGAAGGTGACGAGCCCCACTAAGAACACGTAGACCACAAAATCGCCGAGCGTCATGTGTCCGGCGAGAATATCGCGTCCGCCAATCGTGATCATCAGCACGCCCACACTGCCGATGATCACCGTCGAAAAGGCGGTGACGGCCGAGGTGCCCGTAATGGTTCCGGCAATGTTACGGAACAGGCGGTGCGCACCCCTGGTGAAGACAATCTCTTCACGCTTTTCGGCGGTGTACACTTTCACCACGCGAGCGCCACCGAGTGCCTGGCCGAGGCGGCCGGAAATTTCAGCGGAAATTTTTCCGCGCTCGCGGAAAATTGGGCGCAACTTGTTGAACGCATACGCCATCACGCCGCCGAAGAGCGACAAAATGCACAGCGTCGCCGTGGTCAACCGCCAGTTGAGCCAGAACAGGCCACCGAGCGCAATGCCGGCGGTCACCACACCGCCCACCAATTGAATGATGCCCGTGCCGACGAGGTTGCGCACGCCCTCGGCGTCGGTCATCACGCGGCTGATCAGAATGCCGCTCTGGGTGGCATCAAAAAAACTCACCGGCAGGCGCATCACGCGCTCTTGCACGCGGCGGCGGAGATCGGTGATCGCGCGCTGTCCTGCCACGCTGATCACCTGAGACAGCCCGAAACTGGAGGCCGCCTGCACCAGTGTGGCGAGCCCCGCACCAATGGCGATCGGCACGAGCAACTCACCGCGCTTTTCACCAACGACTTTGTCGATCAACCACTTTGAAGACGCGGGCAACACAAAGCCCGCGAGCCGGTTAATGAGCATCAATCCAAGCCCAACCGAGAGCGTGGCGCGATGCTTCCACATGAGCTCGCGAGCCTCGGCCCACGCGTTCGTGTAGTTGACTTTCTTTTTCTTTGGCGCTGCGCCGGGGTGAGTCACCGGAGGGGTTGTTTGAGGTGCGGCCGGAGCGGCCGAAGGCAGCGGGTCACGAGCCCGCCCGGAATGTGTTTCCATCCTCCCAATCTAATGGCACGGGATCGCCAATCGGTTCCCGCCCGGCCGCCCGTAGGATGGCGGCGGGGTCGTTCGACATGATTCCGTGCACACCCATCGCCCAGAGGCGCCGAGCCTGCGCTGGGTCATCAATGGTCCACACGTGCGTGGCAACGCCGCACGCGGCGGCCATGCGTACAAAGCGCCCCACCGGCACTGGAATCACGGAGCGGTAGCGCGGGGTGATCATCAGCGCGTCGTACGGCAGCACGCGTGGCCGAATGCGCCGCCAGAGCTGCCGATAGAGTCGAATCACATCGTCTTTTGTGGCCCCCGTGGCAAATCCAGCGGCGCGAAACGGGGCGAGCGCCTCCTCGTGGAACGACCCCACGAGGCATCGTTTCCGCGCACCGTGGCGCTGCAGCAACCGCAGGGTTTCGGCGGAGGCCTCGACTGTTTTTAGCTCGAGAATAAGCCGCTCGTGCGGAAAACACTCGAGCACGTATTCGAGCGTCGGGATGCGGACGCGTCGATCGCGCCACGGAAAGGTGAGCCCGTCGTTGCGCGTAAACCGGTAGCCGGCGTCGAGCGTTTGCAACTCGTCACGCGACAGCGCGCGCACCTCACCGGTGCCGTTGGTGGTGCGGTCCACACGCGGATCGTGAATGACCATGACGTGGCCGTCTTGCGAGAGGCGCACGTCGAACTCAATACCGTCCGCGCCAAGCGCGAGGCCGGCACGGAGCGACTCCACGGTGTCCTCAGGGACATTGGCAGAGTCGCCGCGATGAGCAATGACGCTCGGCCTTGACGGCAGGAAGGAGATGTTTGGCACAGCTGTAAAATGCAAGGCGGGGGGCAGCTTTCACCGCCCCCCGCCGTCTACCACGCGTGTTGCGTGTGTTCTAGAAGTCGTACTTGACGCGCGTAACGAGCATGCGGCCAATATTCGGCGTGCCAGCAAAGGTCGGCGCCGGGGTGTTGAGCAAGTTCGTGACGTTGAGCGACCACGCGATGCGCTGGCCAATCGGCAGCTTCCACGTCGCGCCGAGGTCGAACTGCGTCGACGCCGGAACTGGCGAATAGACCGGCGGCCAGCCGAGCGAGCTAAACACGCCGGAGTTGACCGGGAAGGCGTCGGTGTAACGCACCGTACCGTCCCACGACCAGCCGTTGGGATCGTCCATGTAGTGCACCGAGCCGGTTGCACGCCACTTCGGCGCGTTCGACATCAGCGGGTTGGTGGGGCCGCCCACCGTCGGGAAGACGATCTGGCCGGTGTGCGACATCGTGGCCGAGTAGAGCCAGTGTTCGTCGGCCTGGTAATCCACGGCGAGGTCGATACCGCGGACATCCACTTCGCCGTTGCCGTTCTGGTAGGTGGCGATGATGGTCTGGTCGGGCGCGAGTTTGGTGTTCGTGAAGGAGAGCGCACCCTGCGGGAGCGCCGCCATCAGCGGAACGAGCGCGGCAGCGGCCTGAGCGGCCGTGGCCGACGCAACAGCGGCCGGAACGCCTGCCTGAATCAACCCAGTGGCAATCGAGGTGCCGAGGTAGGCGCCAAGCTTGGCCGGATCATAGAACACGAGCGGATTAGCCTGGGCAATCGGCACACCCACGTCGCCGCGGAGCTGATACCACAGGTCGAGCGAGATGCGGAGTTTGTCGGCGATGATGGTCTTGTAGCCGAACTCCCACGTGTTGTTGAACGAGGCCTGCAGCGGCTGTAGGTCTTTGACGTCAGCAACCTGCACCTGCGTGGAGCCGATACGGAGCACCGAGCCCACCTGGGCGTCGGTCGGGCGGAGCGAGTTGAGCAACGTGCCAAGGCCGCCAGCCGACTGCGGGCCGAGCAAGCCGAGGAGCTGCGCCTTCTGCGCGGCGGTCAGCGTCGGCAAGCCGGCGATGATCGTCGGCAGCGAGGCCATGAAGCCCGGGAAGGCGTTAGCGGCCGTGGACGAGACGTTCGTCGTCGGGCCCTGCGCTACCCACGGCGAGTGCATGCAGAGGCCGGAGTTGATCGTAGCGTCGCAGCCACGGCTGAACTGCCAGCCTTCCTTGGACGGGTTGCCAACCGCGCGGAGGGCGAAGCCCGGCGCCTGATTGGGGTTGGAAATCTGATCGAGGAAGTAATTGAAGCTGGCCGGCGAGTTGAAGGCGCGGCTGAAGGAGACGCGGTAGTTCTCGGTGGGCGTGCGCTTGTACATGAACGCCACGCGCGGGGAGAACTGGATGCCGCTCAAACGGTCCGTGTAGTCAGCGCGGCCAGCCCACACAAAGTCGAGCTTCGGCGTGAGCGGCGTCGTGCTCTGGAGATACACGCCTTCTTCGAGGATGTCGGTGTTTCCCTCATTGCGGCCGAAGATCGAGCCTTCGGAACGCGGGTGCGTCGAGATGTAGTCGACGCCCATCGTGTACTTGTTGCCGCCGAGCTCAAAGGCCTGCTGCAGCTGCGCGGACAACACCGTGGACTTATCGACGACGGGGATGCCGGTGCGCATATAGAACGTACCGTTTGCGTCGGTCGCGTTCTGGTTCCCGGAGTTGTTGGTGTTCAAGAACACCTGCGCAAAGAACTTCTTGTAGCGCAGGCGGTCCTGCAACGACGAGTAGGACCAGTTCTTGATCTGCGACGCACCGAAGGCGCCCGTGAGTTCCACGGCGCTGCCGATGTTGGTCATGCCGCCGGTGAGGATGTTTTCAAAATCCCGGCTCGGCTTGTAGTCGAGACGGGCTTCCGACGACCAGCGACGGATGTTGTAGTCGCGCGCGGCCGCTTGCCCGGAGCGCGGCGATCCGGCAATCGTCGGGAAGACGAGCGGTTCGTTGGGATCGGTGTACTTGAAGTCGGTGCCGGAGAAGTACTCGCCGGAGAGCTTGTAGCCCCACGAATCGTCGAAGACGCCGGCGTGACGCATCGCCCCGCGGAACAACGACTGCGTGCCGCCGTCGACGGTCAGCGTCGTGCCCTGCGAGTTGAAGGGCGACTTGGTGATGATGTGGAGCACGCCGTTCGCCGAGTTGGCGCCGTAGAGCGCCGAGGCGGGGCCGTTGAGCACTTCAACGCGTTCGATGTCTTCGTTGGTGCCGGTGAACAGGAAGGGAATGTTCACGCGGAGCGACGGGACGCCGGTGTTCCGATAATCCTGCAACATCAGCATCGCGGTCGAGAAGGCGTTGTTGAAGCCGCGCGACACGATGTTCGACTGCACGAGGCCGCCCTGTGACACGGAGAGGCCCGGCACGCTCTTCATCTGCCCAGCGATCGTCGATGCCGGACGATTGCTCATCTGCTCAGACGAGACGACCGAAATTGAAGCCGGCGCATCGAGGACTTTTTCCTCAGCTGCGCCGCGCGTGGCCGTGGTCACCACTTCGTTGAGCGACGTGACCGCCGCTTCCAGGGCAAAGTTGGCCGTCGTCGTGGCACCGGCCTTGACGACGATGCCTTCACTGCGCTTGGCCTGAAAGCCAATGCGCTGCGCAACCACGGCGTAGGTGCCGGGCGCGAGGTTGGCGATGCGGTAGTTACCGTTGTCGCCCGTCTGTACGACGGCGGCAATCTTGAGTCCGGACACGGCCTGAATGCGCACACCCACCGCGCCCTTGCCGCCGTCGACTTCCGTGACGCGCCCGGCGATCTGACCCGCCTGTGCCGCTGCGCTGGTCGCTGCCGCACAGAACGCGGCGAGCGCGAACAGCCGGTTGACGAAACGTCCTACCATAAGGTTGTACCTCGTGTTGCGAGTGTGTACGGCCTAGAGGTGGCTAGGCCGGGCTCCGTTTCCCTAAGACGGCATAGCCGGCCTGAGGTAACGAATGCTCTAACTTTGGCTCCCGCGCCGTTTTAGGCAAGTCTTACGGGAGTCCAGAGGAGTAAGCGAATGGGGGTTACTTTTGGGGTCAGTAGAGTTTTTGGCGGTGGAGTCGAGGCTCGCCGGTGAGTCCGTGGTCCGCCCACACCCCAATCCGACCTTTCCGGGCGGCCGCCACCGCCTCCTCGATGCGCGCCACAGACCGCACATTCGGCTTCTACGCGAGCAGCACCACGGCCCCTTGCCGGGCGAGTTCCTCGTTGGCCATGCGGCCGTCAGCGAGCCCGACAAAGGCAAGCGCGGCGAGCGCGGCGGCATCAAAGGGAGTCTGGTCCTTCGCGGGGGCGTCCACCTGCAGGAGACGCACCCGGCGGCCGTCGGTGCAGCGGAAGGTGTCGCCGTCCTTGACGAGCTTCACCACACAGTCCGAACGTCCTGAACGCGGCTGCGCCGCCGTCCCCGGCAAGGGAACGGCGGCGCAGCCCACGATCCATGCGCCCACACTGGCGCGACGACGAACGCCGCTCACTCGGACGCGGTCTTGGCCGGCTTGGTGGAATACTTGTCGAACCAGCTCCGCAGATACAACTGCGTGCGCAGGAAATTCGACGGCGTGGAGCTCGTGCCGTGGAACTCGTTGTTCATGCGGATCATGGCGGTCGGTACGCCGCGCAACTTGAGCGCCCGGTAGAACTCTTCCGTCTGCGGAATGGGCGTGCGCAGGTCGAGGACGCCGGTCATCAGCATCGTCGGCGTCTTTACATTGCCCACGTACATGATCGGCGAGCGCTTGAGGTACTCGCTCGGGTCTTCCCAGAACGGCTTGTCAAAGTTCTGATACCAGCCGGCGCCGTCGGTTTCGCCGACGAAGCTCATCCAGTTGATCACCGGGCAGTTGGAGCTCGCGGCCGCAAAACGGTTGGTGTGGCCGACCGTCCACGCGGTGAGCACGCCGCCGCCGGAGCAGCCGTACACAAAGAGATTCTTGCTGTCGATGTAGCCGCGTCCGATCACGGTGTCGACGCCAGCCATCAGGTCGTCGAAGTCCTTGTCGGGATACGCATTCATGATCTCATTGGTGAACTTCACACCGTAGCCGGTGCTGCCGCGCGGGTTGGTGTACAGCATCACATAGCCATTGGCCACGTGGTCTTGGCGCGAATAGTTGAACGCCACGTTGTACATCGCCTGCGGTCCGCCGTGAATGTCGAGCATGAGCGGATACTTCTTGGTCTTGTCGAAGTTCGGCGGCTTCACGATCCAGCCCTGAATCTTCATCCCGTCCTTGGACGTGTACCACACTTCTTCGGTCTCGCCGAGCGTCTTGCCGGCGAGCACGTCTTCATTGACCGCGGTCAGCTGGGTGTATGTCGTGGCGGCCGCGCCGCTCTTTGGCACCGCGAAGGTCACGACATCATTCGGCTTGAGCGACGTGGAGCGCACGCCCACGGCCATGCCGTTGGCGCCAACATCACTCACCGTGATGACCTGCTTGCCGCTCGTGACGGTGCGCACGGCACCGGCCGTGCTCGCGAACATGAAGTTCTTGGAGCCTTCGCTCTCGGCGCTGAAATAGACGCCGCTGTTGTCGGGGGCCCAGAGAATGCCGCTGATGGGGCGATCGAGATTGCCCGAGATGGCGTGCGCACTGCTGCCATCGGCGTTCATCACCCAGAGCTTCGACTCGGCGTACGCGGAGTGGTTGACGGAATCGGCCGACATGTAGGCAATGAGCTTGCCGTCGGGCGAGTAGACGCCGTTGCCGTTGGTGCCCTTGGAGCCGGTGATGGCCTTGATGTCGCCGGTCTCGAGGTTGGCGGCGTAGATCGCGGACTTGCGGAAGGCGTGCTCCGGGTCGGCAATGCGCAGCGACGAGAAAATGAGCGTCTTGCCGTCGGCGGAGAAGCTGGCGCCGCTGTGGTTCCAGTCGCCATCGGTAATCTGCCGCGGCGTGCCGCCGTCGGCGGGGAGCACAAAGATGTGCCGGAACGATTCATCGGTGTAGCCGATGCGGTCGGAGCGGTAGTTGAGTTTGCTCACGACCTTTGGTGCTTCGACCCACTTGGCGCCTTTGGGCGCTGCGGGCATGGGGATGCGCCATTCCTGCTTCACGGGCACGGGCATCGTGAAGGCAATGGATTTGCCGTCGGGCGCCCATTCGAGATTGGCGGGCGCTTCGGTGAGGTGCGAGAGCTGCGACACGGCGCCTTCGGCGTCCATCCAGCGCGTGAAGATCTGCGCGCCGTTGGGTTCGCCCTTGGCGATGTAGGCAATGCGCTTGCCGTCGGGCGACCACTTCACATCGGAACCGGTCGTGAGGGCGCGTGGGTGCGAACCGTCGGCGTTCATAATCCAGAGCGACGATTCCCACTTGTCGTTCATTTTGTCGATCCAGCGTCGCGTAAAGATGATCTGCGAGCCGTCCGGCGAGAGCTGTGGATTCTGCACGTCTTCCCAGTCGAGGTACTGCTCGAGGGTGAGCGTCTTGACGGGCCGTTGTTGGGCGCGGGCGGCCGTCGTGGATAGGGCGAGCCCCACGCAAATGGCCCCGAGGGCGAGGTGGCGGAAACGCATAGCAACTCCTGAGGAATGGAGGAGACAACTGCTGAATCCTGCGAAAGTTCGAGCGCTTCTGCTAGGGGCGCGGAGGGTCATTTAAACGCGAACGGCGCGATCGCTCGCGCCGATTGCTACCAATCTGGATTGTTTACCGGTTCTCGGGTCCGTCGCCGTCAGTGCCCGTGCTGGGTACCGAAATGACGCGCCGAACGCCCTTCCACTGCAGTCCTCCGGCGGGACGGTACTTGTCCACGGGGGTCTCAACCACGCTCTTGTTGGAGCTGGAGGCGTGGATCATGATGCCGTCGCCGATGTAGATGCCAACGTGGGAGATCCGCTTGCCCTTGCCGAACACCAGAAGATCGCCGGGCTGCATGTCCGCAGTGTCCTTGGTGATGGAGCCGCCCAGCTTGGCGAGCTCCTTGGCCGAATGCGGCAGCTCGACGCCGAGTGAGGCGAAGACATACTTCACGAAACCGCTGCAATCGAGCCCACGCGCCGGGTTGGCGCCGGCCCACTTGTAGCGGGTGCCAAGCAACTGACGGGCGTGTTCACCGAGCGAGTCCCGCTGCTCGGACGACACCTTGGCGAAGGGGCCACGCGGGTTGGATCCGCGATCTGCCAGCGAAGCCAAGGTGCTCTTCTTGAGGCCCGTTTTGTTCGCCGCGGATGTCTTGCTGGACACCGCTTTGATCGACGCCTTGGGCTTAGCCGAAGACCCCTGAGCCCCCGCGACGGACGCGGCGGCGGTCAGGAAAACGGCAAGGAGGAGTCGGCGGCTGGTCATAGAATCACGAAACTTACCCATTTTTGCCCCCCCGCGGAACCCTTTCAGCCCCGAAAAACAACTCCAGAGTTGCCCGTTTCGCGGACCTCAACGGCCCAGAGGGAGGGGAGCGCGGGGGCGAGGCGCTCCCAAATCCACCGACTGAGCACTTCGGAGGTGGGGTTTTCGAGCCCTGGTACGTTATTCAGGTACCGGTGATCCAGCGCCTCATGCAGCGGCGCCCAGCCCCGCTGGATATCGGCAAAATCCACGACAAAGCCCGTGGTGGGGTCTATGGGGCCCCGTGCCACCACACGCACCAGAAAGGTGTGCCCATGCATCCGGGCGCACGGATGGTCGCTGGGCACCCCAGTGAGGCGCCGTGAGGCGGCCACTGTGAACTCGCAGAAGGCCTCGGCGATCGCTGTCATTACCGCACCCCGATCTGCTTGTGGGTCTGCGCCGAGAGCCGCCAGCGCGGGTGCGCGAGGCAATAGGCGATAGCGCTTGCCGTGTTGGCCGCGGTATTCGGCCCGTCCATGGGCTGCAGAAAGAAATGGGTGAAGGCCAGTTGTTCAAAGGGCACCGGGTCGCCTCCGTCCTGCGGGAAGACGAGTTTCAGCTCGTCACCGCGCGTGAGGACGAGTGGGGCGCCGATTTTGGGGCTCACGCAAATCCAGTCGATGCCACTCGGCGCGCGCTGAGTGCCGTTGGTTTCGACCGCCACGGCAAAGCCGCGCGCGTGCAGGGCGTCGAGGAGGGAGGCGTCGAGTTGGAGCAAGGGCTCGCCGCCGGTGCACACGACGTAGCGCTGGGCGCCGCCGTCATTCGCCGGCCAGCGGCTGGCGACCACCTCGGCGAGTGCTGCCGCGGACGCGAACTTGCCGCCTTCCGGGCCAACGCCAACGAAATCGGTATCGCAAAATTTGCAGATGGCGCTCGCGCGATCTGCCTCGCGCCCCGTCCACAGGTTGCATCCCGAAAAACGGAGAAAGACGGCGGGGCGTCCGGTGTGCGCACCCTCACCCTGCAGGGTGTAGAAACACTCCTTCACGGTGTAGGTCACGGCGCGTATGTGGTGGGATCGGCTACGCCGGCCTGCTCAAAACCTCTTCGGCGGAGCTGACAGGCGTCGCAGTGGCCGCAGGCGGCGCCGGTGGGTGCGGGGTCGTAGCAGCTGGTGGTCATGCCGTAGTCCACGCCGAGCGAGAGGCCGAGGGCAATGATTTCGCGCTTGGTGAGGTCAATGAGCGGTGTGCGAATCTGGAGGCGCGCGGTGCCTTCGACGCCGGCGCGAGTGGCCAAGTTGGCCATCGTTTCGAAGGCGCGAATATACTCGGGGCGGCAGTCGGGATAGCCGCTGTAGTCGAGGGCATTCACGCCAATGAAAATATCTTGCGCGTTGAGCGTTTCGGCCCAGGCGAGCGCGAACGACATGAAGATCGTGTTGCGGGCGGGCACGTACGTCACCGGAATGCCCTCGCCCATCGCCGAGGCATCGCGATCCTTGGGGACGGCGATATCGGCGGTGAGTGCGGAGCCGCCGAACTGGCGCAGGTCAATGTCGGCGACCACATGCCGCGCCACGTGATAGTGCTCGGCGAGGGCGCGTGCGCGTTCGATTTCGACGCCGTGCCGTTGGCCGTAGCGAAAGGTGAGCGCATTCACGGACCAGCCATCGCGTGTGGCCAGCGCGAGCAGCGTGGTGGAGTCGAGGCCGCCGCTGAGCAGGAGGACTGCGGGTTTGCCCATGCGTTAGTGCTGCCGGAGGCCGGCGACGAGGTCGCGCAGTTTGCTGGCGCCGTCGAGCAGGGAGGCCGAGGCGGAGCTCATTTCTTGGCAGGCGGCGCTCTGTTCCTCGGTACTCGCGCTCACCTGCTGTGCGGCGGCGGCGTGGTTTTCGGCGGTGTGGGTGGCCTGCTGAATGCCGCCGCTGGCTTCGAGCACGGCCGAGACGTTTTCGTCGGCGGCGATGGTGACGTCGGCAGCGGCGCGCAGCGTGTGTTCGGCCGCGAGTGCGATGGCCGAGAGGGCCGCATCGATTTCGCGCGAGAGTGTTTCGATTTCACCGACGCGCGACGAACCGTCGCGCATGGCGGTGGTGGTGCTCCCGACGCGCGCCATGACGACGGCGGTGAGTTCGACCACATCATCGGCGGCGGTCTGTGCTTGTTCGGCGAGTTTGCGCACTTCGTCGGCGACGACGGCAAAGCCGCGACCGGCAACGCCCGCGCGCGCCGCTTCGATGGCCGCGTTAAGGGCGAGCAGGTTTGTTTGCTCCGCAATGCGGCTGACGGTGGCCACGAAGCGGTTGATGTTGTCGGCGGTACTGGTGAGTTCCCGCACTTCGGCGGAGGCGCGTTCGACTGAGGTGCGAATGCCGTCGAGGAGCCCGAGGGCGCGTCGCAGCTCGGCGCGTTTTTCTTGCGCGGAGCGTTCGATGTCGTCGGCGAGCGTTTTTACTTCGGCGGCGCCCGCGCGCACGGCGTCGGCACGGCCGCGCATCACGTGGAGGGCGTCATCCACTCCGCGCAGCGCGTACACCTGCTGTTCGGCGCCCTCGGTGACGTCGGACATCGCCGTGGCGGTTTGCCCCGCCGCGAGCGAAATCTGCTCCGCGGCGTTGGCGAGATCGTGGGCGGAGGTGGTGACGCTCACCGCCGTGCTTTGTGCGGCGCCGGCAATGCGTTCGAGTGAATCGGCGGTGGTATTCATGGCGACGCCGAGCGCGCGGAACTCGTCGGGGAGTTCGGTGGTGGTGCGCACGTCGAGTCGGCCGCTGGCCAGCGCGGTGGCGTGTGCGACGAGTTGGGCGAGTGGTGTGGACACGGCGCGCGAGGTCCACGAGACAATGGCGAGCCCGAGCAGCATGGCGGCGGCGATCACCGCCAGCAGTGCGGCGGCGCGTCGGATGGCGCTGCTGCGGAGCGTGCGGATGGTGCGCTCGAGTCGTGAGGCGCGGTGTTGCCCGAGTTGTTGCACGTCGTCGAGGAGCGCCGCCTCGGTAGGGCGGACGTCCGTCATCGTGCGCGCCGCATCGGCGTCGCGATGCAGCGCTTTGAGGTGAAAAGCGCTGGCATGAAGCGCTTCGAGTTGTGCGAGTCGTCCGTCGATGGTGGTCAGGAGCGCACTGTCGGTGGCCACGAGCGTGCCGTTGGCGCGGAGTGACTGCTGGGCGCGGTGGGCCGCGACGCCGTAACTGCGAAACGCCTCGAGGGCGCCGGAGTCTGCGGATTGCAGGTAACGTTCGCCCTCCGCGAGTTGCCGCACCACGCTCGACGTGACGAACGCGGTGGCCTGTGCCTCTTGCTGCACGGCGGTCAAGGCGTCGGCGCTTTTGTCGAACAGCGACACGAGCGAAAAACGCCCCACGGCACCGGCCACGGCGAGCAGCAGCAACAGCGCGCCCATCGCGGTGATCAGGCGGCCGCGAATGGAGTGCTGGGTGAACAGGTTCACGGAGAAGAAGGACGCTCGGTTCACGTCGGGCACGAAGGGGGAGGAACGCGGCAGGCTGCCGACCCTGCAATGTGCAGGATGGAAAGGCGGAGCGAAACTGACCCGGTGCAGGGCATCAGCACTGCGTCAGCGGGGCGCGGCGGGTTGTTGCTGCGACAGGCAGTGCAGCGTGCCAAGTCCCCAGACGAGATCGACCGCGTGAATGCCGACGATTTCGCGCCCCGGAAAGAGCTCGGCGAGCGTGTGGAGTGCCACACGATCGTTGGGGTCGTTGAACGTGGGGACAATGACGGAGCCGTTGGCGATGTAAAAATTCGCGTAGCTCGCCGGTAGGCGCTGGCCGTCCATCATCACGGCGCGCGGGTATGGCAACGTCACCGTGCGAATCGGGGCGCCAGTGGCATCCGTGGCGGAGGCGAGGCGGTGGAGGTTGTCGGCGGAGCGGCGGTGATTGTCGTCGGTGGGGTCGCTCTCGTACGCCAGCACGACTACGCCAGGCGCAACAAAGCGTGCGATGTCGTCCACATGTCCGTGGGTGTCATCACCAACACAGCCTTCGCCGAGCCAGAGGGTTTTGGAGCAGCCGAGTTCGCGCGCGAAGATGGCCTCGTAGTCGGCGCGGCCAAGTCCAGGGTTGCGCACCTGTTCGTCGGTAAGGAGCCATTCCTCGGTGACGAGGATAGTGCCGCGTCCGTCGGTTTCGATGCCACCGCCCTCAAGAATCACGCGGCCCGCGCCGTCGGGGCGCATGGGCTCGTGGCGTACAAGGCCCGTGGCTTCGGCCATCACCTGACCCATGCGGGCATCATCGGCGTAGTTGTCGTACTTGGCCCAGGCGTTGAAGCCCCAGTTGACGAGGGTAGGGGTGGGACCGTCAAAGACCACGGTGGGGGCGGAGTCGCGCATCCACACGCGGTCGGTGCGGGCGCGGTGCAGTCGCACGTGGGACGCGTCCACGCCGTGCGCGGCAATGCAGTGCCGCGCGTCGTCGAGGACGGAAGGATCGTGACACACAATCTCCACGCGCTCGTGCGCGGCGAGTGCGCGCACGATTTCAGCGTAGACCCACGGGATGGGCGCGAACTTCCCCGGCCAGTCGGGCTCGTGGTGCGGCCACGCAATCCACGTCGCGTCGTGCCGCTCCCACTCGGCTGGCCAGCGCACCGTTCCGGTGCTCACGCGCCGAGCCAGCGCTTGAGGATGGGGCCGTAGGCGTCGATGCGTCGGTCGCGGAGGAAGGGCCAGTTGCGGCGCGTGTACTCGATGAGCGCGGGGTCGCACTGGGCCATCACAATGGCCGGTGCGGTATCGGCCTCCGCGACGACGCGACCGTACGGATCGCACACAAACGAATGGCCAAAGAACTCGAGTCCGTCGGTGCCGGGCTCGGGTTCAAAGCCGACCCGGTTGGTGGCGGCGACAAACACACCGTTGGCAATCGCGTGCGCCCGCTGCGCGGTGCGCCAGGCGTCCACCTGTGCCGCGCCCCACTCGGCCTTTTCGGCGGGATGCCAGCCGATGGCCGTGGGATACAAGAGCACGTCGGCGCCGAGCAAGGCGGTGATGCGCGCGGCTTCCGGGTACCACTGGTCCCAGCAGATGAGCACGCCGATGGTGGCATAGCGCGTCTTCCACACTTTGAAGCCTGCGGCGGTGTCGGGGCCGTCGGTGGTCGCATCGCCCGGAGCGAAGTAGTACTTCTCCTCGAACATCGGGTCGTGCGGGATGTGCATTTTGCGATACACCCCGAGGAGCGTGCCGTCGGCGTCGATGACGGCGGCGGAGTTGCGATACACCCCCGGCGCCTGTTTTTCGTACATCGGCACCACGAGGACCACTTCGAGTTCTGCGGCGAGTGCGCGCAGGAACTCAATGGTTTGCCCCGGAATGGGCTCGGCGAGGTCGAAGTACTCCTGCTTGAGTGTTTTGCAGAAGTACGGTGCGTTGAACAGCTCTTTCAGGCAGATGATTTGCGCGCCATTGGCCGCGGCTTCGCGGATGCGGACAATGGTGGCGGCGAGCGTCTGCGTGGGATCGCCAGTCACGGCGTCCTGAATGAGTGCGACAGTAAATGGGGCGCGAGTCATGCGATAAAGATAGCGCGCCCCATTAGGCTGTCACTTGGCTCCCGGCGGGAGCGCCTTATTGACGGCCTCAGCGAGCTCCGTGTAGGCCGCCGGGGAAATCTCCCGAAACGGATCCATAATGTGCGCGACTCGCCCGTCGGGGCCAATCACGAACAGTTTGCGGCGCTCGTAGTTGACGAGGGGAATCTTGGCATCATAGAGCTTGCCGACCTCGACTTTGTCGTCGCTCGCGAAGTACACCGGAAAGTTCTTTTCGCGCGCCCAGTTGGCGAGCACGGTGTCCGCATCGGTGCTAATGCCGATGACGGCCACCCCTTTGCCGTTGTGGAACAGTGTGGCGTACTGATCACGGTACGCCTCCATTTGAACCGTTCAGCCCTTGGTCCGCGCCTTGGGAAAGAAGGCCAGGACGACGACCTGCCCGCGAAAATCGGAGAGGCGGAGTTGTTTGGCGGTGACGCCAGCTTTGGTGGCGCCCTGCAGCGAGAAGTCCGGCGCGATTTCGCCGACCTTCGGCGCCTCCTGCGCGTCGGCGCGCGACACGAACAGTGCCATCGCGACGAGGCCGGCGATGCTCAGCGCGGCGAGCTTGGTTGTGATCATTTGATTCCCGCCGTTTTCTTGACGGCCGCGCCGAGTTCGGTGTAGGCGTCGGCAGACAGTGGCTTGAAAGGTTTGGCCGTGTAGGCAATGCGCCCGTCAGGTGCCACCACGTACAGCAACCGGTTCTCCATCCCTTCGCGCCAGGGATAGGCGCCGTAGGATTTGCCGGCCTCGCCCGTTACGTCACTGGCGAAGGTCATCGGCAGATTTGCTTCTTTGGCCCAGGTGGCCTGCGTCGTGTCGGCATCCATACTGATGGCGATCACCGTCACGCTCTTGCCGCCGTTGAACAGCGTGGCCCACTGATCGCGATAGGTGGTCATTTGCGCGGTACAGCCCGTGGTGCGCGCTTTCGGGAAGAAAGCGATGATGACCGTCTGCCCCTTTAGCTTCGCGAGCGACACGGGGCTGGCGAGCACGCCGGCTTTCGTGGCGCCGCTGAGGGTGAAGTCGGGCGCGATGTCCCCAACTTTGGGACCGGGCTCCGCTTGCGCGGGTGCCGCCTGCGCTCCCGCGACCGTGGCGGAGAGCGCCAGGGCCATCCCGGTGTAGCGAGCGAGTCGTGCGAGCATCGAGTGCCTCTGCTATGGAGAGTCGGGGGGTGCGCGGAAGATTGCGCCGTGCGGAGCCAACCGCAACTATAAAATCAACCCTCGTCTCCCGCGCGGAGTTCCCGACCGGGGACCCCAAACCCAAACAGCATCCTCGATGCAGCTCGTCAAGGACGTTGAGGCGGTCCCCTCGGTCCGAAACGCGCGCTCGATCGCTATGGCACGGGACTGCAGATGACGCGCAACCGCTGCGGTACGCACCGCACCTGCACCTCGCGCGACGCGGACTGGCGCCACTCGCCATCGATTTCATAACTCGGCGCGTGGTCAAAGGTGAACGCAAACTCAGACCCCCGCGTGCTCCGGACGAGCGGATGCCGCACGTGCGCGCCGCGCAACGCGCGCGCAAAGAGTGGAATCCGTGCCAATCCGCGGATGTCGCCAATCTCCACGGCGTCGAGCAGTCCGTCGGTGATTTGCGCGGTGGGCGCAATGCGAAATGCGCCGCCAAAGTTCATCCCGTTGGAGAGGACGAGCATCATGGCGCGTCGCGCCGGTGCGGCATCGGAGAAGGTCAGCCCCGGATAGCGCAGGAGCTGTCGCAGTGCCGCGAGGATATACACCGATGGTCCGGTGAGCCGCCCGCCGCGCACCATGTCTTCGAGGACCGCGACGTCAAAGCCAAAGCCGGCCACATTCAGGAACCAGTCGCCGCCCCCCGCGTGCTCTACGCGTCCCATGTCGGTGTGCCACACGGTGTGCGTTCCGGTGACGAGCCGCGCCATCGCCTCCGGATTCCGAGAGGGGGCCGGGAGGTTCTTGGCGAAGTCGTTTCCCGTGCCGCCGTCCACAAAGGCCATGGCGACCGGTGCGCGTGCCTCCGCCACTGCCGCGGCGCACTTACTCCACGTGCCGTCGCCGCCCACAATCACGAGCGTGTCGGCGCCATCGTGCAACGCGTCCTGCACGTCGCGGTGCTCTTCTCCCGCAGCGCGCGTGCGACGCACGTCCGACACGCCCACGGAATTGAACGCGGCGCTCACCCGTGGAAACAGGCGAGCGCCGCGTCCTCGTCCTGCAGCCGGATTCACCAACACGACGGTTCGCGTCATGGCAATTTCTCCGGCGTTGCGCGCGGTGACCGGCTACCGCGCGAGGTTGCGCAACACGTACGGCAGGATGCCGCCGTTCTTGTAGTAGTTCAGTTCTTCCGGCGTGTCGATGCGACTGCGCACCTGGAACGTCTTGGTGACGCCGTCAGCCCCGACGGCGTTCACGGTGATCGTCGCGCGCGGAGCCATCGTGTCGCTCAGTCCCTCGAACGTGATCGTTTCAAATCCAGTGAGCCCGAGCGATTGCCGCGTGTCGCCGTTCACAAACTCGCACGGCACCACGCCCATTCCCACGAGGTTGGAGCGATGGATGCGCTCGAACGTTTCCGCAATGACCGCACGCACGCCGAGGAGCATCGTGCCCTTGGCCGCCCAGTCGCGGCTCGAGCCGGTGCCGTATTCCTTGCCGGCAATGATCACCAGCGGCGTGCCGTTCTTCTTGTACGCTTCGCTCGCCTCAAAGAAGCTCGTCGGCTCGGCGTCGGGAGCACTGCGCGTCCACCAGCCTTCCAGTCCAGGCGTCAGTTCATTCTTGAGGCGGATATTCGCAAAGGTGCCGCGCATCATGACTTCGTGATTGCCGCGGCGCGCGCCGTATGAGTTGAAATCTTTTTTGTCGACGCCGAGCGCCTTGAGCCACACACCAGCCGGCGACTTGTCGGCGATCGAACCTGCCGGCGAGATGTGGTCGGTGGTGATCGAATCGGCGAACATGCCGAGCACACGCGCGTTGACGATGGGCTGCACGCCCGGCGGCGTCATCGTCATCCCTTCGAAATACGGCGGATGCTTGACGTAGGTGGACTTGTCGTCCCACGTGTAGCGCGCGCCCGTGGGGACGGGAATCGCGCGCCACTGTTCGTCGCCGGCAAAGACGTCGGCGTATTGCTTGACGAAGTACTCGCGCTTCACGCTCGAGAGCACGACGTCTTCAACTTCCTTGGACGAAGGCCAGATGTCCTTGAGGAACACCGGTGCGCCATCGGTGCCGGTGCCGATCGGCTCAGACGCAAAATCAATGTCCATGCGTCCGGCGAGCGCGTACGCCACCACCAGCGGCGGCGACGCGAGATAGTTGAAGCGCGTCTGCGGATTGACGCGTCCTTCGAAGTTGCGATTGCCGCTGAGTACCGCCGCCACTGTCAGCTTGCCGTCGTCGATTCCCTTGCTGATCACCTCGGGGAGCGGGCCGGAGTTGCCGATGCAGGTGGTGCAGCCGTAGCCGGCAATCTGGAAGCCAAGCGCGTCGAGCGCGGGCTGCACGCCGGCTTTGTCGAAGTAATCCTTGGCCACTTTGGAGCCGGGGGCGAGCGATGTTTTCACCCACGGCTTGCTCGTGAGTCCCTTGGCGACGGCTTTCTGTGCAACGAGTCCCGCCGCGAGCATCACGCTCGGGTTCGAGGTGTTGGTGCACGAGGTGATCGCGGCAATGACCACGGCGCCATCGACCAAATCGAATTCCTTTCCACGGTGCGACATGTGCTGCGCCTCTGACACCGGCGCGGGCTGTCCTTTGCCCGCAGCGGCCTGCGCCTGCTGCTCCACGTGCGCCTGCAACGACGCGCCGTAGTTGGCTTTCACGCTCGTGAGTGGAATCCGGTCCTGCGGCCGCTTGGGGCCCGCGAGACTCGGTACCACGGTCGAGAGATCAAGTTCGAGCGTGTCGGTATAGACCGGGTCGGGCATGCCGGGCTCACGGAAGAGTCCCTGCGCCTTGCAGTACGCCTCAACCAACTGCACCTGATGCTCCGCGCGACCTGAGAGGCGCAGATACTTGAGCGTCTCGTCGTCCACCGGGAAGAAGCCCATCGTCGCGCCATATTCGGGCGCCATGTTCGCGATGGTGGCGCGGTCGGCGAGTGAGAGGCCGCCGAGGCCGTCGCCAAAGTATTCCACAAACTTGCCGACGACTTTCTTTTTGCGGAGCAGTTCCGTGCAGGTGAGCACGAGATCCGTGGCCGTTGCACCAGTCGGGAGCTTGCCGGTGAGCTTAAAGCCGATGACATCCGGAATGAGCATCGACACCGGCTGGCCCAACATCGCCGCTTCGGCTTCGATGCCGCCTACGCCCCAGCCGAGGACGCCAAGGCCATTGATCATCGTCGTGTGCGAGTCGGTGCCGACGAGCGAGTCGCAATACGCTGCTTTTTCGCCGCCTTCGTCACCGACAAACACCACCTGCCCGAGGTACTCGAGATTCACCTGATGGCAAATGCCCGTGCCCGGGGGAACGGCGCGGAAGTTCTTGAGCGCCGTCTGCCCCCAGCGCAGGAACTGGTAGCGCTCAAAGTTGCGCTCGTACTCGAGGTTCACGTTGATCATGAACGCCGCATCGGTGCCGTATTCGTCCACCTGCACCGAGTGGTCAATGACCAAATCCACCGGCTGCAGCGGATTGATTTTGGCCGGGTCGCCGCCGAGTGCCGCGAGGGCGTCGCGCATCGCGGCGAGGTCCACCACGCAGGGGACGCCGGTGAAGTCCTGCAGCAGGACGCGCGACGTGCGGAAGGCGATTTCCTTGTCCTTGGTCGCCTTCACATTCCATGAGGCCATCGACTGCACGTCGGCGGCCTTCACGAAGCCGCCATCTTCGTTTCGCAGCAGATTCTCGAGGAGAACCTTGAGCGAAAACGGCAGCGTGGCGACCGTGTTGCCGGCCAGCGACGCGAGGGCGTCGAGGCGATAGATGACGTAGGACTGCCCGTCCACTACGAGGGACGCGCGCGAACCGAACGAATTCTTGGATGTCATTGGCCGTATGTGCATTGCCCGCAAGAGGAATGGGTGCGGGCGGGTGATGGCCTGAGCCACTGACCGGAGCCATGGGCGCCGATCAGGCTACATCAAATGTAATGCGAGAGGAGGCCGAAGGGGAAACTCCCCTCCGGCCTCCTCGGGACATCACATCTTCGGGCCAGTGTTGGTCTCGAGCGTCTTGAGCAGGTCCTTCCACTCGAACTTGGCCGGCTTGCCGCGGACCCACTTCTCCATCCAGGTGAACTCGGCCATGGATTTCGTATACTGGTCGCGCGCCTCAGGAATGCCGTGCGTGTTGCCGGGGTACACATAGAACTCGGTGGGGACGCCGAGCTTTTTGAGCGCCATGTGAAGTTCTTCGCTCTGCGGACGCGGCACGCGCGGGTCGCCCTGCACGACGTGGATCATCGTGGGGGTCTTGGCGTTCTTGATGTACTTGATGGGCGACTGCGCAAACCAATGATCGAAGTCGTCGTACGGAAGCTTGTCGCCCATATACCACTGCCGCACGCGCTGCACATCGCTCTCGGCGTACATCGAGAGCCAGTTCATCGTGCCCGCGCCCGTGCTGATGGCCTTGAAGCGCGTGGTGTGCGTGAGGATCCAGTTCGACCAGTGACCGCCGGCGCTCCAACCGAGGGCGCCGAGCTGATTGCCGTCGACCAGTCCATCCTTGATGAGCTGATCCACGCCAGTCATGATGTCGTTGTAGCCCTTGGTGAAGTAGTCACCCTGGCTTTCGGTCTTGAACTTTTCGCCGTATTGCGTGGAGTTCCGATAGTTCGGCATGAGCACGGCATAACCAGCACCCGCATAGATCTGGGCGCCGTACCCGCCGTTGAACGTGAGCATATCGGCCGCGGCCGGACCGCCGTGAATCGCCACGATCAGCGGGTAGCGCGTTCCCTTCTGGTAGCCAACCGGCTTGAGGAGCACGCCGCAGGCCTGCGCGCCGTCAGTGCTTTTCCAGCAGGTCTCTTCTTCTTCGCCGAGTGCAAAGCCGTCGGCCTGCGGATTGGGCTTGGTGAGTCGCACCCACGCGCTCTTGTTGCCGATCTGGGCGAGCGGTGCCGTGTACGATGACGGCGGAGTGTTGGGGTCCGTGTAGTTGATGAGCAGGGCGCCGCTCGTCTCATCGCGGTTGACGGAGAGCGACGCGCGCAGGTCGGTGAGCTGTGTGACTTTGCCGCTCGCCACCTCCACCGAGAAGAGCTGGGCGGTGGCACGCCATCCTTCGTTGAAATAGACCGTCTTGGAATCCGCACTCCACCAGCCGGCGTTCACATTGCCGTCCCACCCCATGCCGAGCTTGCGCCATGTGCCACCGCCAATGGGGCGCACATAGAGCTTGCGGTTCTTCATCATCTTGAAATCGTCTTCGGCGCTGAACGCGATGGTCTGCCCGTCGGGGGAGAAGCTGAGTGCGCTCTCGCCGATGTCCACGTTGTTTGTGAGCCGTTCAACTTTGCCGCTACCGACTTCGAGCAGATAGAGTTCGCTCGCGTCGCGTTCGTCGGTGGTGCCGCGGTAGAAGCGGTCATCGCGCGTCGCGTTGAACCCCACCCACTTGGCGTCGTCAGACATCGTGAGGGCGGTGACGCTGTACGACGAGTCGCTCGTGAGCCGCTTGGTGGTGCGCGACGCGAGGTCGAGCATCCACAGGTGCACGCGCGGCGTTTCGGCGTTACGGATCATCACGCCGAAGTGGGCGTCCGTGCGGCGGCGTTCGTCGGTGAGCGTCGTGTCGGGCGCGAGGAAGAACAGCTTGGTGCCGTCCTTCGAGAGCTGCCACTGACCCACCGGCGTCGGGTGACGCGTGAGCTGCACGGCTGGTGCGTCGAGCGCGCCGCCGGGAACGGCCCACAGTTGCTGCGTCTCGGCGCGACCGCCGGTGAAGAGCAGCCATTTGCCGTCGCGGGTGAACTGGAACTGTCCCACGCCGCCCGTGGCATCGGTGATCTTGCGGGCTTCGCCGCCGTCGGCGCGCATGTAGTAGAGCTGATTGCCGCCGCCCGCGCCGCCCGCTCCTGCGCCGCCACCGCGACCCGCAGCCGGTGCGGCTGCGCCCACCGCCGTTGGCGTGTCACGGTTGGAGGCGAACACAAAGCCTCCGTCCGGCGCCCAGCGCGGCGAGAGTTCGTCTTTGTCTTTGGTAAAGGTGAGCTGACGCGTGGAGGGCAACCCGTCCTGGAGGCTTACCAAATAGACGTCCGACTGCCGACGCGCCTGCTTCCAGTCCGGCGTGGAGATCGTGTAGAGCCCCCATTTGCCATCGGGACTCACGGCAGGCGCGCTGGCTTGCCGCATGTCCTGAACATCCAGAAAGGTCATCGGCCGCTTGGCCGATTGCGCCGCGAGTGGGGCGGCGAGGAGTAGGGGCCATAGGCGGGAGAGCATCGATCGCATCACGTCCTCCAAAAAAGGCGGGCTCATTAAGATCACAACTACATGGCGTCCAGTCCGTCCTCCGTCAATACGGCGGAGGACGCCGACCCGTTCGACGGGCGCCCCCGCAGCGGCGGCCAGCGCCGCCGGTCAGTCCGCGTCGGAGTGGAGATCGAGGGTCTCGAACTCCATCGTGGTGCGGCGGAGGTCACCGTCGACCACGGTGACGCCAATGGCGTCCGTTGGGCACTGGTGCACAAAATCGCCGTCGGCTCGCGACCATTCCACATCGGGCGTGACGACGCGTGCTTTGCCCGACGCATCCATGTCCATGATGTCGGGTGCCATCACAACGCACAGGCGACATCCGATGCAACGCTCGCGGTCGACACTCAACTCCAATCGGCGGATTGGATACACGCCGCCGGTGGCGAGTAGCGACTCACCCGCACGGTCGAGTGCCTCATGCGCGGCCTCGTAACCGAGTTGGATGATGCGTTCGGTGTGCGTGAAGTTGAACCAGTTGAAGTGCCACACAGCCGGGCGGACGAGCAGGAGTGGCGGTCCCGCCCAGTTGGCGAGCTGCGAGGTCTGCAACGACTTCATCATGGTCTGCGCCGCGCGCATGTAGATGGCCGCGAATCCTTTTTCTTTGATGCGCCGTGCCGCCGCGAGGCTGGTGCTCCCCACGTCCACGCCGATCACGGCATCCATTCCCTGCACGGACACGCCGACGGGGAGATTGTCCATGACGCCGCCGTCCACGCAGGTGTGACCCTGGATCGTGCGTGGCGGAAAGAATCCGGGAAGCGCACACGACGCGTACACCGCGTCCGCAACCGACACGTCCTGCAGGCCGGGAAGCCCCCACACCACCTGCGACCCGCGCTCAAGATCCACCGTGTTCACGAGGAGCGGAATGTCGAGTTGCCGAAACGTCGTCGCGGGTACGATCGCGTCAATCACCTCCTGCAGCGGCGCCTCGAGATACAGCGACGGTGACAGCATGCGGCGCGTCACCATGTGCAGGTGATCAATGCGGAATAGATCTTTGCGCGAGAGGCTCAACGCGTGCTGCTTCATCTCCGCCACGGGCATACCGCCCGCGTATGCGGCCGCGATCAGCGCACCGATGCTCGTCCCTGAGACCAGTGACGGGCGCACGCCGCGTTCCTCGAGCGCCTGAAACACGCCGATGTGGGCGAAGCCCTTAAGCCCGCCGCCGCCGAGTACCAGCGCGAGGCGCTCGGGGAGGCGGGGCAGCGGGCGATGGTCCATCACTCGAGGAATTTGTACAGCCCGTACAAGCCGGCCACGGCTCCGCCCAGCATCACCACGTTGCCGGGCGTTCCGCTAATCACCGCGCCCACGACGAGCGCCGCCCCACCGACGATCATCAGCGCGCGATTGCGCGACGTGTCCGCGCGGCGCGGTGCTGGCGGCGT
>CANIWQ010000037.1 GCA_947471365.1 Gemmatimonadota bacterium | reverse complement strand
TCGGTGGGACTGGGAATTCGTCGCGCGGGGCTTGCGATGGATTTTGCGCAGTCCTTTGGCGACGGCTCTACCGATCGTCAGCGCTCGCCAACCTACCTCACACTGCGGTTCGGGTTCTGATGCATCCTGAGCGGCGCGCGGGCACGTGGGCGGCAGTGCGTTGTTGCCTCGCCTTGCTCTGCGGCCCTTCGTCTGTAGGGGCGCAAGCGCCGGACGTGATGCGTGTGTCGGCGACCGCGGTTGCCGATTCGCTGGTGTCGGCGCGGGAGGCTGCGGCATTATTGCGGCGTCCGTTTGCCGATGCGTCACGTCTGGGTGTATGGATCGCGGCTGACTCAGCGTCGCGTGCATCAACCGGGGTACCCGCGCTGAGTGCTGGGAGTGGATTTCTGGCGCGCCGTGATACCTCGTGGTGGCTGCCTTTGGCCTCGTTCATCGTTCCCGGAAGCGGGCAACTCCTGCTCGGTCAAAATCGATTTGTCGCGTACTTTGCCGCCGAGGGCTATGCGCTCTTTGGGTACTTCAATGAACGGGCGGAGATGCTGCGCGAGCGCGACCGTTCGCAGGGCCTCGCGCGAGACGTGGCGCGCGCGCTGTTCGAAGGCTCCAAACCTGTGGGGGCGTGGGCGTACTACGAGGAGATGGAAAAGTTCGTCGAGAGCGGCGTGTACACGCGCCAGCCTGGCACCGTGCTTCCAGAAATCGACCCTGAAACGTACAACGGGTGGCTCTGGCAGCAGATGCGGAACACGTACTGGAAGAATCCCAATGTGGAGCCGGATCACCTGTCGGCCCAGTACGCCAACTCGATCAATGAATACAACCGACGGTCGATTAAGCCGGAGTATCGGTGGTCGTGGCGCAACGCGCAGCTTGAGCAGGACATTTACCGGCGTGCGATTCGAAATAAGAACCAAGCGAACCGCGACGCCAGTCTGAACCTGCGTTTGCTGTTGGCGAACAGCATGTTGTCAATGCTGGACGCGTTCGTGACGCTGCGCGTGTCGGGCCGATTCGGGGCAGTAGGGGATGAGTCCTATGTCACCGCGACGTTGCCCTGGGCCCCCTTTGGGCGTCCTTCTTCTCGATAGGCTGCCGCAAGTTCAATCAGGACAGTCGTTTGACACGTTCCTGACGCACCGGGTATCTTGCAACCGTACCCTTCCCCCCTGAAGGCATTGGCGCCAGCGACTGCTGTTATTCTTACGCCGGATGATCAGCCACTCCCCGAAGTCGTGCGGAGCTGGCTGGACGCTCGGCGTTTGCAGACGGTTGTCCTGCGGACGGCGGACGAGCTCATGGCGATTGCGTACCGGAGTCGGCCGCGGGTCGTGCTACTCGATGCGCGTGACGGGCCGATTGAGTCGTTGACTGCGTGCCGGCGCATCAAGTCCGATTCATTCACGGGAATCGTACCCGTGGTGGTCATCACGGTGAACGAGGATCTCTCTTTTGCCGCGGCGTTCGATGCAGGCGCGGACGAAGTGTTTCGCGAGGGCGTACCGCCTGAGGAAATGTTGCTGCGCCTCGACGCGTTGCTGCGGCGATCTGATCGCGACACGTTTGTGCATCCGTCCACGCGCCTGCCGGGTGCGCTAGAGATTGAACTGGATATTGCGCGGCGGCTTGAGGCGGATGAGTTCTTTGCGGTCTGCTATGCGGATTTGGACCATTTCAAGGAATACAACGACCGGTACAGCTACTACGACGGCGACCGAGTCATTCGTATTTTATCGAAGATCCTCCACGACGTGGTGAAAGGCACGTGCGGCGAGGCGGGGTTTGTGGGGCACATCGGCGGTGACGATTTTCTGTTCGTGATGCCGGTGGATGAATTGCAACAAACGTGCGCCGAGATCATTGGGACGTTTGATGCGCTGGTGCCGTTCCAGTATTCGGAACAGGATCGTCGCGCGGGGTATTATTTTGGGAAGGACCGCCGTGGCCAGCTGCACAAGGTGCCGCTGATGACGGTGTCCGTCGGAGTCGTGACGAACGAACGACGGAAGTTCACTCATGCGGCGCAAGTCAGCGAGTTGGCGACAGAAATGAAGAGCTACGCAAAGACGCTTCCGGGGTCGGTTTTTACGATTGATCGCCGCAGCGACAGCCACGACAACGAACTTCCGACCGTTCACACGTCGGCAGAGCAGCGGGCGGGGGACAGCTCGTGAACGTCACGTGCCCAGATTGCCGGTCTTCGTTTCGGGTTGACCCGGCGAAAGTGCCGATCGGCGGCGTCCGCGCTCGGTGCTCGGTGTGTGGCGGGGTGATACCGGTGCATGAGCCTGACGCGGCTTTGGCTGGAGCGAGCGGCGCGTCGGTTGCACCGGCATATTCGCAAGGTCATTCCACCGCGGTTCGTGCGGCGCCAGCTGGTGGCGCGTCGCGCTCAAGCGCGGCATTGCTCGCCTCGGCGTTCGGCTCGCCTGCCGAGACGAGCGAAGCGGCCGCGGAATTTTTTGAGGAGGCTTCGCTTCCCCACTTGACGGCACCGGCGACACCTGCGGTACCAGCCGCACCAGCCGCACCAGCCGCACCAGCCGCACCAGCCGCACCAGCCGCACCAGCCGCACCAGCCGCACCAGCGACGCCAGCGGCACCGCCAGTCCCCACTTTTGCGCCACCCGTCACACGGGGGGCCGTGGCGCCGCGCGCTCCGGTGCCGCCTCCGCTGTCCCCACCTATCCCCGGGGCAGCTACCGGTCCACGTCCGATTTCGCCTTTGGGGGGCGCTACGCCTCTCAGGTCGATGAGTCCACCGGCGGGACCGCCGGCGCCTCCTCGTCCGATGGCGGTGCCCGGCATGCCGGTGGCTCCGCGTCCGGCGTTCGCACCGCCCGCGCGCGTACCGATGGCCCCGCCGATGGCCCCGCCGATGGCCCCGCCGATGGCCCCGCCGATGGCCCCGCCGATGGCCCTGCCGATGGTCCCGCCGATGGTCCCGCCGATGGCGACCGTTGCGCCCTCGGTTGTGCCTCCCGTACGCTCCTTTGAGTCACCCACGCCGACGTCGTCGTTTCCGCCGGTGCCGCGGCGGCCTACTGGCGCGATCCCTGAGGCGGGCACGGGGAAGCGTGTGATCAATCCGTTCCTCGCCAATGACCCCAACCAGCGGGCCAAACGCCTAGCACGGGCTCTGGTGAGTGATATGGTCACCTACCTGCCGCAGAAGCGGGAGGAGGGGACTCGGAACGGAACGCTGAAGGTGCTGTTCCGTGAGGAGATCAAGAAGAGCTATGAGGAGTATGTGGATCAGGTCGGCAAAGAGCTCGCCGACACGACGACCCACTTTCAGGATGCCCTCAACGACGTGTTGGCGGGCGGAAAGAAGATCTTCTAACGTCTTCGCTGACGCGGGATTGCACTAGAGCCGAGTGCGCCACGCCGTTAGCTTTCTCTGTGTCCGCGAGCCGTTTCTCCGATTGGCGGAGAGCGGCTCGTTTTGCACTTCCTCGACCGACGCCGATGGCAGAATCTGATCGCACGAAATCGTTGAAGCTCGACCAGTCGAGACTCGCGGAGTTACGGAGGTTCCTTTGACCTCGATGGCAAGCGCGACGCGCTGACCCGCCTTGAGGCCGAGATGGCCGACGGTGGCTTCTGGGGAAACCAGGAGCACGCCAAGGAAGTGGTCGCACAGGTGAAAACTCTCAAGGTGTGGGTGGATCCGTTCGACAAGATCTGGGATCGTGCCCAAGCCGCTCTGGAGATGGACGCGTTGCTCGATGGGGATCCGGACCCAGATATGATCGCTGAAGTTGAGAGCGAAGTCGTGGCGATTCGGGACGAGGCAGACGCGTTCAAGCTGAAGTCGCTCCTCCAGGGTGCCGATGACTATCGCGATGCTCAGGTGGAAATCTCCGCCGGTGCTGGCGGCACTGAAGCGCAGGACTGGGCGCAGATGCTCATGCGCATGTACACGCGCTGGGCGGAGCGCCGCGGCATGTCGGTGGAAATCCTCGACATGAGCGATGGGGAAGAAGCCGGAATCAAGGGCGCGGTGCTCGAGATCAAGGGGCTGTATGCCTACGGTTTTCTGCATCCGGAAGCGGGTGTGCACCGGCTCGTGCGCATTTCGCCCTTTGACTCGCAGGCGCGCCGACACACGAGCTTTGCGTCGATCTTCGTGTATCCCGTGGTGGATAACGAAATCAACATCGAGATTCGCGACGAAGATGTGAAGATGGATGTGTTTCGTGCGTCGGGTGCGGGGGGACAGCACGTCAACAAGACCAGCTCGGCGGTGCGCTTGACGCACCTTCCGTCTGGCATTGTGGTGACGTGCCAACAAGAACGGAGCCAAGGCAAAAACCGCGCGACCGCCATGAAGCAGCTCAAGAACCGCCTGTATCAGAAAGAGGTGGAAAAGCAGGCGGCGGTCAAGGCGAAGCTCGACGCCAATAAGCAGGACGTGAGTTTTGGCAGCCAGATTCGGAGCTATGTGTTTCAGCCGTACACGATGGTCAACGACCATCGCACGGAGCTCAAGATTACGGACGTACAGAAAGTGATGGACGGGGCGATCGATCCGTTCATTGAGGCTTACCTCAAACAGCAGGGTTCGTAATGAGGACCGCGGCGTGACTGACCAGAGCCAAGAAGCCGAGAGCCAAGAAGCCGAGGGGCGCGACGACCTCAACTTCGTGATGCTCGCGCGTCGCGAAAAACTCGACGCGCTCGTGGCGCAGGGTGTGGAGCCGTTCGCTTACGGGTTTGAGCGCACGCACTTTGCGGCCGACGCGGTGGCGCTTCTCCCCGAGGGGAGCGACGCGGAAGGGCCGGTGGTGCGCGTGGCGGGGCGTGTGGTTGCGTGGCGTGCCCACGGCAAGACGACCTTTGCGCACTTGGGCGATGGGAGCGGACGCATTCAGCTCTACTTCCGCAAGGACGGACTCGGCGACGCGCAGTTTGGGTTACTCGATCACTACGATCTCAGTGATATCATCGGCGTGAGCGGGCCGCTGTTTCGTACACGGACCGGAGAAGTCACGGTCCGTGTCGAGCGCGTGCAGATGCTGGCGAAGTCGCTTCGTCCGCTGCCGTTTGGCAAGGAAGAAGTGGTGGACGGCAAAACGGTGCGCCATTCGGCGTTCAGCGACGGCGAGATGCGTTCGCGGCAGCGGTACGCGGACCTCGCCGTGCATCCCGAAGTGCGCGCGTTGTTCCGGGCGCGGTCGAAGATGACGACGTCGATTCGCACCTTCCTCGACGGACGCGACTTTCTCGAGGTCGAGACGCCGGTGCTCCAGCCGTTGTATGGCGGCGCGGCGGCCAAGCCGTTTGTGACGCATCACAACGCGCTCGACATGCCGTTGTTTCTGCGGATCGCCGACGAACTGTATTTGAAGCGGTTAATTGTTGGCGGCTTCGACCGGGTGTACGAGATTGGGCACGACTTCCGGAATGAGGGGATTGATCGGACGCACAATCCCGAGTTCACGATGCTCGAGTTCTATCAGGCCTATGCGGACTACACCGATATGATGACGCTCGTCGAGGCGCTCCTGATCTCGGCGGCCGGCGCGGTGCGCGATGCGCTGGCGGGGAGCGATGTGAGCGATGCGATTCCCGCGCGCGATCAATCGGTGCTGGCCGGGCCGTTCCCGCGCCTCGAATGGCTTCCGACGCTCTCGCAGGCCCTTGGGGTGCCGGACGTCACGGCGCTGACCGATGCCGAGCTGCGCAACGCCGCCGAGCGCATTGGCGTGCAGAATGTCGGGGGCTTGTCGCGCCCGAAGGTGATGGACGAACTGTTTCAGTTTCACGTTGAGAGCAAGATCGACCGTCCGACCTTCGTCATTGACTATCCCAAGGAACTCTCGCCGCTGGCCAAGCCAAAACGCGGGAACCCGGCGCTGACGGAGCGGTTTGAGTTATTTGCGCGAGGGAAGGAGTTGGCCAACGCGTTCAGTGAGCTCAACGATCCCATCGATCAACGTGCGCGCTTCGAGGCGCAGGCACGCCTCAAGGCGGCGGGTGACGAGGAGGCGACCAACGTGGACGAGGACTATCTGCGCGCCATGGAATACGGCATGCCGCCCACGGGTGGCGTCGGGATTGGTCTCGATCGGTTGTTTATGTATCTCACCGATACGCAGCACATTCGTGACGCGATTCTCTTTCCGACGATGCGGCCGGAGTAATGCGCTCGCTCGAGCTGGCCATTGCGTGGCGCTATCTGCGCAGCCGGCGCGGCTCGCGGTTGTTGTCGTTCATTAGCGTCATCGCGATCGGCGGTATCGTGGTGGGCGTGAGTGCGCTGGTGGTGATCATTGGCGTGATGAATGGCCTGCAGACGGATTTGCGCGACAAGATTCTTGTGGGCAGCCCCGACGTGCGCGTGCTGACGTACGGCGATGAACTGCGCGTGCCGGGCTGGCGAAAGGCGCTCGCGACGGTCGCGCAGCAGCCGGGGGTCGTAGCGGTCGCCCCGTTTGTGTCCACGCAGGCGTTGGTGCGCGGCACGAGCAGCTATCAGGAAGGCGCGTCGATTGGCGGCATCGAGCCATCGGGTACGCGGTCGCTGGATGTGACCACGATCCGCGCGCACGCCATCATGGGCGACTTCCGCTTCGAGACCAAAGACGGCAAACACCGTGGTGCGGTGGTGGGAAAACTGCTCGCGAATCGGATGGGCGCGTTTCCCGGGACCAAGCTGACGTTGCTCTCGGCGGCTAATCTCCAGCCGAATGCGGTCACCGGTGGCTTTGTGCCGGCGTATTACGAGGTGGAAGTAACGGGCGTGTTCGAGACCGGGATGTATGAGTACGACAATCAATACATTTACCTCGACCTGGCGATCGCCCAGCAAATCGCCGGACTCGACACCGCCGTGACGGGACTCGAGGTGCGCACGGCAAACCGCGAGGCCGCGACGGCGGTGGGTGACACGATCGCCGCCGTGCTCGGCTTTCCGTATCACACCGTCACGTGGCGCGAGCAAAACAGCGCGCTGTTTAGTGCGCTGCGCCTCGAGAAGCTGGGAATGAGCGTGATTCTCTCGCTCATTATCATGGTGGCGGCGTTCAACGTCGTGAGTACGCTCACGATGGTCGTGCGTGATAAGACTCGCGAGATCGGAATTCTGAAAACGATGGGGCTTCCCTCGCTGTCGGTGCGACGGATCTTCCTGGTGCAGGGGCTCGTGATTGGCATGGTGGGCACGGGGCTTGGTCTGTTGATTGGCGTGGTGACCAGTGTGGTGATCGATCGGTATCGCCTCATCTCGCTGGACCCCACCATCTACTTCATTGACCACCTGCCGGTGCATTTGCAGCTGTTCGACACGGCGCTGATTGGCGTGCTCGGCGTGGCGGTGGCCGGCCTCGCGACGTTGTACCCGGCGGTGCAGGCATCGCGGCTCTACCCGATTGAGGCGATCCGCAGCGAATGAGCGACGAACCGACGCTCTCGCCCGCCCTCGCCGAGCACGATCACGCCGCGGATCGTTCGGTCGTGCCGGTGCTCGTGCCGGTGCTCGAGGCGCGCCACGTTTTCAAGACGTTCCATGGCGGCGATGGGGCCGCGGTGCGGGTCCTGGAAGGGGCCAGCATCACGGTGCGGCGCGGCGAGATGGTCGCCATTATCGGCGCGAGCGGCGCCGGCAAGAGCACGTTGCTCCACGTCCTCGGCGCTCTGGAGCGGCCGACGAGTGGCGAGGTGTTGCTCAACGGCGAGCCCGTGGCGGCACTCGCGGACGAGGTGCTCGCCGAGCGGCGCAATCGGGGGGTGGGGTTTGTGTTTCAGTTTCACCACCTCCTCAAGGAGTTTTCGGCGCTCGAGAATGTGATGATGCCGTTGCGGATCGCCGGGCGCCCGGATGCGGTGTCGCGCCAGCGCGCAGAGCAGTTACTCGAGCGGGTGGGATTGTCGCACCGGCGCCATCACCGGCCGGCGGAGTTGTCGGGTGGGGAGCAACAGCGCACGGCGGTGGCGCGGGCGCTGGCGATGCAGCCCGGACTGCTGCTGGCCGACGAACCGTCGGGTAACCTGGACCACCATCATGCGGAGTCGTTGCACGATCTGTTTGCGGAATTGGCCAGAGAACTGTCGCTCGGGTTAGTGGTGGTCACGCATAACCGAGCGTTGGCGGCGCGGGCCGACCGTGTCTTGCTGTTGGAAAGCGGTCACTTAGTCGATAATTCAAGCAACCAGGGTGCCGTCTGAATGCTTTGCGATCAATGCAAGGAACGGGACGCCGTGTTGAATCTCACGCAGATCGTGGAGAATGCGGTGACGCAACTCCACCTGTGTGAGAAGTGCGCGGCGGAGCGTGGAATCGAAACGACTGTTGCGGCGCCCACGACGCCGCTCGGCGAGTTCCTGCAGGCCGCGCAGCAACAAGCCGCGCAGATGGCGGGGGACGCGTCGCGTTGCTCCTCATGTGGCACCTCGCTCCGCGACTTCCGCGCGAGCGGGCGGCTGGGGTGCGCCCAATGTTATGGCGCGTTTGAGCACAGCCTGCGGGATCTGTTGCGACGGGTGCACGGAAGCTCGAAGCATGTGGGCCGGCAGTATCGTCCCCCATCGGACGAAGCCGTGGATCGGAATACCACGCTGACGGATCTCCGCACGCAGTTGCAGCACGCGATTCGGCAGGAAGCGTTTGAAACCGCGGCGACCTTGCGCGATCAGATCCGGACGCTCGAATGACGCTCGACCTGTCGCTGTTGCCAGAAGGGGGTATCCCGTGGCTCGCCGCGAGCGGGGAGCATGCGGACATCGTGTTGTCGTCCCGCATTCGTTTGGCGCGCAATGTGGCGGGGTATACGTTCTCGCCGCGCTCAGGCGACGGGGAACGGTTGCGCGTGCTACAGCAGGTGCGTGATGCGGTGCCGAAGGTGGGCAGTCTGGCGCACAGCGTGCTCGTGCGGGTGGACGAGCTGACCCTGACCGAGCGTCAGGTATTGCACGAGCGGCATTTGGTGAGCAAGGATCTGGCCGGGCTGGACGCATCCGGCGAACCGCGGAGTGGGGCTGCCGTGCTGGTCTCCGAGGAAGCCGGGGTGATGATCAACGAAGAGGACCACCTGCGGTTGCAGGTATTTCGGTCCGGCTTTGATCTCGGCGGCGCTTTTGCTGCGGTGCAGCGGCTTGATCAAGAACTGGGCGAGCAGGTGCCGTACGCGTTTCACGCGGAATTTGGCTTTTTGACGTCGTGCCCGACGAATACGGGAACCGGAATGCGGGCTTCGGTCTTAATCCACCTACCGGGGTTAGTGCTGACGCAGGAGATCGCGAAGGTGCTCCAGGGGCTCCAGCAAATGGGGCTGACGTACCGCGGGCTGTATGGGGAAGGGAGCGAGGTCGTGGGGAACTTCTTCCAGATCTCGAACCAGACGACCTTGGGGCGCGCGGAAGATGAGCTCACGGAGCACCTGTCCCACGTGGTGAAGCGGGTGATTGAGCAGGAGATGGAGGCACGGCGTGTCCTGCTGCGAGACGCTGGTTATATTATAGAGGACAAGCTCTGGCGAGCGTTCGGGACGTTGCGGCACGCCCGCAGTCTGCCGTCGGACGAAGCTATGAACCTGTTGAGTGGGTTACGGTTGGCGGTGGGGCTGCAACTGATGTCGGGCCTCAGTGTATACACCCTCAACAAGCTCCTGATTTTGAGCCAGTCGGCGCATTTGGCCCACGAGGCGGGGCGTGCGCTGACGGAAAGCGAGACCAGTCTGGCACGGGCCAAGTACGTGCGAGAGGTGCTCGCCAACGAAGCGGGGTTGGCCGGCTGACGCCGCGCTTACCTCAACGACGGGGGACACGATGAGCGGCTATAACTTCACGGAACGGGTCCGGAAAGTTCTCTCGATGGCGCGCGAAGAAGCGGCGCGACTTCACCACGAGTATGTCGGCACAGAGCATATTCTGCTCGGCCTCATTCGTGAGGGAGAGGGCGTTGCGGCTGCGGTTCTGCAAAACCTCAACGTCGACCTCGACGACATTCAGCAGAAAATCGAAGAGACCGTGAAGATGGGGAAGGCGGCGCAAGCCACCGGCCCCGATCTTCCCTATACGAGTCGTGCCAAGAAGGTGCTTGAGCTCGCGATGGGCGAAGCGCGCGAGTTGAATCACAGTTATGTCGGCACGGAGCACCTACTGCTCGGGCTGTTGCGCGAGGAGAAGGGGATCGCGGCGCAGGTCCTCACCGACGCGGGGGTCAATCTCGACGCCGCGCGGTCGGAGACGTTGCGCCTGCTCGGCACGTCGGAACCGCCGCAGGGCGGCACCACGGGTGGTGGGAGCACGGCGAGCCCGTCGGCGACGCCGACGCCCGCCAAGGGCGAGAAGAAGTCCAAGACCCCTGCGCTCGATCATTTCTGCCGCGACCTCACGCAGCTGGCCACCGAGGGGCAGCTCGATCCGACGATTGGGCGCGCCAAGGAAATTGAGCGTGTGATGGAAGTGCTCACGCGCCGGAAGAAGAACAACCCGGTGCTGATCGGCGAGCCGGGGGTGGGTAAGACGGCGATCGTTGAAGGGCTCGCGCAACTCATTGCGAACGGCGACTGCCCGGACTCGCTCCGTGACAATCGGGTGCTCTCGCTCGATATGGCCGCGGTGATTGCCGGCACTAAGTATCGCGGACAGTTCGAAGAGCGGCTCAAAGCCGTCATGAATGAAATCGCGCAGAATAAGAACGTGGTGCTGTTCATTGACGAACTGCATACGCTGGTTGGCGCGGGCGCGGCCGAAGGGGCCATTGACGCGAGCAATATGCTCAAGCCGGCGCTCGCGCGCGGCGAGCTGCAGTGCGTGGGCGCCTCGACGCTCAACGAGTACCGCAAGTACATCGAAAAAGACGGTGCGCTCGAGCGTCGCTTTCAGACCGTGGTGGTCGAGCCGCCTTCGGTCGAAGAGACCGTTGAGATTCTCAAGGGGCTGCGCAAGAAGTATGAGGACCACCATCGCGTGACGATCCCCGACGAGACACTGGCGATTGCGGCCAAGCTGTCGGAGCGGTACATCACCGATCGATTCCTCCCCGACAAGGCCATCGACGTGATCGACGAAGCGGGCGCCCGCGCCCGCCTTGGCGCACAGGTGCCGCCGCCGGAAGTGGCGGAACTCAAGGCGAAGCTCGATGCGGTGAATGCCGAAAAGGACGCCGCGGTTCGCGATCAGAACTTTGAACGTGCCGCTGCGCTTCGCGACAACGAACGCGAACTGCAGGGCGACATCCGGGCGCGCCAGGAAGAGTGGGAAAAGCGCCGGCAGTCGTTCCGGCCAGTGCTGGGCGAGGAAGAAATTGCCTTTATTGTCAGCCGGTGGACGGGGATTCCGGTGACGCGTCTGCAGGAAGCCGAAACGGCTCGCCTCCTCAACATGGAGGAGGTCATCCACCAGCAGGTCGTGGCGCAGGAAGATGCGATCAAGGCGATTGCGCGCTCGATTCGGCGTAGCCGTGCGGGGCTCAAGGATCCGTCGCGCCCGATTGGGTCGTTCATTTTTTGCGGGCCGACCGGCGTGGGCAAAACGGAGCTGGCTCGTGCGCTCGCGAAGTTCCTGTTTGCCGACGCCTCGGCACTGATTCGCGTGGACATGAGCGAATACATGGAGAAGTTCTCGGTGAGTCGCCTGATCGGCGCTCCGCCGGGCTATGTCGGATACGAGGATTCAGGCGCCCTGACGAAGGCCGTGCGGCGGAAGCCGTACAGCGTGGTGCTGCTCGACGAAATCGAAAAGGCGCATCCGGATGTGTTCAATATCCTCCTGCAGGTGCTCGACGAAGGGCACCTCACGGACAACTACGGGCGCGTGATCGACTTCAAGAACACGGTCGTCATTATGACCTCGAACGTCGGCGCGAAGGACATTACCAAGAACCGCACGCTGGGATTTGGCGCCGCCGACAAGCGCGGATCGTTCGACAAGATGGCGGAGAAGGTGAAGGAGGAGTTGCAGCACGTGTTCAACCCCGAGTTCCTCAACCGCCTCGACGATGTGATCGTGTTCCACCCGCTGAGCGAGGAGCATATCAGCCAGATTGTGTCGATCATGCTGCTCGACGTGCAGAAGCGCCTGAAGGAAGAGGAGCTGTCGCTCAAGATGTCGGACGCGGCGGTGGCCTTCCTGGCCAAGCACGGCTACGACGAGAGTTATGGTGCCCGGCCGCTCAAGCGGGCCATCCAGAAGTGGATCGAGGACCCCCTCTCGGAGAAGATTTTGCTGGCCGAGTTCCAGCGCGGGGACGAGATCGACGTGGATGTGGCGGCGGACGGGGAAAAGCTGGAATTCAGGACCCCGGCGAGCTCTCCGAAGGCGTAGGGCTTTGTGGGGCCGGAACTTACGGGGCCGGAAGGGGTTACATCCCCTTTCGGCCCTCTTCCGTGTTATATTTTCAAGCTATGCAGAAACTCACGCTGGCTGCCCTCGCCATGGCGATGGTGGTTACACCGCTCGTTGCCCAAGAAGACGTTGTGGGTCGATGTGCCACCCCAGACTCGATTGCCGTGTCTGGGAACAAGCGCATCCCCGCCACGACGATTTTGTTGGACGCCGGGCTGAGCCCCAAGGTGCCGTTGAACGCACCGGCGGTGCAGCGTGCGATCAAGAATCTTTTTGCGGGTGGCCAGTTCGAGGCGAATATCGCCATCATCTGTTCGGTGACGCCGGGCGCCTCTGGGATCGCCGTGTATACGATCCAGGTCAATGAGCGCCCGATCCTCGACTTTGTGGATGTCATTGGGCCGAAGGCCGTCTCCATCGGCGACGTGCGCGGGGTGGTGGATTTGCTCATCGGCCGAGCGATCGACCCCTCGCAGGTGGCGCGCTCGGTACAGCGCATCGACTCGATTTATCAGGGCGCCGGCTTTACGCTGGCGCGCATCCGTCCGGAAACGACATTCGTGGCGGATAATCACGCGACGGTGATGTTCAAGGTGGATGAAGGACGCCGACTCGCGATTTCGGGCATTCAAGTGCACGGCAATGCGTCGGTTTCGGCCAAGACGATCGCGGGCTCGATGAAGACCAAGCCGGAGGGATTCTTTTTCTGGCAGGGTGGTCGCTTCGATCGGGAAGCCTATGCGCGCGATGTGGGCGATACGATTCCGGCGCTCTATTTCAATAAAGGCTACCTCGACTTTCAGTTGCTCAAGGACACGATCATTGTGGATCGCGAGCGCGGCAAAGGGGTCGTGGATCTGACGCTGACGGAAGGCAATCAATACAAGGTCGGGTCGTTCGAGGTCACGGGGAGCAAGCGGTTCTCGAGTCAGGAAATCGGGCGGTTCTTCCCGTTCAACAACACGGCGCCGACGCTGCAGGAGCGGCTGAAAGCGGTGGTGGCACGCAAGTCGGCCGTGATGAATGTGTTCGACCAGTCCGTGTGGGAAGACGCGACGTCGAAGGTGCGGCAGGCGTACGGCACGGAGGGCTACATCTACGCGCAGGTGCGTCCGATTGTCGACCGTCAGCACTCGGCGACGGGTGATGTGGTGAATCTTCGATGGGACGTGCAGGAAGGGTCGCCGGCGATCGTGAACCGCATTGAAATTATCGGCAACGATTTCACGCACGAAAACTGCATTCGCGATCAAATGGTGATCATCCCTGGTGGCGTGTTCAATCAGGACGCGCTCATCCGGAGCTGGCGCAGCATTCAGAATCTCGGATTCTTCGAGACGCTGCCGCCGCCGGAAACGCGCCAGGCCAATGATCAGGGTGACGTGGATGTGATCTTCAAGGTCAAAGAAAAACGCACGGGCAACGTGAACTTCGGCGCCTCGATGGGGCAGGGCACGGGGTTGGGCGGCTTCATTGGTTTGGATCAGCCCAATCTGTTCGGCAAGTGCAAGCGTGGCTCGCTCAACTGGCAGTACGGGCGCTATATCAACGACTTCCAGCTGTCCTATACGGACCCGGCCATCAAGCAGACGTTGATTTCCGGCACGGTGACGGCGTATCGCTCGCAGTCGCGCTACACCATTGCGGACCTCGGCCAGACGACGCGTACCGGCGGTTCGGTGCGCGTGGCGTTTCCGTTCATGAAGTCGCGATACGCGCGCGTCGGTGTGTCGTACGGCGCCGAGGCGATTCGCTATGGGACGGATGGTCTGCTGGGCTCCGTGACGACCAACCAGTGCGCGGGCTGTATTCGCTCCACTATCGGTGCGGACCTCTCGCGCGACACGCGCATCGAACTTCCGTTCCCCACCGACGGGACCTTGCAGACGCTCAACGCCCAGTTCAACGGCGGGTTGCTCGGTGGCACGGCGACGTTCCAGCGGTACACGACGGAGTTCAAAACGTACACAACGCTCGCGCGGTTTGGCGGCGATAAGCCGGGCACGCAGCCGATCAAGTTGATTGCGGGCATTTCACAGCGTGCCGGTTTCGTCTTTGGGAATCCCGGACCGTTCTTCTCGTCGCAATCGTTCTCGCTCGGCGGTGTGCAGTACGGCGAGCCGTTGCGCGGGTATCCCGAGTTCTCGATCACGCCGTACGGGTTTAACGGTGGGACGAGCACGACGTCCGCGACGCGGTTGTCGTTCGGCAACACCTTCTTCTCGGCGAATGCAGAAGTGGGGCTGCGGTTCAGCGAACAGTTCTATGCCAGCTTCTTCTATGACGCCGGCAACCTCTGGCTCCGTCCGCGGGACTTCAATCCCACGCGTCTGTTTCGTGGTGCTGGCATTGGCGCCTCCGTCATCTCTCCGCTCGGTCCGCTGGGTCTCGACTGGGCGTATGGCTTCGACCGCGTGGATGCCAGCGGCAAACCAGATCCTAAGTGGCAGTTGCATTTCCGTCTCGGCCAGTTCTTCTACTAAACCGGAGCATCAATGTCTGTGTTCGTCCGGGCGCTCGGCGCCGTCTCGTTGCTGTCCCTTATTGCCGCGCCGCTGGCCGCGCAGGGCGCCGCGCCCAAGTTCGCCTATGTGAACAGCTCGCAGGTCATGGCGAGCGCGCCTGGGCGTGCACCGATCGATTCGCAGCTGCAGAAGGAAGTCACGGTGCTGCAGGACTCGGTCAAGAAGATGAACGATGAGCTTATGGCCAAGTACGCCGCGTTCCAGAAGTCGGGGCCGACGTTGACCGACAAGCAGAAGGAAGTGAAGGTCAAGGAACTGCAGGATGGTCAGGCGGCGATGCAGACCAAGCAGCAGGAGTTTGAGGAGCGCATGCAGCGCCGTCAGGCGGAGCTGGTGCAGCCGCTGCTCGACCAGATCAAGCTCGTGCTCGAAGACCTGCGCGTGGAGGGTGGCTACACCTTCATCTTTGACGTGGCGTCGGGTGGTGCGGGTATTGTCGCTGCGGACAAGAACCTCGATATCTCGGATCGGGTGAGCGCCAAGTTGCGCACGATGCCCATTCCGACGATGGCGAAGGGTGACGGCAGCAAGGCGACCGACAAGAAGCCGAGCATCGGCGCACCGATGTCTGCTCCGACGGGCGTGAAGCCGCCGGCCGCCGGCGCGCCGCCGAAGAAGCCGGCCGGCGAGTAAGCCGCCCGGAGCGCTCCGGTCACGACGCGGTCCCCCACCGTATGACCACCGGGTCACCTCCTGTGCTGACCGCCGCGGCAATCGCCGAGGCGGTCAGTGGCACGTTGGTGGGTGACGCGCGGGCGGAAATTCATGCGGTGGCATCGCTGGACCGTGCGACCTCGAACGACCTGAGTTTCTTTGCGGCGGCCAAGTATGCGCCGTCGTTTGCGGCGTCGAATGCCGGGGTGGTGCTCGTATCGCCCGACCTCGCGGAACTCCCGGGAACGTGTGCGGCGCGCGTGATCGTCGCCAATCCGCATGAGGCCATGCTCGCGATTCTGCCGCGTCTGTACGCAGCGGTCGTACGCGAGCCAGGCGTGCACCCGACAGCGGTGATCGCCTCGTCCGCTCGTGTCGGCGTGGATGTGCGCGTGGACGCGTATGCCGTGATTGGTGACGAGGTGGTCATCGGGGACCGTGCGTGGGTGGGTTCGCATGTGGTGGTCGGACATGGCGCGCATGTCGGTGCCGACACGCATTTGTATCCGCACGTCACGCTGTACGACGGCACCGTCGTCGGTGATCGGTCGGCCATTCACAGCGGTACACGACTCGGCAGCGACGGATTCGGCTATGTCTATCGCGAAGGTGTACACCGGAAGATTCCGCACGTCGGCCGCTGCGTGATTGGGAACGACGTCGAGATTGGGGCCAACTGTGCGATCGATCGCGGCAGTATCGACGACACGGTCGTTGGCGATGGGACAAAGTTCGACAATCTCGTGCACATTGCACATAACGTCCGGATTGGACGTCTGTGTTTAATCATGGGGCAGGTTGGTGTGGCGGGGAGCACGCACATCGGAGACGGCGTCATCCTTGCGGGCCAATCGGGCGTCAGCGGGCATTTGAAGATCGGGGACGGCGTGCGCCTCGCCGTGCAGGCTGGGGTGATTCGTGACGTCCCGGCTGGCGAGACGCTGAGCGGATTTCCCGCGCGACCGCATCGGGAGTTCTTGCGCGCGCAGGCAGCGCTGGGTCGTCTCGCGGCGATCATGAGGCCGTTGGAGCGCCTGCTCGGCAAGGAGCGCGAGTGACCGCCCGTCGGACGATCCGGCACGCCGTCACGCTTGAGGGCGTCGGCCTGCATTTAGGGCGTCCGTGCCGCTTGACCTTCGTGCCGGCCGAGACCGGTCGAGGCATCGTGTTTCGCCGCACGGATCTCCCAGACGCCCCTGAGACGCCGGCGCATGTATCGCGCGCCATTCTCAGTGAGCGGCGCACGCAGCTCGGCGACGGTGCGGAAGGGCTCCATACGGTGGAGCATGCGTTGGCTGCCGTGGCTGGATTGGGCATCGACGATGTGATCATTGAAATGGACGCCGCCGAACCACCGATTCTTGATGGCAGTGCGCTGCCATTTTTTGAGGCGCTCACGCGCGCAGAGATCGTCGAGCATGGTGGAACGGTGGAGGTGCTGCGGCTACGCGACACGATTCGCGTGGTGGATGGCGACTCCATGTACGTGGCGTATCCTGCGGACCAATTGGAGCTCGACGTCAGTATCGAATTTCCCCATGCCCTTATTGGCGCTCAGCGCGGACGGTGGGTGGTCACGCCGGGTTCGTTTGCGACCGAATTGGCGGGCGCCCGTACGTTTGGCTTTATGCGTGAAGTCGAGATGCTGCGTTCGCGCGGCTTGATTCAAGGTGCGTCGACCGACAATGCGGTGGTGCTCGACGACCATGGTGTCGTGGGCACCGCGTTACGCTGGCCGGACGAGTTTGTGCGTCACAAAGCGCTTGACTGTGTGGGCGACCTCGCGCTGGCCGGCAAGCGAGTGCTGGCGCGCATTGTCGCGACCAAACCCAGTCATCGCGGTACTGTTACCCTTGTGCGCGAGCTTCTCGCGCACGCTCAACGGGAGGCGCAGGTGATCGGCATTGAAGAAATCATGAAGATCCTGCCCCATCGCTATCCGTTTTTGCTGGTCGACCGGATTCTCGAGGTCGAAGCGAACAAGCGGATCGTGGGGATCAAGAATGTCACCATCAACGAGCCGTTCTTTCAGGGGCACTTTCCTGGCCATCCCATTATGCCAGGCGTGCTGATTGTGGAAGCGATGGCGCAGGTTGGCGGCATGTTGCTGATGGGCACCGTCGAAGATCCGGACAGCAAGGTGGTGTACTTCATGTCGCTCGACAATGTCCGGTTCCGCCGTCCGGTGCGCCCTGGCGACCAGCTTCGGTTCGAGGTCGAAATGGTGCAGTCGCGTGGGAAGGTCTGCCGGATTGCCGGGGTGGCGAAAGTAGATGGCGTCGTCGTCTGCGAGGCCGAAATGGCCGCCATGGTGCGCGACAAGTGAGCGCGAACATTCATCCGACGGCGCTCGTGGATGCGAGCGCGACGATCGCGGACGATGCCGTGGTTGGCCCGTGGGTTATTGTGGGCCCGAACTGCACGGTAGGCAGCGGCAGCGTGCTGCAGCCGCACTCCGTGCTCGAAGAGAACGTCACGATCGGCCAGCATGTGACCGTGGGAATCGGCACGGTGCTCGGCGGCAAGCCACAGGACCTCAAGTGGCAGGGCGAGGAGACGTTTGTTGAGATCGGCAATCACACGACGATTCGCGAGTACTCGACGATCAACCGGGCCACCTCACAGTCGTGGAAGACCACGGTGGGCGAGCACTGCTACATCATGTCGTACGTGCATCTCGCGCACGACTGTCATGTGGGAAATCACGTGATCATGTCCAACGGCACGCAGCTGGCTGGCCACGTGACGATCGATGACTGGGCGATCATCTCCGGGCTGTGCGCGATTCACCAGTTTGCGAAGGTGGGGCGCCACTCCTTTATTGGCGGCTGTTCGCGCGTCGCAAAGGATGTCCCGCCGTTCGTGAAAGCGGTCGGGAATCCAATCAAGTTGTATGGATTGAACAGCGTGGGGCTGCAGCGCCGCGGGTTTAGTGACGAGACGGTGGCCGAACTCAAGAAAGCCTATCGGCTGTTTTTCCGTTCGGATCTCAATGTGAGTCAGGCGCTGGAGCAAGCGCGGCAGGAGCTCAAGCCGTCCGCCGAAGTGCAGGACCTCATCAGCTTTATTGAGACGAGCGGTCGAGGCACCACGGTATGACCAAGACGTTCGCCGTGGGCGTGGCCGGCACGGGAAGCCTGGGGTTTCATCACGCGCGTATCCTGCGGGACGTGCCCGGTATGGTGATGAAGGGCTTTTATGATGCCAACGCCGAGCGCGCGGCGCAGGTGGCAGGAGAACTCGGTCTCACCGCGTACCCGACGCTCGAGGCGATGCTCGCGGAGGTCGATGCCGTGTCGGTCGTGGTGCCAACGCCGGCGCATCATGCGGTGGCGAAAGCGGCGATTCTGGCGGGGAAGCACGTGCTGATTGAGAAACCGATCACGACGACGCTCGAGCAGGCGGACGAACTCGTCGCGCTCGCGAAGCAGCATGGCGTGCTGGTGCAGATCGGGCACATCGAGCGGTTCAACCGCGCGATCCGCGCCGCGTTGCCGTTTGTGGATCAGCCCATGTTCCTCGACAGTGATCGCTTGGCGCCGTTTAGCCCGCGCGGATCGGACGTGGCCGTGGTCCTGGATCTGATGATTCACGACATCGACCTGCTGCTGACGCTGACTGGCGCGAAGGTCAAGGATATGTCGGCCACGGGGATTCCTGTGCTGACGCCGTTTCCAGACATTGCCAATGCGCGCCTCACATTTGAGAACGGCGCCGTGGCGACGATTACGGCCAGTCGCGTGTCAAAGGATCGGATGCGCAAACTCCGCATCTTCCAGCGCAACGGCTATCTCTCCTTGGATCTCGGCGCTGGCACTGGCGAGTTGTATCGGTTGCGCTCCGATGTGGATCTCGTGGAACTCGCGCGCACGGCGCAGCCATTGGAGGCATTTGTTGAGCGCGTGCCGCTGGAAGCGCCGGAGGGCGAGCCCCTTCGACTGGAGCTTGAGAGTTTCGCGGCGGCGTTGCGCGGGGACGCACCGGTGGTGGTGACGGGCGAGGCCGGGCGAGAAGCGTTGGCGGTGGCGTTGCGCATTATGCGCGACATCGAACTGTCGCTCCCCGCCGCCTCCGCGTTGCGCGCGGTCGGAACCGCCGTTGCGTGAAATCCTGATTCTCGCGGGAGAAGCGTCGGGCGACCTGCACGGCGCGAAGCTCGCGGAACAGTTGCGCGTGTTACGGCCAGAACTTCGGCTCACCGGCACCGGTGGCACGCGCATGGTGGCCGCGGGCGTCGAACTCCTCGAGCAGGTGGAGGGGGTGGTGGGTTTTGTGGAAGTGCTCCGGCACATTCCCGCCCATTACCGATTGCTCCAGCGATTGAAGGCGCGACTCCGCTCAGGGGATGTGGCGCTCGTGATCTTGATTGATTATCCGGGCTTCAACATGCGCGTCGCGGCGGCGGCGCGTGACGCGGGCGTTCCCGTGCTGTATTACATCACGCCGCAGGTGTGGGCGTGGCGTGAGGGGCGACTCGCCACGATGGCGCGGGTGATTACCAAGGCTGCGGTCATCTTGCCATTTGAAGAAGCGTTGCTGCGACGCCACGGGGTCGATGCCACGTTCGTTGGGCACCCGCTGTTGGACCGCAGTGGAAATCTTCCGGATCGCGTAGCCGCGCGGGCTAAGCTGGGCCTCGCGCCCGAGGGAGAACTGTTAGCGTTGTTTCCAGGAAGCCGGACGCAGGAAATTGTTCGTCATCTCGATGATTTTCTCGCGGTCGCGCGCGCGCTGGAAGCGCTGCGTCCCGGATTGAAGGTCGTGGTGAGCGTTGCGCCCACGATCACCCTCGATGCGTCGCGTATTCCGTATCCGATGGTGGCGTCCGCGTCGTTTGACGTCCTCCGCGCGGCGGACGTGGCGTTGTGTAAGAGCGGCACCACGACACTCGAAGCCGCGGTGGCTGGCTGTCCCTGCGCGATTGTGTATCGCACGAGTGCGGTGAGCTACGCGATTGCCAAGCGGCTTGTGAAGATCAAGCACATCGGCCTGCTCAACATCGTGGCCGGGCGTGAAGTGGCGCCGGAGTTTGTGCAGGATGCGTTCGAGCCATCGCGCGTCGCGGCGGCGCTGTCGCCGCTGTTCGAGGCGGCGTCGCCCGAGCGACGTGCGATGATCGGTGGCCTCGAGGAGGTGCGGGCGTCCTTGGGCGCTCCCGGGGCGTCGGCGCGCGTGGCGCAGATGGCGGCGGAGATGGTGATGTGAGCGCGAGTGAGAGCGCCGTCCACACGCCGCGGAAAACCGCGAAGGCTCCCAATCCGAAGCTCGGATGGAAGGTGCGTATCGGCGTGCCGCTGGGCATTGTATTTCTGCGACTCCTGTCGCTGACGTGGCGCGTGCGCGAGCGCGGCGACGCGCCGTGGAAGGCGCGGCTTGCCGCCAAGCAGCCGTTCGTGTTTGTGCTCTGGCACGGACAACTCTTGCCGCTCGCGCATGTGTTGCGCCGTACGGGTATTTCGGTACTCATCAGCGATCATCGCGACGGGGAAGTGATCGCACGCATTCTGCGGTCCATGGGATACGCTTCTGTGCGCGGTTCCACGACGCGCGGCGGCGGACGCGCGTTATTGGGTTTGATCCGCGAGCTGAAGAATGGGCGCACCGTGGTGCTGACGCCCGACGGTCCGCGTGGCCCCGTCGGCGTGTTTCAGGCCGGTGCGCTTGTGGCGGCTCAACGCGCGGGCGTTCCCGTGGTGACGGTGGCGGTGCAGGTGGATCGCGCCTGGCGGCTGAACAGTTGGGACCGATTCATCGTCCCCAAGCCATTTGCCCGGTTGTCGGTCGCGTTTGGCGAGCCCACGGCGGTGCTTGGTGATTCGGTTCGCGCTGCCGCCGAGGAAACGGAGCGGTTTGCCGCGATGCTCCGCACGACCGAGGAACAGGCGCGTGCGTGACGCCGTGGCGGATCACATCTGGAGCTCAGGCGCCGTGCCGGCGCGCATGGCGCGTGCGGTGCTGACTCCCTTTGGGTGGTTGTTTGGTGGCGTGGTCGCCGCGCGCAATCTCGCTTTTGACAAGCGTTGGCTCCGTAGCCACCCCGTGGCACTGCCCACCATCTCGATTGGGAACCTCACGGTTGGGGGCACCGGGAAGACTCCCGTGTCGGCGTGGGTGGTTGCCGAGCTACGGGCCCGCGGGGCCAATCCTGCGATTGTGATGCGCGGGTACGGTGGTGACGAGCCCTTGGTCCACGAGCGACTGAATGGTGGGGTTCCGGTGGTGGTCAGCCCCGACCGTGTCGCGGGGGTGGCGAAAGCCGCCGAGGGCGGTGCGACAGTGGCGGTACTGGACGATGCCTTTCAACACCGCCGCGCTCGGCGCGATGTCGATATCGTCTTGCTTTCCGCCGATCGGTTCGGGCCGGTGCGACCGCTGCCGGCGGGGCCGTGGCGCGAGCCGCTGACCGCGCTCTCCCGGGCGCAGTTCGTGGTGGTGACGCGGAAAAGTGCGTCGTTGTTACGCGCCAAGGAGCTGCTGCAACACGCCCTCCGGTTCGCGCCGAAGGCCGCTGGGGCCATTGTCTATTTGGCCCCCGATGCACTCGTCGCGGCCGACGGGAGCCAGCGGGAGCCGGTAGAGGTCATTCGGAACACCACCGTGGTCGCGGTGTCGGCCATTGGTGACCCCCGGGCCTTTGAATCGCAGTTGCGGAACGCTGGGGCTCTCGTGACGAGCCTGTCCTATGCGGACCATCACCGATTTACGGCTGAGGATGTTGTCGCCATCCTGAGCCGGGCTAAAGGAGCGACGAGAGTGATTTGCACGCTCAAAGACGCCGTAAAAATTGGCCGAATCTGGCCTCGCACGGCGCCGTCCTTGTGGTATCTTTCGCAGCGTGTCGTCGTGGAGGCCGGGGGTGAGGCGTTCGACGCACTGTTTTCCCGGTTTGCCTCCCGATAGATGCGCGCAGGCACGACCACGCCGGCCAGGCGCCGGCCCAACGACTGGAATTATGGCACCCGACTTCTTACTGCCGACCAATAGCATCGTCCGCCCGGACAAGGACACGTTCCTCAACGAAGTGAATCCCTTTGAAGGGATGATGTCGCGCTTCGATCGAGCGGCTGAACTCCTTGATCTTGAGCCCGGTCTTTACAAGGTGCTCCGGCACCCCGAAAAACAGATCATTACCTCGATCCCCGTGATGATGGACAACGGGGAAGTCGAAGTATTTCAGGGCATTCGCGTGTTGTACAACACGTCGCGCGGACCCGCCAAGGGCGGCATCCGGTTTGACCTGAACGTCACGCTCGATGAAGTGACGGCACTGGCCGCGTGGATGACGTGGAAGTGCGCCGTGGTGAACATCCCCTTTGGCGGCGCCAAGGGCGGCGTGATTTGCGATCCGCTCAAAATGAGCGTCGGTGAACTGGAGCGTCTCACGCGCCGCTACACCGCCAGCATCATCTCCACGCTCGGCCCCGATTCTGACGTCCCCGCGCCCGATGTGAACACGAATGAGCGGGTGATGGCGTGGATCATGGACACGTACTCGATGCGCGTCGGCCACACGGTCACGGCCGTCGTCACGGGGAAGCCGGTGGAGATGGGCGGATCGCTGGGTCGTCGCGAAGCGACGGGCCGTGGCTGCATGCTGGTGACGCGCGATGCGCTCAAGCACCTCGGCATGGACGTGAAGGGCGCGACCGTCGCCGTGCAGGGATTCGGCAACGTCGGTTCGGTGGGCGCCCAGTTGTTGCAGCGCGAAGGGTGCAAAATCATCGCGATCAGCGATCGCACGGGTGGCTGGCATGACCCCAAGGGCATCGATGTGGATGCCGCTATTGAGTACGTCAAGAAGCACAAGACGCTCGAGGGCTACAACAAGGGAACCGCCGTCACAAACGAAGAGTTGCTCACGCTCGAAGTCGACGTATTGCTCCCGGCCGCGCTCGAAAACGTGATCACGACCAAGAATGCCGCGCAGATCCGCGCCAAGGTCATTTGCGAAGGCGCCAACGGTCCGACGACGGCAGCGGCAGATGCGATCCTCGACGAGAAGGGGATCTTCGTGATTCCCGACATTCTCGCCAACGCGGGCGGCGTGACGGTGTCGTACTTCGAGTGGGTGCAGGATCGTGGCGGCTACTTCTGGACGGAGAAGGTCGTCAACGAGCGTCTCGAGGACATCATGGTGAACTCGTTCGCCGCGGTGCTCAACCTCGCGACGCAGCACAAGGTGAACATGCGTACGGCGGCGTACATGCTGTCAATCAGCCGCGTGGCCACGGTGCATCGTCTGCGCGGGATCTACGCGTAATATGCGCGGCTGTCGATGAAGGTTCTGGTCGCCGCGGTCGGGAAACCGCGAAATCCGGCGCTGGCCGCGGCGATCAGTGACTACGAGGAACGGGCGGCCCGCTATTGGCCGCTCGAGTGGCATGAGGTCCGTGAGGAGCCGGCCAAATCGGTTTCTGCGGACCTCGTGCGTGAACGGGAAGGGGAACGGTTGCTCAAGGTGATTCCGTCGTCCGCGCGCGTGGTGGCGTGCGACCCCGGGGGCACCGGGCAGTCATCCGAGCTGTTTAGTGCGTGGCTGCAGTCTGAGCGGGAACTGGGACGGGATGTGGCGTTTGTGCTTGGCGGCGCGTACGGGCTCTCGGGCGCGGTGCTGAACCGCGCGCAGAGTCGTCTGTTATTGGCGCCTTGGACGTTGCCGCATGAACTGGCGCGATTAGTGTTGGCGGAGCAATTGTATCGGGCCGGCACGATTGTGCGGCGCGAACCGTACCACAAATGATTGGAGAGGCCAGGCGGATGCCGGTTGAGTCGCGGTCGTGAGTAATCCTCGAATCCTTGCCGAACCCATGGGCGGGAGCGCACTGGCGCGCGCCGCCGTGGACGGGACGACGCCGCCCGGCTGGTATTTGCCGCGTCCGCGAGGCGCCGACGGATGGCGGAGTCACGCCGAGGTCGTTCGCAGTGGGTTTCCGGGCACGCGCTGGCTGGAAGCGCTGCGGCCGGCTATTGCTCCAAGTGGCGCGGCCGCGGAGCGGTTAGCGCGGGTGGCGTCCGGCCACGGCGTGTTGGTCACAACCGGGCAGCAGCCGGGGTTGTTTGGCGGACCGGGGTATACGTGGCTCAAGGCACTCTCCGCGCTCGCGCTGGCCGACAAGATTGAGCGCGAAATCGGCATTCCCGCCGCGCCGCTCTTCTGGGCCGCCACCGACGATGCGGACTTTCAGGAAGCGAGTTTCACGCACGTGAACGTCGGCGCGGAGTGTCGGCGCATCCAGATCGTGCGCGAGGGTGCG
>CANIWQ010000036.1 GCA_947471365.1 Gemmatimonadota bacterium | reverse complement strand
TGATGTTGAGCATCTCGAGTGCAGCAATGCCTTGTCCGTTGGGCGGTAGTTCGTAGACCGTCCATCCATGGTAGGTCGTGGAGATGGGATCCACCCATTCGCCGTCGAACTCTTCGAGGTCCGCAGCGGTCATCGTGCCACCGTGGTTCTCGAATGTGGCCAACATCTTTTTGGAGATCGCGCCCTTGTAAAACGCCGTGGCGCCGCCGCGGGCGATTTCTTTGTACGTCCACGCGAGATCCGGATTCCGGAAGAGTTCGCCCGCGACGGGAACGCGCCCGGCGGGCAGGAAGGTTTGCGCCGTCGGCGCGTCGGCGCGAAGCACTTTCTCGCTGTCCTTCCAGTACACGCTGACCACTTCACCCACGGGGAACCCCGCTTCGGCGTAGCGGATCGCCGGCGCGAGTACCTGCGCAAACGATTGGCGACCGAAACGGCTGAGCAGTTTGGCCCAGCCGTTGACCGCACCCGGCACCGTGGCCGTGTGAATACCGCGCTGCGGCATCGTGGTGAGTCCCTTGGCGAGCAGATAGTCGGCCGTCAGCGCTTTCGGCGCCCAACCGGAGGCATTGAGTCCGTACAGTTTTCCCGTCTTCGCTTCATAGTAAATGGCAAACAGGTCGCCGCCGATGCCGTCGTTCATTGGGGCGACGAGTCCCATCATAGCATTGGTCGCGACCGCTGCATCCACCGCGTTGCCACCGTGTTCGAGAATCGACGCGCCCACTTGCGACGCCAGCACACTCTCGCTCGCGACAATCCCGTGTGTGGATGTGATAGTCGAGCGCGACTGTGAACGGTCTTGTGCGTGCGCCACAGAGGCAAAACAAAGCGCGAGGGCAAGGAACGGCTGACGCATCGGGCAAACTCCAAACAAGGGAAGATGTGAATTGAAATAACCGCAGTCACCGCACGAACGGTCCAACGCGCCGGCAACAACGCTCAGCGCTGGGAAGCCGCACCGGAGCCGGCCGCGCGCCCAGTCGCCCAAGCCCAGAGAAAATTGTAGCCACCAATCGGCCCGAACGCATCCAGCAGTTCACCGCACAGATACAGCCCGGGGTGACGGCGACTTTCCATGGTGCGCGGATCGATGTCCGCGAGACTCACACCGCCACCGGTGACCTCGGCCTTTTGGTATCCCTCGTCGCCGCTCCATGGTAGCACGCCGCGCACGAGCGTCTCGATCAACCGCAGCCGCTCGTCACGCCGGAGCTCAGCGAGTGTGCGCATGGGCTCCACAGTGGCGATCCTCATCAATACCATAGCGAGCCGGTCGGGGAGTTCCTCGCGTAACGTGGCCAGCACGGTACGCGCGCCCTGTGGTCCCTGCGGCTTGAGCGCCGATTCCCACTGCGCGTCATCGAGCGCGGTCCACTTCACCAGCAGGCGACCAGGCGCCGCGCCCGCCTCGCCGCGTCGCGTAAAGACGTGCGAAATGTCGAGTACGGACGGACCGCTGTAGCCGCGATGCGTAAAGAGAAAGCCGCCGGTCGCCGTCGCCGTGCGCGCACCAGCCCGCGCGGTGAGCGTGACGGTCAGCGACACGCCGGACAAACTGGCAAAGGCACCCGACTGGTCGAGCAAGGGTGTGAGCGCCGGATATGTCTCGTGCATCGTGTGCCCGAGGGCTCGCGTAATGTCGAGCCCGGCGCCGTCGCTTCCGGTATTGGGGACTGACAGGCCGCCACAGGCGAGAATGACGGCGTCGGCGGTGATCGATTCGCCGTCGTGCAGATCAATGCGCCAACTCTGATCCACCGGCACGACGTCGCGCACCTGCGTTTCCATGCGGAGGGTAACGCCGTTCCGCACCGCGAGCGCCAGCAACCCATCGCGTACGTCGCGCGCGCGATGCGAAGCAGGGAACGTCTTGAGCGATTCGGGCTCGTCCACGAGCGGAATGCCGAGTTCATTCTCAAAGAACGCGCGCTGTTCCGCCAGCGGCCACGAACGGACAATGCGCCGTAACGTGTTCACCGACGAGTCGGTCACGAACCGAGTTTCGTCGAGCTGCATCGGGAGCACGTTACAGCGACCGCCACCGCTCACGAGGATCTTGCGCCCAGCATCCTTGGTGCGCTCGAGCAGGACGGTCTCAGCGCCCCCCGCCGCGGCGAAGATCGCGGCCATGGTGCCAGCCGCGCCGGCACCGATGACAACGAGTCGGCGACGCGGTGTGGTCATGGCTGGTGTAGGAACGGCGGTTTGCTCGCGGTGTGGGATGAATGGAAGATCGGGCAGGGCAGCAACCATGGCAACTGGTGCTGGCCATGGGTGCGGGTTCCATAAACGGCGCGCGCCATCAGCCTATCGTTTCGGCCCCGGCTTCCAGTACGGAAACTCCGCGTGCTCCGCGACTGCCCCGAGGTCGGCAATTCGCTCCTCCATGAAGCCGCGCGCATCGGCGATTGCCTGATTGTAGATGGCCGGGCCGATCTCCGTGAGCACGTAGTCCAGTACGATCCCCGCTTTGAGATCGCCCATCTCCACCTCGAGATCGTTGAGAAAATACCGGCGAATGGACGCCGTGGCCCGTTTGCGGGCGTCGTCAGAGATGGTGATTGGTGGCTTGCCGCGCATAGCTGGGGCGGGTGAGGGTGAGACGACGGTGCGTTCGGTGCACCGTCGCACTACGTTCCTACTCCATGGCAATTACTCGCACGCTCAAACTTCACGCCACCCTCTTGGGCGCGCTCCTCGCGGCGATGTGGCTCGGTTTTGGTGTGGACTCTCTGCTGGGCGGCGCCCTCGACGGCTACGGCATCCACCCGCGGACCGCCGACGGACTCACCGGCATTCTCTACGCCCCGTTTCTGCACGGGAGCTTGGAGCATATCACCTCCAACAGCGTCCCCTTTCTGGTGCTCGGTTGGTTGGTGATGCTGCGCGACGTGCGGCACTTCGTCGGCGTGACCGCGGTTGCGGCGCTGACGAGCGGACTCGTGGCGTGGGCCTTTGCCGCACCGAACAGCGTGACCATCGGCGCGAGCGGCGTGATTTTTGGCTATCTCGGTTTTCTAGTGCTCGGCGGCGTCTTTGCGCGCTCGTTTTGGCCGATTGTGTTGAGCCTTGGAGTCACTGCGCTATGGGGCGGCCTCGTGTTTGGCGTGTTGCCAAGCCAGCCCGGCATCAGCTGGCAAGCGCACCTCGGTGGGTTCCTCGGCGGTGCGCTGATGGCCAAGTGGGCCGCGCCGCGACGTGTGGTGACGTCGCGGCGCTGACCACCTTAGGCGAGTTCTGGACGCTTGAGGTGCAACTTGTTGTGTTCCTGCACCTGATGCGCCACGGACAAAATCAGATCGTCGTTGAACAAGTTGCCGACGATCACCCCGCAAATCGGTTGCGGCTTGAGCTCCGGAGCCGGCGGTGCTGCCGCGCCACCACGTCCGCCGCCGAATGCCTGCGGTACGTCGAACTTGTAGGGCAACACCGCGCACGGATGTCCGGTCTGCGCGTTGGGCGCCACATCGGCGTTCGGATTGCCGACGAACATGTCGAGATCCTTCATGAACGTGCCCCACTGCGACACGAGCATGTAACGCCGACGCTGGCTCTGAATAAAGTCGAATGCGCGCACCGTGCGCCCCGCCACGAAACGCGGGTTCCAATCTGCTGGCGCCATCGGATTCGCCGCGGCCGCCGCCGCGGCAATGCGAGCTGCCGCTGTATCAACGCCAGCTCCTCGGCCACCACCCAATGCCGCACCACCGCGTCCCGGTTCCGGTAGCGCATTGAGGTCGAGCCCAATCTCCTTGGCCTTGCGCTGCACGTACTCATCGAACGCCGCCGCGTATTCAACATTCAACCCGCCGGAGCCAGCACCCGCAATAGCGGGACGCGCACCGATTTCCTTAGGCACAATACCAATCGCCTTGAGCTGCTCCACAAATTCCTTGGGAGCATTGGCGTCCACACCCACGCGGAGCGATGACAACTTCAGCGCGCGGTTGAAGTGGAAGGGCGTCGTCACCGTCGAGGGATCTTTTTCATCCACACCGTGCACGGCGTTGAAGACCATCGCGCAGTCTTCGATCGTACGGCAGATGGGCCCGACGCGATCCTGACTCCACGCCAACACCATGCCGCCGTTCCGGCTGACGCGCCCAAAGGTTGGGCGTAGCGAGCTGAGACCGCAACGAATCGACGGTGAGACAATGGACCCCTGGGTCTCCGTGCCAATCGCGAAGGCCACGCAGCCCGCAGCCGACGCGGACGCTGGTCCAGCGGACGAACCGCTCGCGCCCTGCACGAGATTCCACGGATTGTTGGTGCGGCCGCGGAACCACTGATCGTTCTGCGCAAAGAGGCCGGTCGCCAGCTTCGCAATCAGCACCGCGCCCGCCTCGCGGAGGCGCACTACAATCTCGGCGTCTTCGTCGATGATGCGGTTTTCAAAATCTTTCGCGCCCCACGTGGTGGGGACGCCCTTCGTATTGAAGAGATCCTTCACGCCGTAGGGGAGCCCGTGCAGCGGGCCGCGATACTTACCGGCCGCAAGCTCGGCGTCAGCCTTCGCTGCTTCGGCGCGCGCGGACGTTTCCATGATCGTCACGGCACAGAGTAGCGTGGGATTGAGTCGCTTGAGCCGGTTCAAATAGATGTCGGTGAGCTGCACCGACGTGATTTTCTTGGCTTTGATGAGCGCCGAGAGGCGATGCGCGGGGAGATACGCAATGTCGTCGGGGTTGGTGGGCACGGCGCCCTTCCAAGGCTCTACCGTGAACACCGCACGGTCAAATGCGGCGCGGCCGCGTTCGCGCGCGAGCTTTTCCATCATTGCGCCCGTGCCGCCCGGGTAGGGCTGGAACTGTAGCGCCGGCGCTTCACCGTTGCCGAGTGGCGGCGGAGCTGCTTGCGCCTGCTGCCCGCCACCACCACCACCGCCCGCTACCGCCGCGCCGCCGCCGCCCTGCGCGCGCGCGGCTTCGGTGCCAAAGGTGGTGGCCGCCGCTGCGACGAGCGACATGAACACAAAACGCCGACGGTCCATGCCGCCGAACGCTTCGTCGTCATAGTCCGCCGAGCGCAGGTCCTGTTCCATCAAATCAAGCAGTTCTTCGGGATTCGTCACGGCTGTCCTCGTGGGGAAAGTAGGGCGTCGGTGGTCGAAATCTCGCCTCTGGGCGCGACGTGCGCACGCCCAGAGGCGAGGGTCATCAGCGTTCGTTCATCCACACGTCTTCGAGCACCTTCACCGGCTTGATGATCGTTTTGCCATTGACGGTGAGCGAGACGTTGTACATTCCCGCTTCGAGTGCGCCGCCGCCACCGCCAAAGCCGCCACCTCCACCACCGGCTCCGCGTCCCGCGCCGCCGCCCGAGCAGCTGTTATTCGGCGGACCCGCGTTGCCGCGGCCACCACCACCGCCACCAGCTGCGCCAGCGCCGCGCCCAGCGGCGATGAGCATCGGAGAAATCAACGCCCACTGCACGCGGTTAATGCCAGCGCTCTTTGGGCCATCGCTCGTGCAGAGCGTGCGGCCCGCAGCGTCGGTCACCGAGATCTTCACATCGCCCGTCGCTGCGGACTTCAGCCAATAGCTAATGGACGTGCCGCGCGGCGCGTTATCGCCGACGAACAGTTGCTGACCGCCCGAGTGCTGCTGCAGCTGGCGATCGTTCAGATAATTGATGGCCGGACGAACGTCGAACAAGAACGCCTCCGATTCCTTGACCGCGGCCGTCAGCTGCTGGAGCGGCGTGATGTCGTCGGCAATGAAGATGCTGCGTCCGTGCGTGGCAATAATCAGGTCGTTATCGCGCGGGTGCACGAGAATGTCATCCGTGCGCACCGTGGGATAGTTGTTCATGAACTTTTCCCAATGTGCGCCGGCATCGAGCGAGGCATACAGCCCATACTCCGTGCCCACGTACAGCAGGTCGCGATTCTTCGGGTCTTCGCGCACCACCTGCACATTGCCGGAAGCAGGGAGTCCATTGGTGATCGCGGTGAACGTCTTGCCGAAGTCCTTGGTGACGTACACGTACGGCTTGAGGTCGTCGCTGCGGTGCCCGTCGACCGCGATGTAGGCGGTGCCGGCATCGAAGTGCGAAGCGTCGACGCGCGAGAAAAAATAGTCGTGATTTGCCGGCAGTCCAGCAATGTTCTTGCCGACTTCAGTGAACGTCACGCCGCCATCGCGGCTCACCTGGAGCAGCCCGTCGTCCGTGCCGGCCCATACGATGCCAGGAATCACAGGCGATTCACTTACCGAGACGATGGTGCTGTACGACACCACACCGTCGTTCTTCGAGAGCTGTTGCTGCGTGCCCGTCGCACCCATGAGCGCGACCTTGCAACGGTCGATCTGCTTGGTGAGGTCGGCGCTGGCCACCCAGTGGTCGCCGCGATCGACGGACTTGAACAGACGGTTCCCGCCAAGCCAGACGATGCTACCGCTGTGCGGCGAGAGCAGGAACGGTGTGTTCCAGTTGAAGCGGTAGCTGTCACCCGGCTGCGAGTTAACCACGTTCCCCGCGCCACCAGCGCGACCACCACCGCCGCCACCGCCACCGCCACCACCAACGCGGCCATCCACACAGGCGGCCGGAGCCGCTGCTGCAACCGGAGCGGTTGCTGCAGGAGCCGCACCCGCAGTACCGGCAGCACCCGCGCCCCGACCACCGCGTCCCGCGCCACGTCCACCAGCCGTCGCTGCCGCGCCAGCCGGCGCCGCCATCGGCGACGGACGAATGCTCTTCTGCTGCCCTGTCGCCAGATCAAAGCGCGTCGTGTTGCCATCCTGCGATTCGGCGTACACGATGTGGTGATCATTCGGATCGGCCTGCGTCCAGAATCCGTCGCCACCGGCGAGCGGATACCAGTCGGAGTTCATGATGCCGACGCTACCGCGCTTGCTGCTCGGCCCGCCCCAGGCGTTGTTGTCCTGCAATCCAAACTGCACGTGATACGGATGCCGCATGTCGGCGCTTACTGCATAGGCGAGGCCGGTGGCCATCGTATTCACGAACTGCCAGTTGCGTCCCTGATCGTAGCTGATGTCGAGTCCGCCATCGTTGCCGATCATGACGTGGTTCGAGTTCTTGGGATTAATCCAAATCGCGTGCTGGTCCACGTGGCCAGCCGTGCCCGTGCCGCCAGCCGCGTCGAGGACGGTGAACGTCTTGCCGCCGTCGAGTGACTTGGCCACGGGCAGTCCCGCCACGTAGATCGTGTTTTCATTCTGCGGATCGATGCGTAGCTGACTGAAATACATCGGTCGCGCATTGCAATTGGACACGAGATGCCAACTACGTCCGGAGTTATCGGAGCGGAACAGTCCGCCCTTCGAGGCATCCAGAGCTGGCGGCTTCGTGGTGTCGGCCGCACCGCCACGTCCGGCGAGTCCAGCGGGTGCACCGTTATTGCACCAATCGAAACCACCGCGTCCACCACCACCCGCCGCTCCGCCAGCGGCACCAGCGGCACCAGCGGCACCAGCGGCACCAGCGGCACCAGCGGCACCAGCGGCACCAGCGGCCGGTTCCGCCGAGGCGTCACCCGTGCTGCCAGCTTCGATCTGCGCGTACCACACGCTCGAGTTCGACTTCGCAATATCCACCGCAATGCGGCCGTACGTCCCCGTCGGCAGTCCCTTGTCGGTGATCTTCGTCCACGAACGCCCGCCGTTGTCGCTGCGCCAGAGGGCACTCCCCGCGCCGCCGCCGTTAAAGCAGCAGCCGCTACGCCGACGCTGATAGCTCGCCGCGACGAGCACGCTCGAGTTGTTCGGGCTCATCTGGATATCGGTGAAGCCCGTGTTCTCGTCGATGTAGTGGATCTTGTTCCACGTCTTGCCGCCGTCGGTCGACTTGTAGATGCCGCGTTCGGCATTCGGGCCAAACAAATGGCCCGGCGAGGCGACGTACACGACCTCCGGATTGCGCGGGTCAATGACGATGCGTGCGATCGTCTGTGTTTCTTTGAGGCCGATGTTCTGCCACGTCTTACCACCGTCGGTGGTCTTATAGATGCCGTCGCCGAAGGACGAGGTCTGACGGTTGTTTGGCTCACCGGTGCCCACATAGACGATATTCGGATCGCGCGGATGGACGGCAACGTCGCCAATCGACGCCACGCTCTGCTCTTCAAACACCGGCGCCCATGTGGTGCCGTTGTTCTCCGACTTGAATACGCCACCCACCGCGTAGCCAAGGTAGATGATGTTGGGGTTACTCTCCGACACGGCGATGTCGTCGATGCGGCCGCCCATGACGGCCGGCCCGATGGAGCGGAACTTGAAGTTCTGCAGCACGGGGTTCGCCGAGCGATTGATCTGCACGGAGTCGCGGGAGGCACCGCGCCCTTGGGCGGATGCGGCGGCGGGGAAGAGGGCGGCTGCCAACAACAGGGCGGCGGCCGGGAGACGGCGAAGAGCGGGGCTCATCCTGGCGTCCTGGTACGGGTGGAGAATACGGGTCAATGAGAGTCTACGGTGCTGGGAGAGGGGACGTTGACGTCCGGCGGGTGGTGGACACGGGGTCCCAGATGGGTTAAATCCGTAAGGCGCAGGGGGCTCCGCAGGCTATCAACTGCCGTCAACCGGAGAAATCGCATGCTCGATGCGTTCGTCGCGTGGCTTGATCGGGTCGGACCGCTCGTCTTTTGGACCTGCACGATCGCCCTTATTGCCGTAGACACGACGGCCGCGGCCGCGGTCATGACCACCAAGAGTCGCGCGCTCGTGAATCGCTGGACGGGCGCTGTCCTCGCTGCCAACCTCGGCCTGATCGGCGTGGGAGTGGGGGTGCCGACGGCGCTCTACGTGACGAAGATGGCGGTGCAAACGTTCGCGCCGACGGCAGCGCCACTCGCGACCGAGAAAGGAACCGCGCTTCGCGAGCGGTAGCGGTCAGCGCCGTGGCGCGACCGCGGATCGGAGCGCCTGCAACACGACGACGAATGCGGGATTCTGCGGATCGAGCATCGCGAAATGGCTCGTCGTGTCGGCCGTCGCGACGGTGACGAGATCCCCCGCGGCGGTAGCACGCCGTGCGTAGTGGGTCATCGTGCCCGTCGGCGAGCCGAGCGGCGCCACCCGCGCGTCGAGTCCGCCGCGAATCATGGTCTGCGGCACGCCGAGCGGGAGCCACGACGACGGTGACGCATCGCGCCAGCGCTCGACGTTCTCGTCCGGCTTGCTCGATAGCAGCTGTTCGAGCACCGGGCCGCCGCAGATCGAGGTGATCGCCACGTTCGCGCCGGCGAGATCGCCGGGCCCGTCGAGCGCGACGACCGCCTTGATCGGAAGCGGGACACTGGCCGCGCGCACCGCACTCGTCGGCGGAAGCTTCGACTGCGCCGCGAGCCAGAGTGCGAGATGCGCGCCCGCCGAGTGACCGGTGGTGACGAGGCGCGTGAGGTCGAGGTGATAGCGCGGCGCCAGTTCGCGCACCATCGCGGCGGCGGCCGCCACGTCGAGAAACGTTCCCGGCCAAGCACCGCCAACTTCGTCCGCTCGGCGGTATGAGATATTGAACGTCGCGATGCCCGCCTGCCGCACAGCTTCGGCCATCGGCCGCATGTAGCGCGCGTCGGCGAACTTGGTGACCCAGCAACCGCCGTGAATGATGATCGCAATCGGGTGCGGCCCCGGTCCCGCAGGCACCCGCAGTTCGGCCATCAGCTCGCGCCCGGCGACGCGTAGCGCGACCGTGGTGTCGGCGCGCGGCACCTCGCGCGCCTCGAGCAGGGCGGGGGTGACCGCCTGGGCATGGAGCGAAGCGGACGCGACGAACGCGAAGCCGGCCGAGGCGGCCGCGAGCAGACGGGCGGTTGAGATCATGGCGCAAGATAGGTCGTCTCCCACGTACCGGCTACGCGCTGCTGGTGGCGCGCGACGGCTCTGAACGCTCGCTAGGAATTTCCCACTTCATCGACGATGGCTGGCGCGTTACCGGCATGTCTGGCAGGTTCATGTATCGTCTGCTCCGCCACGCCCGCGCGTGAATCCGTCCCATTCACCGCCAGTCGATGATCGCCACCGCTTCGGAGTCGCCCATGTTCTCCACGATCGCCCGCCGGATTCCCGCCACGGTGCTCGGCTTACTGCTCGCAGTGTCGGGCACGGTTGGGCTCCACGCGCAGGTCCCGACGCTTCCCGCCGAAACACCGGCCAAGCTCACGCCAACCTTCGCAGGCTTCGACCACATCCGGCGCGATGTGATGATCCCGATGCGCGACGGCGTAAAGTTGCACACCGTGATTCTCGTGCCCAAGGGCGCGGTGCGCACCCCCATCCTGCTCACGCGCACCCCGTATAACGCCACCGCACTCACCACCTATTCACCGAGCGCCCACCTCGGTACGGCCATCGACGGCTACGACAACGCCCTCGACGTGATCATTGGTGGCGGCTACATCCGCGTGGTGCAGGACGTGCGCGGCAAGTACGGCTCCGAAGGCGACTACGTGATGAACCGTCCGTTGCGTGGGCCGCTGAATCCCACGAACGTCGATCACGCCACCGATACCTACGACACCGTCGACTGGCTCGTGAAGAACATTCCGGAGTCCAACGGTAAGGTTGGCATTCTGGGTATTTCGTACGACGGCTTTCTGCCCTTAATGGCGCTCGTGAATCCACACCCCGCGCTCAAGGTGAGCGTGCCGATGAATCCGATGGTAGATGGGTGGATGGGCGACGACTGGTTTCATAACGGCGCGTTCCGGCAGTACAACCTCGCGTACATGTACGAACAAGTCGGCACGCGCGACAACTCCGAGCGTTGGTGGACCACGAACTACGACGAGTACGACGCCTTCATGCGCGCCGGTTCCGCCGGCGACATGGCGCGACAGCGCGGCATGGAGCAGATCGGGTTCTGGCGCAAAGTGCTCGCGCATCCCTCGTACGATGCGTTCTGGCAGGACCAGGCGATGGATAAAATTCTCGCCGCGCAGCCGCTCAAGATTCCGGTGATGATCGTGCATAGCTTGTGGGACGCCGAAGATAGCTACGGCGCGATTGCCGTGTACAAGGCGCTCAAGCCCAAAGACACGAACAACGACAAAGTGTTTCTCGTGATGGGCCCTTGGCATCACGGTGGCGAAATCGCCGACGGCAGTTCACTCGGTGCCATTCGTTGGGAGAGCAATACGTCGCAAACGTTTCAGCGCGAGGTGTTGCGTCCGTTCCTCGATCATTATCTGAAGGACGATGCGCCGCCGGCCGACGTCGCGCCGGTCACCGCGTTTGAGAGTGGGACCAATACGTGGCGCCGTTTGCAATCCTGGCCGTCAGGGTGCGCGAGTGGATGCCCGGTGCGCCCCACGCCACTGTACATGCAGGCTGGAGCGAAGTTGAATTTTGCCCCACCGACGGCAGCGGGTTTTGACGAATACATTTCCGATCCCGCCAAGCCGGTACCATTCCGCGCGCGCCCCACACGCTCCTCGGGCTACGAAACGCCGGCCCGCTGGGCCGACTGGCTCGCCGATGATCAGCGCGAAATGTCAGGACGCACTGATGTGCTCACGTTTACGACCGATGTACTGATTGCACCGGTGAAGATCAGCGGCCAAGCGATGGCCAATCTCGTGGCGTCCACCAGCGGCACCGATGCGGATTGGGTCGTGAAACTCATCGACGTGTACCCGGACGAAGTGCCCGTGCAGCCGGCGATGGGCGGATTCCAGTTCGCTGTGGCGATGGATATTTTCCGCGGGCGTTATCGCGAAAGTTTTGAAACACCCAAGGCGATTATCGCCAACACGCCGCTCGTGTATCGTTTTGCGCTGCCGACCACGAACCACGTGTTCCTTCCCGGCCATCGCATCATGGTACAAGTGCAGTCGGCGTGGTTCCCGTTGTATGACCGCAATCCGCAGACTTTTGTGCCCAACATCTTCAACGCCAAGCCAGAGGATTATCGCAAGGCCACGCAGCGCATCTATCATGCGCCGGGACAGGCGAGCTTTGTGGAATTGCCGATCGTCAATCCGCGCTAAGTCACCACTGACTGTGGGAACGGAAAACGGGGTGGTGCCGCTCATGCGGCACCACCCCGTTTGCGTTGTGACGGGCGCGCTTACTTCTTGGCGATCTTCGCATCCTCAACGATGACCGCGTAGACGTAGCCCGCGCCAAAATCTTTATTCGTGCGCACGGTGCCGGTCACGGTGATGGTCTCGCCATTGGATGCCGCGCTGGCGGAGGTCGCGGTGATGTCGTTGGTCCCAAGTTTGGCATCGCCGGTGCCGTCCTGCAGGTGAATCCAATTCTTTCCCATCACGCCGATGTTGACCTTCACCACAATGCCGCGAATGGTGACGGACTTTCCGGCGAGGCTCGCCTTTTGGGCCCACGTTTCGCTCACCGTCCGAGCGTCTGCGCCGGAGGCCTTTGGGACCGAGCCAGCCGTGACTGCGGCACTGGTCTGCCCAGCGGTCGCGTGTGGGTTTGCACCAGCGGCACCAGCGGCACCAGCGGCACCAGCGGCACCAGCGGCACCAGGAGCACCAGGAGCAGGAGCGCCAGCAGCAGCGGGGGCTCCACCAGCCGGAGCGATCACGCCGAAATAGACCTCGTCAAAGGTGCGCTTGAGTGACTTGGATTCGAACTTCGACATGAGCATCGGGTTCGAGACCGTCACGGTCGCGCCTTTTTCGATCTTCATTTCAGGAACCGCTGCCCAGACGTCGCCTTTGGCAGTCTTGATGCGCAGATAGACATACGGCGAGGCGTTGAGCACCTCGAGGACCGGTCCCGAGAGATCATCACCGCCAGCCGCGGCTGCCGCGACGGGTGCCTGATCGAGCGGCACCTTAGCCGGCTCGGGTGTTTGAGAAACGCAGCCGATAACGACTGAGGAGAGGAGCAGAAGGGGGAGCGCGCGCCGCATCACAGAAACTCCGGAATGGACGAATAGGGGCCAGCGGGGGACTGTGTTAATGCTAATGGAGGCAAGGCTCCTACGGTGGGTTTAGGCCCTCTGGCGGACACGAGGGTGGAACCGGTCAGTCTCCTGCGCGGGGCGGCGGCGGAACCGTCACCCGCACTCGCAAAATTCGGTCGAGCTTCGGGTACTCGCGGTCCATAAAGGGGTTGCCGCCCCGCTCGAGTGGCCCCTGTTTGCCCTGCCGGACGCCGCTCCCCGAGTTCTCGCCGTATCCGCCGTACAGACTGTCCAGCACGGCGAGCCCTTCGACGACCGTACCCAGCACCGTGAATGGTTCGGCGTCGTTGCGGACGTTGTCGGCCAGATTCACAAAGAGCTGCGTATTGCGCGTGTTATCATGGCCGGGCCCCTCGTACGAAAACGCAAAGGCGCCTCGGCGATTGTTGGAGCGGGGCGGGTCATCATGCAGATAGCGTCCCTTCCATGCGGTATTAACGGCTGAGTCGCCGTGCAACCCCCACTGCGCGATGTAGCCGGTGCGCATGCGGTGCACTCGCGTGTCATCGTAATACCCGAGCCGCGCGAGGTTGTACAACCGGTCCGCACCGATCGGGCCCCAACTACGCACCAGTTCAAGGACGAAAACGCCCTTGGTGGTTTCAAAACGCAGCCGCGATACGGGCGGTGCGGCTGTGCGCCATGCCTCGTTCGCTGGATCGAGTAACAGCGCACGGCGAGTGGCGGTGGTAGCGACATCGGTCGCCACCGTGCTGACCGATGGGGCGAGCGACACACACGCGTCAAACACGAGGAACGTGGCGCCAATCAGCAGCGGCAGAATAGTCGGGCGGCGAGACATGACGGTGGGGCAAGGGGTGATCAGAACCAACAGGCGCGGCGGACTTTCCGCTCACGAGGGCTTCGTCGTGCACTACCTAGGGAGATCAATCGTCACCGGGCGCCATGTTTTGGGATCGTTGTTTATCCCGCGTCGCACGCTGACCACCTCGAGCCGCGACGGACGGATACGAATCAGCGCGTAATCGTCCCCGTGATTTTGATTTTTGTAGAGCGTCGCCCACTCGGTTTTCCAGTGCGTCGCCTTCTGCGCCGCTGTCGTATCGAGCACCGCCGTGCCATACACGGTGACGTATTCAAACGCGGCGGCATTGAAGTAGAGCAATGTCACGCGTGGGTCCCGTTGAAGATCCTGCACTTTGCGCGTCAGCGGATTGGTGGCAATCCAGATGGTAAACGCTGAATCCGGCACAAAGGGATCGACGATGCGCGCTTGCGGCTGACCGTCTGGGCCGATGGTTACGAGTGTGGTGTAGTGCGCCTGCTCGAGGATTTCGCGAGCCGCAGCGATGACCTGCGTCCGCGAGGGTGCCACGGGCGTGCTTTGCGCGGCCAGCGGATGTCGATTGCCGATGACAACCAAAAGTGCGAGGCAATGTCTGAGCGCTTTCATCATGAACTCCGCTCTGTTCGGCTAGGTTGACCTGAGTCGTCTTCCGGAAAATACGACCTTCTCGACGCGACGGTTAGGCGGCACGGCCAACAAAAGAAAGCCCTCGGCGGTTGCCGAGGGCTTTCTTTGAACGGTGGTGCCCAGCGACCTACCGAGCGAACTACCGGTTGGCCGTGTTGTCGAGGCGGGCTCTGTTCGTGAGCGTCGTCGACTGCACCGTGATGTCACCAAGCGCGGAGACCGTGTACACCTTGCCGGCAACAAACGACACGCCGACTCGGGTTGGGAACGCGTTGGTCTGGTCGGCAAAGCGTGCGGTCAAATCGTAGACGCCGGACGGAATGGCCACGAACGCGCCAGCAGCCTTGTACGCCGTAGCGGCACCCACAGCACTTTCCGTGGTGGTCGTCTGATTCTTGGCGTACAGCACCATCGGATTGGCGTTCGACACGGCATTCACGAACCGCACGTACGACTGCGTCCAGTCAATCGTCGCCGGGTAGTTATCCGCGACAACGAACCCTTCGACGCTTTTCGCCGTGGCGTCGTAGAACCCGCTCATGTAGAACGAGTACGCGCTCCCGGCGGTGAGCGACGACGTGACCTTGGAGATCGCGAGATCCTTGTCGGTCGCGGCGGCGATATTGCCGGAAAACGTGTACGATCCCGGCGCGATCGCCGTGTAGTAGCCGGTGGAAGAGACGCCACCGGCCCCATATACGACGCCGGTGGTGGATTCGACGCCGGATGTCGAGCTGATCGCCGTCATCTTCGTCGTGTTGGCATAAAAGTTCACGCCGGGCGCGTTCACGCCGAAGTTGAAGAAGCGAATCTTCGACTGGGCGGGCGGCGACGTGATGTCCTGAAACTGCTTGGTACCGCAGGCCGTCAACACCGCGGCACAGAGCAGCACTGCGAGGGAAGTATGCTTGTTCATGGCCGGGTTACGGTTGAGTGATCCAAATCGGCTTCGTGTGGTAGTCCAGCGCGAGTCCGCCAATGACGGACAGCGAGGGGACGTTCCACACGTATTCGGAGTTGTATCGCGGGCGGATGCGCTGTACGACCTTGCCGCCGTTGTCAGGATGCAGGTTGGTCGGTGGCGTAAAGCCAGGGAACACCTGCTTCCCGCTTGCCGGATCGATGTCGGTCCAGTGGTAGCGGCGCATATCCATAAAGATTTCGTTGTGTCCCCAGCCCCACTGCGCGATGTACTTTTGGCTCATGATGTGCGTGAGCGTCAAGCCCGCAGCGGTCGCTGGCACGATGTTCGGATCGGCGAGGAACGTCGCCTTTTCCGCTGCGCTGATCTGCGTCGGCGTCTGGCCGTTGTCGCTGTTGCGGGCGTTCACAAAGTCGAGGTGCGCCGAGATGGCGTTCTTGTAGGCGGTGAGCGCGGTAGCCTTGTCGCCACTGCGGTACGCCGCCTCGGCCTTGATGAACTGCATCTGTGCATACGTCATCAGCGGCACCTTCGTCTTGTCGTCGAAGATGTAGCGACTGGGCGTGCCGGAGACACCGGTCGAGCCGGTGTAGCCGAAGAAATTCATCGGCTGCTGCGTCGTGGTCATGGCGCCGAATCCGATCACGTTCACGTCCACGCCGCGGTACTGACCATCGGGCGACGGCGACAGCATGCGGCTCATGCGCGGATCCACCGTGCCGCCGAACTGCGTGCCGTTCATCAAGCCGAGCACGAACAGCGTCTGACGATAGCTGTTGAAATTGCCGCGCGAGACGCCGAGGAAATTTCTATCCGCGAAGGCCGGATCGACGTTGGTGTAGAACATCAACGGCTCGTCGGCGTTGCTGGCAAATGACTTGTCGACGTAGGCAATGATGTCGGCCGGCTTGTACGACGACTTGTTCGAGTAGTGGTTGAGGTTGAGCGCCATCATGGCGTTCGCGAGCTTCAGCCACTTCGTGCGGTCGCCGTTGTAGATCTTGTCGGTACGCGCGAGATACGTCGCGTCCACGGCGCCGTCGGTCTTCGAGAGGTTGGTGATGGCCAGCCCGAGGAGCCGCTGAATTTCTGTGTACGCGTACTCTTGCGTGTCGTAGTCGAACGAGAAGCGCGACGGATCGATCGCTTGCTTCACGATGATTTCGCCGTGCATGTCGGTGAGTACCTGCCAGCCCCACGCCTTCATGATCTGGCCGACGCCGAGCAAGTCCCAGCGTTGTTCCGCTTCGGCCTTCGACATCATGTCCACGAGGTTCTGCCCAAGCGACCAGTATACGTCACGCCACTGTTCGGCGCCGTTGTCGCTGCCCGGGTCATAGCCCATGCGGTCCCAGGTGCTCAGGGCCGTCTGGCCGTTCGCGAGCATCCACTCCTGCGTCAGGCGGCCGATGAAGCGGCCGTCATACTGCGGCGCCGTAAACATCCAGTGGATCATCGCGGGCAGATACAGATTCGCGGTGACCGTCTGGGGCGCATTGGGATTCGTGTTCACATCGAGGAACTGGCGGCAGCTCGGGGTGAAGGCCAGCATCCCCGCGAGCAGCGCAACGCGCACGACCTTCATCGGCGCTTTGGATTTCATGATCTGTTTCATGGTTAGAAGCCCACCTTGAGGCCAAAGCTCACACCGCGCGGGATCGGGAAGTTACCGAAGTCGATGCCCGTGCCACCCGATCCACCGACGGCGGCGGTATTGCCGTTCACGATCGGGTCGAGTCCGGTGTAGTTGGTGAGAAGGAACAGGTCCGTCCCCGTGATGAAGACACTGGCGTTCCGCGTGTGCATCCAGTTGTCTGGGATGTTGTAGCGCAACGTGATGTCGCGGAGCCGCAGCCAGTTAATGTTTTTCTCGATGAAGAGCTCTTCGCTCATGCTCGTGTAGTAGCCCGTCTGCACCGCGGGAACCACGACGATGTTGTTGATCGTCGGGGTGGCCGTGTTTTCCTTACCGTCACGGATAACGCCCGGGATGATGCGGGGCGTCTCACGGTCCGTTGTGCTCTTCGCGAGACCACGGACGGTGAGATAATGCTCGGTGGCGTTGAAGATGTCGCCGCCCTTCCGGATGTCGAGCAGGAAGTCGAGCGTGAAGCGCTTGTACTTGAAGGTGTTCGTGAGGCCGATCGTGTAGTCGGGCTGACGATCGTAGCCGCCCGCGATGAACACGCTCGACCGCAGCGGAAGACCCGAGGTCGGGTCAATGAGCAGTTCGCCCTTGTGTCCGTTGGTGCTGGAGGTGTCGCGGAGGTAGAAGAAACCCGTGAGCGACATCGTCGAGAGTCCAGGCATCGTGCCGTTGCGCACGTTGCCGTAGAGCCAGGTGTCAGACACGTACGACTCGGGGAGCGCATGCGGCAGCGAGACCACTTTGCCGCGAGCCATCGTGAAGTTGGCCTGCACATCCCACGTGAAGTCGCGCTTGATGATCGGCGTACCGCGCAGCGTGATTTCGATGCCGTGGTTCTCGGTGGAGGCGCCGTTCAGGTTGAACAGAATGAACCCGGTGCCGTACGAGCCGCGGATGTCGTTCACGATCTGGTCCTGCGTCTGCTTCTTGTAGTACGTCACATCGAGACCAAGGCGGTCGTCGAAGAAGCTGAGTTCCGTTCCGAACTCGTACGACTTCGCGAACTCCGGCTTGAGGTCGATGTTCGGGCCGTAGAACGTGGAGCCATAGCCGCCACCCGACGTCGTCTTGTACTCAAGCGACGGCGCAAAGGCGTACGGACGGGCATCGCGGCCGACCTCGGCGAAGCCGGCGCGCACCTTGCCGGTCACGTACTTGGCAACGGACGGGAAGGCGTCGGAGAAGATGAAGCTGGTCGACACCGACGGATAGAAGAACGAGTTGTGCGCCAGCGGAATCGTCGACGTCCAGTCATTACGGCCCGTGACGTTCAGGTACAGGTACTTCCGGAAATCGAGCGACGCGCTGCCAAACGCGCTGACCAAGCGGCGCTGGCTGATCGTCGTGCGGCTCGAACGCGAGCTCGTGTTGTTGATCGACACGAAGTTCGGGTCCAAGAAGTTCAACCCTTCGATGCCGTCGATTTCGGACTTGGCATCCTGCATGGACTGGCCTACAAACCCGCTGACCGACAAATCCTTCGTCAACGCGCGCGGATGGACGTTGAACAACGTCTGAATGTTGATGTTGCGCGTGACGTCGGTATTCAGGTCGAGCACACCGTTGTAGGTGAAGCCGAGCACACTTTCCGGGTTGCGGATAATGGTGCTCGCGTTGGTGTAACCGTCATACCCGATGTTGGTCTTCAAGTCCGCCCACGAGAGCGGCGTTAGCACGAAGCCCAAGTTGAGCAACATGCGGTTGTTGATCGAGTTGTTGTTGTTCTTGTTGACGTTGAAGTACGGGTTGTCGATTTCACCCGTCTGCGTGAGGGCCGTGATGCGGCGGCGGCCACCAGCGGTCGTGAGGTAGTTCGACGCCTGGTCCGTGGCGGGCCAGAGGAGCAGACCCATGAGCGGGCCGGCGTCGCCCTTGTACGGCTGGTTGTTATTCACGTTCGCAAACGCGAACGACAAGTCCGTCTTGAGCCAGCGGTTCACCTGCGCCGCCGACGCGCCCGTGATATTGAAGCGCGTATAATCCGCGTTCGGGATCACGCCGAGCTGCTTATTGATCGACACGCCAACGCGATAGTTGACCTTGTCGTCCGGCGCCGCGCCACTGAACATCAAATTGTGGCGCTGGCTGACGGCCGTACGGAAGAAGCCGTCGATGTTGTCATAGAACCTTGTGTTCGCTGCGTACGGCGCGCCAAAGTACTGGAACGAGCCGAGCGTGCTGCCGCTGATCGACGTCGGTCCGTACTGATGCTGCACGCCCGGTCGTGCGTTCGTGCTCTCGACGCGGAAGTTGTTGCTGTACTCAAACCCGCCGGTGCCTGCCTTGCCGCGCTTCGTCGTGATGACAATGGCGCCGTTGGCCGCGTCGATGCCGTAGAGAGCCGAGGCTTCCGGTCCCTTCAGGATGACCATCGTTTCGATGTCTTCCGGATTGATGTCGCCCGCGCGGTTGGTGAAGTCGATGCCGCGGTTGTTGAAGGCGGTCAGCGAACCCGGCGCGTCGGACGCGAGGGAGTTCGTGTTGGTCGTCTTGTTGTCGAGGGGGAGGCCGTCAACAATCATCAGCGGCTGGTTGCTACTGCTGATTGAGCTCACGCCGCGGATCGTGATGGACGACGACGCGCCCGGCACGCCGGAGCTGCTCGTGACGTCCACGCCGGCCACGCGGCCCTGAATGGCGTTGATGAAGTTCTCGCGCTGTGTCTGCGCAATCGCCGCACCTTCCACCTGCTGCTGTGAGGTGCCGAGCGACCGTTGCTGTGCCGTCTGACCCAGCGCGGTGACGACCATCGCGTCGAGCTTCGCGGTCGCGCGCATCAGCTGCACGTTGATCACGCTCTCGGCGCCGATCGTGCGCTCCACCATCTGCATACCAATCAGGCGGAACTGCAACAGCTGACCGACCGTAGCACGCACCGAATAGCCGCCGTCGGTGTTACTCACCGCACCAGTGGTGGTGCCTTTGATGACCACTTGGACACCACCGAGCGGGAATCCCTGCTCGTTGGTGACTTTGCCGGTAATGGCTTTTTGCTGCGCGAACGCTTGCGCAGCAAAAAGGAATGTTCCCATTAGCAGCAGGAGAACTCGTTTCTTCATAAAGGGGGTACCGGGTTGGTGTACCGTGAGTCCTGTAACAACACAATCACAACGCTATTTCACAACCTTATATATAGAAGCGGTACTGCCGCAGTCCAGTTCGAATGTTCGCTCGCGATTTCTGGGGATGTGATGGGTGCTGAGGGTGTGGTCGATTGGTATACCAAACAATGCGGAGTCGATGACATTAGTCACCGACTAATGTCATCGTAACTCATTGTATGGCAACATATTACCAGAACTGCTGTCGAAGAAGAAAAAGGCGACCCCCTTGCTAGGAGCCGCCTTTTTCCGACTTCGGTTACCGCGTCAAACGAAGCGTCCCTTTATTAGGACAGGTCCTTTGTTTCCCTCGCCTCGCATGTTCGCTCTCGCGTCGGACCCTCAACTCTGCGCAAGCAATACTAGGGTGCGCCGCTTCAATCCGGATTACGGCAGCGTTCCCGTCCCCACGATCGCCGGCGGAAGCTCAGGCGCGGTGGTAATGAGGTAGTCGCGCGGGGGCGTGGCGCCGATCAAGTGCTCCACGAAGTAATCCCAGCGCCGCCGGCGGAAATACATGTTGTACACCATGCCGTGCGATCCATTGGGCACCACCATCATATCGAACGATTTGTTGGCCTTGGTCAGCGCGTTCATCACCTGCAGGGTGAGCGCGGGCGCCACGTTGTCGTCCATGTCGCCATACACGAGCATCAACTTGCCCTTGAGGTTCTTGGCAATCGACGGATTGGCCTGCGCCGCATAGTTGTCGCCCTGCGGCATCCCCTGGTAGGTCTCGCCCCAGAGCGAGAGGTAGCCGCGCTGGTCATGATTGCCGGCGGACGAAACCGCCACCTTGTACAGGTCGGGATACAGAAACATCGCGCGCGCGGAGGCGAAGCCGCCGCCGGAATGGCCATAGATCCCAACGCGATCGAGGTCTACATACGCTCGGCTTTTTGCAATCTCACGTAGCGCCGCAACGTGATCCTCAAGTCCACCGCCGTTTTCGAGGTGGCCGTACGAATAATTATGGAAGGCTTTCGAGCGGAACGGCGTCCCGCGGCCATCCACCCGAAAGCCGATCATGCCGAGTTCGACCAACGCGTTGATATCCCCACCGGCAACGAAGGCCTTGGGGACTTCGATTGTTTGCGGCCCGGGGTAAATCTCTTCAATCACCGGGTATCGTTTGGTCGAATCAAAATCGGCGGGCTTGTAGAGGAGGCCGAACAGATCGGTCACCCCGTCCGCGGCTTTCGTTGAGAACCGTTCGGGCCAACGCCAGCCGGTGGCCAGGAGGCGCGACACATCCGCGCGCTCGAGAGGCAACACGCTCTTGCCGTCGAGCGATCGCGCCACCGTGACCGGTGCGACATCCGCGCGACTGTACCGATCAATCACCCAGTCGCCTTTGGCACCGAGCGTGATTTCATGATGGGCATCTTCCGGCGACAGGAGCGTGAGCCCGCGCCCATCAAAACCGACGACGTACACATGGGTGAGATACGGATCGCGGCCGGCTTCGCGCCCAGTGCCGAGGAACCAGATACGACGCGACGCGTCATCCACCCGAACAATGCGCCGCACGACCCACGGCCCCGACGTGATTTGCGATTTGACGCGGCCGGTCGCGGCGTCGAGCAAGTACAGATGCTGCCAGCCATCTCGCTCCGAAGGCCAGATAATCTCGCGGCCATCGTGCGTCACGTGTATTTCAGGACGTGAGCCAAGTTCGAGCGTTGCTTCCACCAGCGTGGGGCCGCGCTCTTCGGCCACCGTGCGCGTGGTGCCAGAAGCCACGTCTATCGCCTTGAGCCACCAGGCTTTGCCGCCGCGTTCATGCTCGATGTAGTACAGTTGCGTACCGGCCGAATCGCTCCACCACGCTTCCTGAAACGTGAGCGACGAACCATACGGGGTTGGCATGGGGTGCGCATCCGTGCTGATGCGCTGCCCTGACGCGGCGTCGAAGAGCTGCCAAGTGCCCTGCGCGACGGAGTCACCAGGGAAGGGAAAGGCGAACGTCCAGAGTTTGGCTCGGACGCCGCTGTCGGGCGACGACTGCAGCAGGTACGATAGTGGCACACGGCGCTGATCAATGCGCTGCGCGACGATGCGCTTGGAATCGGATGACCAACTGGCGACCGGTACCACCGGCATGCCAGCCCGTTGCATCGTGATAAAGGTGGTGTTGGCTTCGGGATCGCGCGCATAGCCATAGCGTGCGGTGCCGTCGGTGGTGAGCGCTTTGCTTTCGTCCGTCGCGGTATTGCGGAGCCAGAGATTGTGCTCCTTCAACGACAACGCCCAACGGCCGTCTGGCGACCGCAGTTCAGATGGATCAATCTTGGCGGGCGTGACAGCGACGCACTCATACGCCGCGCTGATGTTGCAGCGCCACGTTTTCCCTCGCACCACCACCTGCACACGGGTCAGCGCGCCCTCTTCCTGCCACTCCATTGTTTGGAAAGGCAATGAGTCGGCCACCAGCGTCGTGTCGGCCGCGCGACCAAGAGTTGCGGCCAGTTGCGTGTGATCAAAGGCCGCGCGGCGAATCTTCCGCGCGGGATCCACATACATAAACGCGGCGCCATGTGACGTGGTGACGCGATACCAAAAGCGATCGCTTCCCGCGATCCAGTTGGGCGCGATGCGATCGCCGAGGACCATCGCATCGGCATTCTTGGAGAATCGCTGCTCCGCCTTGGCGTACGTAGCGGTGGTGACCGTTGGCCGCTGCGCCAGTGCGACGGACGCGACGAGCGGAATCAGGAGGAGCGCCTTCATGGGTTCACCCGTTGTTCTTGGTCAGTTCTTTGCCGAGCGGAAGCGAGCGAATGCGCTTGCCCGTCGCGGCGAAAATTGCATTGGCGAGCGCTGGTGCGACGGGCGGCACTCCTGGCTCACCGACACCGCCCGGTGCACCGCCGCTCGGCGCCAGATGCACGTGGGTTTCGCGGGGCGAGGCGCTCATCCGGAGCACGCGGTAGTCGTTGAAGTTCGACTGCGCCACGCGCCCATTCTTGTACGAGAGTTCACTCGTGATGGCGTTGCTAAGCCCCATGACCACGGCGCCCTCGGCCTGCGAGCGAATGCGCTCGGGGTGCACCATGAAGCCGCAATCCATGGCGATGTCCACGCGTGGGATGACGATCTCACCCTTGGCGCTGACTTTCGCATGCACCACCACGGCCACGTACGAGAGGAAGCTGCGGTGCACTGCGAGGCCGAGCCCTTCGCCCTTGGGCAGTTGCTTGCCCCAGCCGGCCTTGGCGGTGGCTAGTTCGAGCACTTTGCGATACCGCGCAATGTCGAGCGGGTGCTCTTCCCAGGTGCCGCCGTAGTTGTCCACCGGATTCACGGCGCCCACCTGCTTCATATCCACAATGCGGTCTGGACCGAGCAGCTCGAGCAGAAACTCGCGCGGATCGCGTCCGGCGGCGTGGGCGAGTTCGTCGAGGAAGGACGAAATCGCAAAAGCGTGCGGAATGTTATTGACCGAGCGAAACCAGCCAATGCGCACATGCGGAATGGCTTTGCACGACTCGGCCTGATAGTTGGGGATCGCGTACGGAGAATCGAGGAGTCCGGCCGTGGCTTCGCCGTCACTCAGGTCGGTGACGCCAGGGGCGAAGGTGCTGTTGATCGACGGCGAGGCCACGCGGTGCAGCAACGCCGTGACCTTGCCCGACGCGTCGAGCGCCCCTTCAAAATGTTGGAACGCCACCGTATGCGGATAGCCGTTCTGGATGTCGTCTTCGCGCGTCCAGATGACTTTCACTGGCGCGTGCATTTCTCTGGAGAGCAGCGCCGCTTCCACCGCGTAATCGGGTTTGGATTTTCGTCCGAAACCGCCACCGAGCATGGTGACGTGACAGATGACTTTCTCCTTTGGAAGTTTGAGTGCGGTTGCCACGGAGTCGCGCACTTCTTGCGGATTCTGCGTGCAGACCCAGCACTCACATCCAGTGGCCGTGACCATCGCCAAGGCGGCCGGCGGCTCCATGGGAGCCTGCGCCAGATGCGGCGCGTAATAGTCAGCGGTCACCTTGCGTGTGGAGCTCGCGAGTGCGGCCGCCGCATCGCCCTGTCGGCGGATAACGCGTCCGGGCGCGCGCGCGGATTTTTGCAACTCGGCGCGGTACGTGACGGAATCGTAGCTGTCGTTTGGGCTCGCCGTCCATGTGACCTTGAGTGCGCGCCGTCCCTGGAGTGCGGCCCACGTGCTCGTGGCAACCACCGCCACGCCGCCCAGCGGCTGGAAGCCGGAAGGAACAGGGGTGGTGGCCAACGTGATCACACGCTCCACCCCTTTCACCTTCAGGGCGGCCGATGCGTCGACCGTGGCGACCTTGGAGCCGTACACCGGAGGACGCAACACGACGGCGATTTTCATTCCCTTCATCTTCGCGTCCTGCCCGAAGATGGCCTTGCCGGTGAGCATGTCGTGCAGGTCGAGCCCCGCGACTTCTTTGCCGATAAAACGGAACTGCGATTCGTCCTTGAGCTTGGGCTTGGTCGGCACGGGAAGTGTTCGCGCGCGCGCGACGAGTTTGCCAAACGGGAGCGAGCGTTTGCTGCCGTCGTGTACCACCGCACCATTGCGTGCGGTGACCTCGGCCAACGGCACGCCCCACTCTGTCGCGGCGGCCTGTTCGAGCATCGCGCGCGCGGCAGCGCCGGCAAGCCGGAAGCGGTCGTACGATCCGGCACGAATGCTGGTGGAGCCGTCGGTGTTCTGATCGCCGTACTTTTTGTCGCCGATCGCCTGTTCAATGCGAATGGTGGTCCAGTCTGCTTCGAGTTCGTCGGCCATCACCATGCAGAGTGCGGTGCGCACCCCTTGGCCCATTTCAGAACGGTGGCAGACCACGGTGACGAGGCCATCCTCGCCGATGCTGAGATGTACCGACGGTTGCAGCGGATCAAGTGTGAAGAATGCAGGCATCGCCTCGAGGTGACGCACGCCGTTCACGCCCACGGCAAGCACAAGGCC
>CANIWQ010000035.1 GCA_947471365.1 Gemmatimonadota bacterium | reverse complement strand
AGTCCGTTGTTCGTAATGAGATACACGCGCTGCGCATTCGTATTCATGGCCACAGCAATCGACGTGCGCCCACTGAGGCGCGGCAAGCCGCCGCCGGAGAGTTCTTTCCAGGTCACGCCACCGTCGAGAGACTTGAACACCATAGTGGCCGTCGGGCCGACCGCGCCGGCACCGCCCCCGCGTCCGCCCTGCGGCGTCACGCCACTCGGCGGCGGCGGCGCATTGTAATGAAGAACGGTCGTGGCGTATACCACATCTGGCCGGTCGAACGCGCTCGCGAGTTTTTGCACGCCCGTGGAATCGTTGACGTACAGCGTCTTCGTCCACGACGTGCCGCCGTCGGTGCTGCGATACACGCCGCGCGTGTCGGTTTTGGCGTGAAGATCACCCTGCGCGGCCACGAGCAGCACGTCCGCGTTGCGCGGATCCACGACGATCGACGGAATTTGCTTGGAGGCGGCGAGCCCGATGCGCTTCCAGTTCTTTCCCGCATCGACAGACTTATACATGCCATTGCCTTCGTTGATCACGCCGCCCGTCACTTGGTCGCCCGTACCCACGTAGACGATATTCGCGTTCGACGGCGCGACTTCCACCGCGCCAACGGACGACACCTCTTTCACCGCGTCGAACACCGGATACCACACCTGACCGGCGCTGGTGGTTTTCCAAACACCAGCCGCAGGCAGTCCCACGTAGTAGGTGCCTGGCTCACCGATCGCGCCGGTGGCCGAAGAGATGCGTCCGCCACGGAAGGGGCCGACATTGCGCCACGTCAGGCCGGAGAGAAAATCCGGCTTGATGGGTGTCGCAGCGGCAACGAAGAGCGCGCACGCGAACGCGAGCGTCGCACGCGAGAGAGTGGCGAACGAACGCAAGCGAGTCAGCATGGAGAAATATTCCGGAAAGAGTGTGGCGCTCGGTCAGCGCCCGAACCTTAGGAAGGACTGCTGATCGTCAGCATGTATCCGTCAGCATCTACCATCGCAAACGCCATCGGCCCCCAGGGCAACGGTGCTGGGTCCGCGTCGAGCGTGATGCCGGCGGCCTTTGCACGATTGGCGAGTGCGACTAAGTCCTGTGTGCTCTGAATCCAAAAACGGATGCCGACGCCCTTGGTACGGTCGCGGCCCTTGGTAAAATCATCCTGGCCGATACCCAGCATCACATTGCCTGCCTTGAGCATCGCAAACCGCAACACGCCATCGCTTTCGTTTTTGTCCACAATCTCAAAACCGAGCCCATCGACATAAAAATGGAGGCTCTTGGTGAGATCATTCACCGTAAGCGAGGGAAAGAGCTGTGTCGCGTTCAGGGCGGAGCCGGTCATATGTTCCTCGGGGGGAGGTCGGAGTATCCCGACAGGATCAATGGTTGAACAAGCCAATATGGAGCGATTCACACCCCTTGCCTAGCGGGAGACGCCGGACGGGAACGGCGACCTCGTCACCCGTCGATCGGCCGACATCCACGAGCACCCAGCCTTGCCCCGCCCCCGTTCCGCTCCGACATTCCACGCACGGTCGCTCCCCTCCTCCGCCACCTCAGCGCGCGCTACAATCATATGAATAGGCTCCGCCCGCTCTTCGCTGCCCTGCTGGTCGCGCTCGCCCTTCCAGTGAACGCTCGCGCCTCTCGCCTCGCCGACGATCCTCGGCTCATTCCCAAGCCGCGCGAACTGGCCGCGGCTGGGATGGCTGATCTGCCCAAGACCGTGACCATCGCTGGTGCAGCCACCGATGATGACCGGTTCGCGGCGCAGGAGTTCGCCGAGTTCCTCAAGGATCGCGGGTTCAAGACCATCGTCGGTGGCCCTGACGGCCCATATCGCGTCACCTTCGCGCGGATCGGCACGGCGAACGCTGACAAGATTCTCGCCGACCATCACCTCACTTTCACCACCGCGATGAAGGCTGAGGGGTATGTGTTGGTCACGACGGGCGAAAACGCGCACATCGTCGCGGCCAGCGCGGCCGGCATGTTCTACGGCGCGCAAACACTCAAGCAACTCATCCACACCGAAAGTGGATCACCGCACGTGCAGCTCGCCGTCATCCGTGACTGGCCGGCCATGAAGTACCGCGGCTGGCAAGACGATCTCTCCCGCGGACGGGTACCGACGCTCGAATTCCAAAAGAAACAGGTCCGTGTGCTGGCGGCCTACAAACTCAACGTGTTCTCGCCGTACTACGAGCACACGCTCCAGTACGCCAACAATCCGCTCATTGCGCCGCCGGGCGGCAGCACAAGCCATGAGGATGTGCGCGCGCTCGTGGCATACGCGCGCAAGTACCACGTGGATGTCATTCCAGAGCAGGAAGCCTTCGGTCACCTCCACCACGTGCTCAAATACGACATCTACGCGCCGCTGGGCGAAACGCCCCACGGGCATGTGCTCGCGCCGGGCGACCCGAACTCGCTCCCGCTCATCAAGAGCTGGTTTGCCGAAATCGACTCGCTCTTTCCCTCGAAGTTCGTCCACATCGGCGCGGACGAGACCTTTGAACTCGGACTCGGCCGCACAAAAGAACGCGTGGTGAAGGAAGGCATCGGTCCAGTTTATCTCAACTTTCTCAAAGACATCGAAGCCGCGCTCCGTCCGAGTGGCAAACGCCTGTTGTTCTGGGGCGACGTGGCACAAAACCATGGGGATCTCGTCAAACAGCTTCCCAAGGGCATGATCGCTGTTGGCTGGGATTATTGGAGCACCAAGAATTTTGAGCGTTATGTCAAACCGTTTGCCGATGCCGGTATTGAGACGTGGGTCGCCCCAGGCGTGAACGTGTGGAACCGCGTCTTCCCGAACAACGACATCGCGCTCCGCAACATCCAGGGCTTCATTCGCGACGGCCAGAAGATGGGCTCCACCGGCGTCATCAACACGACCTGGGGCGACGACGGCGAAGCGATTTTCAATCAGACCTGGTACGGCTTCATCTTCGGCGCGGCCGCGAGCTGGCAGCCGGGCGAATCGTCCATCGAAGATTTTCAGCGCAGCTACGGGTTGCAGTTCCACGGCGATACGACCGGAAAAATTGACGCGGCGATGGTCAAGCTCGCGCAGGCCCACGTGCTGTTGCAGAAAGCTGGCGTTGGCGAGGCAACCAACGAACTGTACTGGTTGGATCCGTACACGCCGGATGGCCAGATCGCGGCCCAGAAGATGAAGGTCGTCTCGCACGACTATCGCGTGCTGGCCGAAAGTGCGGTCGTGCTGATGGCGCAGGCGCGCCGACAGAAGGGTATCCGCGAACCTGAGGTGCTTGACGCCATCGACATGGGCGCGCGACGCATGGATTTCATTGGCATGAAGTTCCAGTTGGCCGACGAAATCGCCCAGCTCTACGCGAACGCCGGCGAACCGGGTGGCAATCCGGGGCACGATCTCAACGAAATCTCGTCGCGCATCAACGGCCGTGCACAGGATCTGCGCGACGGCTATGTGCTCGGGCGTGAACTCTACGAAAAATCTTGGCTCGCCGAGAACCGGCCGTACTGGCTACACAACGTACTCAATCGATTCGATGCGAGTGCACAGTTGTGGATTGCGCGCGGCGACAAAATCAATCAGGCGCGTTCTGTGCTCAGCCGCACCAAGAAGTTGCCGCCACCAGAAGAACTCGGGTTCCCGCGTCCGCGGCCGATCATTCAACCCTGAGCGACACCGCGCACGGCACAGCACAACAGCACAACAGCACAACAGCACAACAGCACAACAGCGAAACGGGTGCGTCCTGAACGGACGCACCCGTTTCGCGTTTCGCGGTGGACTACGTGGTACACCGTCGCGCATACGAGCTGGTGGGCACCGCCCTCGGGGGCGCTTTCGTAGTCTGTTTGGGACATTGGACCCCCACAAGAGAGCGTCTGCCCCCTCCCGTCTGGGCAAACCCACCATACCATATTAGTCGGGACGTTTTTTTTTGGCTCATTTCCTCTCCCTTACACTGTCTATGCGAACCCCCAGATTGATCGCTCTTACTTTTTCCTTTGCCTTTGCGCTCGCTGCGGCCTCACTCGGTGGCCAGCAACTCGACAGCGCCACGGTGTCGGCCTTTCGGTGGCGGAATGTCGGACCAGCCAACATGGGCGGCCGCATCACCGACGTGCAGGGCATTCCCTGGCCGTCGCGCACCTTCTACGTGGCGACCGCTGGCGGCGGGCTCTTCAAAACCACCAACGCCGGCACCACCTTCCGCGCCGTCTTGGATACCGCGCACGTCTCCTCCGGCGGCATGATCGCCATCGCGCCCAGCGACACGAACGTCGTGTACTACGGCACCGGCGAGCCGAACTCCCGCAACTCGATGTCGCCCGGCGCTGGACTCTGGAAGAGCACCGACGGCGGCAAGTCGTGGAAGTTTATGGGGCTCAAAGAAACACAGCACATCGGCCGCATCGTGGTGCATCCCAACGATCCGAACACCGCATATGTCGCCGCCTTGGGCGCCGCGTGGACCACCAGTGCCGACCGTGGCCTCTACAAAACCACCGACGGTGGCGCCTCCTGGACGAAGATCAAATTCATCAGCACCAGCGCCGGCGTTGTGGACGTGGCGCTCGATCCGCGCAATCCGGACGTGGTGTGGGCAGCGAGCTACGAACGCCTCCGCGGCCCCTACTTCCTCACCTCCGGCGGTCCGGGATCGGCGCTTTGGAAAAGCACCGATGCCGGCAAGACCTTCATCGAAGTGAAGGGGAACGGCTTCCCGGAAACGACCAAGGGTCGCATCGGAATCGCTATCGCGTTGTCGAATCCCGATGTGATGTACTCGATGGTCGAAGCTGACACGGCGGCAAACACGAAAAAGGACGCCAAAGTCAAAGCACAGAAATCCCCGAGCGGCCTCTATCGCTCAGCCGACGCCGGCAAGTCGTGGACCAAGATGAACGACGAGAATACGCGCCCATTCTATTACTCGCAGGTGCGCGTGACGCCGAATAATCCGGATCGCGTGTACTGGTCGTCTACGCCGGTGAAGGTGTCCAACGACGGCGGCAAGACGGCGATGAATGCCACGCAGGGCATCCACGTGGATCACCACGCGATGTGGATCGACCCCAAGGACCCCTCACACATCATCGTCGGTGACGACGGCGGCGTGAGCCAGAGCTGGGACGGCGGCGGCAACTATGACTTCCTCAACGTTCTCGCGATCGGTCAGTTTTATAATGTCAGCTTCGATTATCAAATTCCGTATCGCGTCTGCGGCGGGCTACAGGACAATGGCAGCTGGTGCGGCCCGAGCCGCCGTCAGCGCGGTTCGATCACCAACGCGATGTGGCACAACGTGGGCGGTGGCGATGGGTTTGTGACCGCACAAAGCGCCGAAGATCCGAACATCATTTTCTCAGAATCGCAGGGCGGCGCCATCGGTCGCGCCAACTTCGCCACCGGCGAACGCACCAACATGCGCAAACCGCAGTGGCGTTCCACGTATCTCCAGTGGGAAGACTCTATTGTCGTCACACGCGGCGATACCACGAAGCCGCTGGCCAAGGATGTCAAAAAGAAAGTGGACGATTTCCGCGCGCGGCAGCTTGCTGACTCTGCGGCAATGGATCTGCGCTGGAACTGGAACACGCCGTATTTCCTCTCCAAGCACAACGCGCAGACAGTCTACTTCGGCGCGAATCGCGTGCTCAAGAGCACGAAACTCGGCGACGACATGTTCTTCATCTCCGGCGATCTCACGACGCGCGACACGATGAAGATCCGTATCTCGACCAAGACGACCGGCGGTATCACCACCGACGCGACCGGCGCCGAAACGTATTCGACCATCGTGTCGCTCAACGAGTCTCCGCGTCATGCGGGGTGGCTGTATGCCGGCACCGATGACGGGAAGGTGTGGACGACGCAGGATGACGGAGCCCGCTGGACCGATCTCACCGGCCGGTTCCCCAGCCTACCCGCTGGGACCTACGTCTCACGCATCGAGCCGTCGTACGCCAGCGATGATGTGTTCTATGTGAGTTTCGATAATCACCGCAATGGCGACTTTGCTCCCTATCTGTTCGTCACGGCCGATGGCGGTAAGAGCTTCACGTCGATTGTGAACAACCTCCCCAAGGGGAGCGTGGACTACGTGCACGTGGTGCGCGAAGATCCCAAGAATGCCAAGTTGCTGTTTGTGGGAATGGAAACCGGCGCCTATGTGTCCATTGACCAAGGCAAGTCGTGGGCGCGGTTCCACACGGGGCTGCCCACCACGCCGGTACACGATCTGCAGATTCACCCGCGGGACGGCGAACTGATTGCGGCTACGCACGGTCGCTCGATTTGGATTGTGGACATCCACGCCCTTGAACAGGTGAATAGCACGGTGCTCGCCAAGGCGAACTATTTGTTCGCGCCCAAGACGGCCTTCCAGTACGGCGAGAGCACCATCAATGGTGGTGATAACGGACACAAGCAGTTCGAGGGGCAGAGCCCCACGTATGGCGCGGAATTCGCGTACCGACTGGCGCAGCCAGCCACGGGGGTAAAACTCGTCGTGCAAGATGCGATGGGTGACACCGTGTATGCGCAAACTGCGTCCGGCGCCGCTGGCATCACGCGCGTCACCTGGAACATGCGCGGACGTCCCGCCCCGACGGTTGCGGCCAAGTTGTCGCCGGCGGCGTTGCGCGATAGTGTGGTGAACCAACGCAAACTGCTCACGACGCTCGATTCACTTGAGAAAGAAGGCACCGTTCCAAAAATGTTGATCGATCGCGTGCGTGCGGCGCTCAACTCGCCCGAGGGACTCATGGGCTTGATGCAGCAGTTCGGCCCCGCATTCGCTGGCGGTGGTGGACGCGGCGCAGGCCCGCAGCGCTTTAACGAACGCCCCGGCGAGCAGGCGACGCCGGCCGGTGGACGGGGCGGTGCTGGTGGAGCCGCCGGTGCACCCGCGGGACGCGCGGGCGGTGAAGGCGCGCCGGCCGCCGATGCGATGCCCGATATGGGACAGCTCTCGGGTCTCTTCCGTGCCTTCCAGGGCTTCGGCGATCGCCTCTTCACGCAGGGGCGTGGGCAGGCCTCGATGGTTGAGACGGGCAGCTACAAGCTGTCGCTCGTGATCGGCTCGGCTGTCGTGCAATCGCAGACGCTCAAAGTGGAGCGCGTGAGCGGTACGGGCGCCGGCGGCGGCGGGTTCTTCGAAGAGCGGTAGCCCGCGGCACACTCGGCACGCCCGCGTTGAGGCGGATGGTCGCTGAGGAAAAAAACGGAGCGGCGCCGAATGAATCGGCGCCGCTCCGTTTTTTTGTGATGGTCGTTCGAAAGGGGCGCTTATCCGTGCTCGAGCGCCTTGGCCATTTTCTCATCATCAAAGGCGCCTTCGCTCCGCGAAATCACCAGCGTGGCCACGCCGTTACCAATGAGATTCGTGATCGCGCGCGCTTCACTCATAAACCGATCCACGCCGAGCAAAAGCGCGACGCCTTCAATAGGTACGACGCGCACCGCAGCGAGCGTACTGGCGAGCACAATGAACCCCGAGCCAGTGACACCAGCGGCACCCTTGGACGTGACCATCAGAATGCCGAGGATGGCCAGCTGCTCGCCGATGCCGAGGTGGATGCCGTACACCTGCACAAGGAAGATTGTCGCCATCGTCAGGTAAATGCTCGTGCCGTCGAGATTGAACGAATACCCCGTCGGCACCACGAGCCCGACGATCGGCCGCGCGCAGCCATAGCGCTCGAGCTTATTCATCAGCCCCGGCAGCGCCGCTTCGCTCGATGACGTACCGAGCACAATTAGTATCTCTTCGCGAATAAATCGCAGGAACTTCCATAAACTGAAACCGTACCAGCGGGCGATGAGGTTCAGCACCACAAAAATAAAGATCGCCATCGTCAGGTACACATCCGCCATCAAGCGCCCGAGCGGAATGAGCGTGCGCAGACCGAATGTCCCGACCGTGAACGCCATGGCCCCGAACGCGCCGAGGGGCGCCACCTTCATGATCATGCTCACGATCTTGAAGAACACCTCGAGCGTCTTTTCCAACACATCGCTCAACGGCGCCGCATTGCCGCCAATCGCCACCATCGCGAAGCCGAACATCACCGCAAAAAAGACGATCTGCAGAATGTCGCCGTCGGCAAAGGCCGCCACGGGGCTCGAGGGCACAATGTGTGTCAAGAAGTCCACAAAGGTCAGCGCTTTCCCCTGCGTCGCGTAGGCCGAAGCGTCTCCCTTCGCGAGCGCACTCACATCAAGTCCGGCGCCAGGCTGCGTCACGTTCACCACCACCAAACCAATGCCAAGCGCGAAGGTGGTCACGATCTCAAAATAGAGAAACGCCTTCCCCCCGACTCGGCCGATTTTCTTGATGTCGGCGATGTTCGCAATGCCGAGAACGATCGTGAGGAAGATGATCGGCCCGATCACCATCTTCACTAGTTTCACAAAGGTGTCGCCCACCGGCTTCATCTGCTTGGCCAGATCCGGGGCGAACACTCCCAGGATCACGCCGCAGGTCACCGCGAAGAGCACTTGCACCGTCAAATTTCGCGCGAATCTTCTCATAGGTCGCTAAGATCATTGTATGCTCACGCCTGCGCAACATGTAGCCATCGCCGGAGTCGCCGTTTTAGCCGGCGCGGCGAACGCCATAGCCGGCGGCGGAATGCTGCTGGCCTTCCCCGCCCTGATCGGGCTTGGGGTGCCCTCGCTCATGGCCAATGCCACGAGCACCGTGGCACTTTGGCCGGGGGGCATGAGCTCCATATTGGGGTACCGCGCGGAACTGGTGTCGGCGCGCCAGTGGGCGACCCACTTTGTCATTCCCAGCGTGCTCGGTGGGCTGGTCGGCGGCGTGCTGCTCACCCTCACGCCGCAGGCGCGGTTCGACCAGATCGTCCCGTGGCTCGTTTTCTTGGCCACCGCGCTGTTTGTCGCGCAGCGGCCGGTGCTTGATCTGCTCCGGCGGCGACTCGGCTACCGCACGCACGGAAACGACGAGGCCACATCACACATCCCGCCGCGTGGCTTCCTAGTCTTTCACTTCTTTGTGGCGATTTACGGCGGCTACTTCGGCGGGGGCGCGGGGCTCATCATGCTCGCCGCACTCGCGCTGATGGGGTTCACCAACATCCATCAAATGAACGGGCTCAAACTCGCGTTTGCCGTGACATTCAATTTTGTCGCAATCTGCGCATTCATTGTGAAGGGCCTTGTGGTCTGGCCGCTCGCCGCGACGATGGCCATCGGCGCCATCGCTGGCGGAGGGCTCGGGAGTCTGCTCGCGCAGCGTGTCCCACAGTCAGTCGTTCGCGCATCCATTGGGCTGATTGGATTCACGAGCGGGGGCTGGCTGCTCTACGAACAAATTTCGCGCGCGCACTAACGTCGCCTGCGACCCACGGACTACGGCGTTCGCACCGCCACCGTCGGTGACGCATTCCCCACTCGGTCAATCGCCGTCACCGCAATCACCTCGGCGGGAATCACTGAACCGCCGCCGAGCTCACGGAGCGGCACCTTGCGCCGCGCACCGTCCACAAGCTGTGACTGCCACGTCGCGCCGGTGCGTGTTTGCACGAGCCACCAACGCACCACGCTCTTGCCCGTGGGTGTGAGTGCGAGCCGATCGTCCCCGTCGCCCTTGTCGACGCCGACGGTAGGAGCCGAGGGTGCTTCGCTCCCCATCCATGGCGAGGCTGGAATCAAGGCGCGTTCCGCATACACCTGCTGCGCGAGCGCTGTGGCTACGCTGTCGGGATTGTCGAGAAACGCACGCGCTGAAAAATGCACATTGCCCGTGGACCCCGGCTGCTCGCGCGTCGCGCGCACTTGCGCCACCAACTCGTCGCGCCGCCAGGCACTCGCCGACGCGCTCGTACTCACACGACTCGTGTAGTTGCCCGGCCACATGTGCCGCTGTTGCACGTTTTGATCCACCCACCACTGCAAGAGCTCCGGATAGCGCTGCCCCTGCTTATCGATGGCCCAGTACAGCTGGGGAGTGAAGTAATCCACCCATCCTTCACGCAGCCACTTCCGTGAGTCCGCATAGAGTTGGGTGTACGCGTCAAAGCCCACGACGGTCTCGGGGTTGCCGGGCCGCCAGATGCCAAACGGGCTGATGCCGAACTTCACCCATGGCTTCAGTTTGGCGACTTGCGCGTGAAGGTCCTCAATCAGCTGATCCACATTCTGCCGCCGCCAATCGTCGCGGTCGAGTGCGCCGCCCTTCTTTTGGTAGCGCTTGTAACTCGCGTTGTCCGGAAACTCCGTGGAGCCGTTGGCGCGCTTTTCTTTGTACGGATAGAAGTAGTCGTCGAGGTGCACGCCATCCACGTCGTACCGCTTCACCACATCCAACACCACTTTCACGGTCTGCGCGCGGACCGCCGGCTCGCCGGGATCCATCCAGAGATGTGTGCCGTACGATTTCACCAACTCCGGCCGACGACGCGCCATATGGCTCTTCGCGAGCGGCCCTTTGGCACTCGGATGCTTGGCGCGATACGGATTGAACCAGGCGTGGAGCTCGAGTCCGCGCGCGTGCGATTCCTTCACCGCAAAGGCGAGTGGATCCCACAACGGATCGGGGGCCTGCCCCTGCTTCCCCGTGAGATACTCCGACCACGGCTCGAGATTGGACGCATACAACGCATCGCCCGCTGGCCGCACCTGAAACACCACGGCGTTCAGTCCACTCGCAGCCGCGCGATCCAGCATCACCAGCAATTCCTGTTGTTGCTCGGCGGTGCTCAAGCCTTTGCGAGACGGCCAGTCAATATTCGACACGCTCGCCACCCACACGCCACGAAACTCGCGGCGCAACGACGGCGGCACGCAGTCCGCTTCGGACGCGGGGCATCGCATCGCACTGTTTTGCGGTGCGGGCTTGGCGCGCGGCTGGGCAAACGCCCCACTCGCACTGACCGCACATAAAACCGCGGCGCACACAGCGCCCACCCGTTGATTATTCCACCACATATACCAGTCGCTTGGTCTTAGGATGCGTCGTGCACACACCGGCATACGTGCCCGGATAGGCGATTGTGTATTCGCGGGTCTCGCCCGCATTCGCGCCGAAGAGCGCCAGTTCGTGGCGGACCGTGTCCTGATTCACCACGCGGAGCGTCGTGCCGCGTCCTGCCGCCGCCACATGCAACGTTTCCGGCAGCGGGACACGGCCCGTCATCCGTTCTACCCACGCTAACCCACCGCGTTCAATCACGATCACCGCCGATGGTCTGGGCCACATCCACCAGCCCATCGCGACCAATGCCATCACCACCACGGCGGCGCTGGCGTTACGGCGCACGGACCTGTGCACCGAAGCGCAGCGACCGGCCACGGCTCGTAGCGATGACCAGTGTGACGGAATCACCCGCGGCAACGCGACGCTTGAGTCCGATCACCATCAGATGTTGTGCGCCCGGCGTCAGGACGAGTGAATCACCAGGCTCAATCACGGGCAATGCCGTCGTCGGGAGCATATGTGCCATGCCGTCCATCACCATCGTCTGGTGAAGCTCGACACTCGCCGCATCCGGCGATGACCACGAGGTGATTTCTACGGTGATCGTATCGCGATTCACGTACGTGAAATAGGCGGCGGTCGTCGCCGCAGAATCGGCCGCACGCGCCCACGCGCCACGCACCGGCGATGCTTCACGATCCACGCGCACGCAGCTGACCGTTCCAGCACCGATGAACAGGGCAGCGATCACCAGAAGCTTTTTCATTTGATAAAGTGTCGGAGGTCCGAGGCAATGTCGTCGGCGCGCGTCGCGGGCGGAAACAGCATTTGCACGCGGCCTTCTCGGTCAATCACATAACTCTGCGCGGGATGCGACATTCCGTAGCCGTTCGCCGTTCCCGTTTCTTCTTTCATCACGGCAAAATGCCAGTTGCCCGCAAGGGTGGCGAGATCCGCGACGGTGGCCGTGAGTCCAATGAACGTAGAGTCAAACTGCGTCGTATACGCGGCGCTCACCGCTGGCGTGTCACGCTCGGGGTCCACCGAGACGAAGACAAATCGAACCTGCTCCGCGCGTTTGCCAAGTGTGCGCTTGGCCTTGGCCCAGTCGCTGAGCGTGGCGGGGCAGATATCCGGACAATGCGTGTAGCCGAAATACAGCAGCACCACATGCCCCTTCTCCGCCGCGAGATCGAACGGAGTGCCATTCACCCGCGCAATCCGCAGAGGCGGCGCGGCATCCGCGGGATCGAACACCACCCCGTGCAACGGCGGCAGCTTCTCGCTGCAGGCCGCCAGCACGGTGGACCCCACCGCAAAGGAGAGGATGCGAATCGCGCGCCAAAGAGACATCATTAGAAAGCTAATGCGTTCCACCGTCCACCCGGAGTCTCCGTGGCACACGACCGCTTCTCCCTCGCCGGCAAGGTTGCCCTCGTCACTGGCGGTACGCGCGGCATTGGCAAGGGAATCGCCAAGGCGTTCGCTGAGGCCGGCGCGCAGGTGATGATCGTGAGCCGCAAAGAACCGTCGGTGGAAGCCGCGGTGGCGGAGCTTGCCAGCGCGGGCACCGTACACGGTCTCGCCGCCAACGTGGCGCGCCCCGAGGAGCAGACCAAAATCGTCGACGCCACCGTCGCAGCGTTTGGCGGGATCGACATTCTCGTGAATAATGCGGCCACGAATCCACTTTTCGGCCCCGTGGAGAACACGAGCTCCGAGATCTTCGACAAAATCATGGCGCTCAACCTCCGTGCCCCATTCGAGTTGGCCAAGGCGGTGCGCCCGCATTTCATCGCCCGCGGGGGCGGTGCCATCATCAATCTGTCGAGCATCGGCGGCGTGAGCCCCGAAGCAGGGCTCGGCATCTACAATGTGAGCAAGGCCGCGCTCATCAGCCTTACACAGGTGCTGGCTCGAGAGTGGGGCAAGGACAACATCCGCGCCAACGTCATCTGCCCTGGACTCATCAAGACGGACTTCAGCGCCGCCCTCTGGCAGAACGAACAGATTCTCAAGCACATGATGCGCGGACAGGCGCTCACGCGCCTTGCCGATCCGGTGGATATTGCGTCACTGGCTCTGTTCCTCGCGGCGGAAGCCTCCGCGTTCTGCACGGGCGCCACCTTCATGGCGGACGGCGGCTACACCATCTGAACCGCCGCGCCGAGTCGATCTGATCCCCTTTCGACTCGGCGCACCCCCAGCGCTTACCCCGCGCGCGGCCACCACGGCACAAACGCTGACGTGCGCCGTTGGTACGCCGCGAACTTCTCCCCGCGCGAACGCAGCATGTGCGATTCCGTCGCGGGGATGCCCGTAACCTTGAGCAGGAAATACAACATCATCGCTGGGCACGCCACGCTCACCCACCCCCACGGCGACCCAAAGGCGAATAGCGCAACGGCGCACCAGACGAGCCACTCAAAGAAGTAGTTCGGGTGCCGCGAGTACCGCCACAATCCCGCGTCGCACACCCCACCCCGATTCGCTGGGTTCGCGCGGAACGCGCGCAGCTGCGCATCCGCCACACTTTCTCCCACTAAGGCAATCAGCCACACCGCCACACCGGCGTATTCAAATGCGCCCAATTCCGGCGCGGCGTTGCGCGACGCCAACAGAAAGGGCACGGCGAGCACGGCGTCGAGCACCCCCTGAAAGAGAAAGAAGAACAGGAACTTGAGCTTGGTGTTCCCCCCCCAGCCTGCGCGAATGGCCTGATATCGTGCATCCTCGGGCTCGCCCGCCACCCGCCGCGCCAAGTAACCGGCGAGACGCACGCTCCACAGGCCGCCCATCACCCCGACTATCGCTCGGCGGAGCCAAAAGCCTTGGCCAATAAGGGCATAGAGCACGGCTAACACGCCGATTCCCGCCGCCCACGCCACGTCTACCACCGAGGCGTTCCGCAGCTTGAGGTGGAGCAACCAGACGAGGAACATCATCGTGGTGGTCACCGCCGTGCCGATTGCCAGTAATGTCCAGCTGTGCATCTCCGCTCCATTGGCCGACCCGCGTTTCCGCGGATACTTTGGCTCGTATCGGTATTCCTTCCAACTTCTGGCGCCTTCCTATCATGCACCGAACGCTCTTTACCCGAAATGGGTTCACGAGGGAGTGCGTCTCCGCGCTGTTCTTTCTGTTCTTCGCGTTCGGCGCCTGCGCCTCGCCACGTCCATTCGGTGGCGTCTCCGGCGGCAGCGCGATCGTCGGGCCAGTCAACGGCTCACTCGTCATCGTTGGCGGCGGCGCGATGGGGCCGGAACTCTATAAAAAGTTCATTGAACTCGCGGGCGGCCCGGAGGCTCCGATTGTCGTGGTCCCTACGGCCGGCGGCGATTCGGTGTACCCCGCCGACTGGGTGGGCATTCGTGCGCTACAGGCCGCGGGCGCTCGGCATGTGACCGTGCTGCACACCCTGAGCCGCAAAGAAGCCGACAGCGAAGGGTTCGTGGCACCGCTCCGCACCGCAGGCGGTGTCTGGTTCCCGGGCGGACGCCAATGGCACCTCGTGGATTCCTACCTCGGCACCCGCACCGAACGCGAGTTCCACGCCGTGCTCGCCCGCGGCGGAGTCGTCGGTGGATCGTCGGCCGGTGCGTCTATTATTGCCAGCTACCTCGTGCGTGGCGCCCGCGAAGGGAACACCGTGATGATGGCCCCCGGCTACGAGCAGGGGTTCGGCTTTCTCCGCAACGCCGCCATCGATCAGCACGTCGTCGCACGTGACCGGCTTGAGGATCTCCCCGAAGTGCTCGCCAAACACAAAGAACTCATCGGCATCTCCGAGGACGAAGGCACCGCGTGGGTCGTCCGCGGCGATCAAGCCGAAATTATTGGCCGCAACAAAGCGTTCGTGTACGGTGGCTCCGACGCCAATGATCCCGGCAAGCCGTATCTCACGCTGCGCGCGGGTGACCGCTACGACCTCGCCAAACGTGCGGTAACACATCGCGCGAGCGCCGACTCACCACTCACGGCTGCGTTCATCGATTCGCTCTTTGCCGATTACGCCAAGCCCGGTACGCCCGGCGCCGCCGTGCTCGTCGCACAAGACGGCAACATGCTCGTCAACCGCGGCTACGGGTTGGCCGATGTCAATGCCAACGCCGCAGTCACCACGCGCACCAACTTCCGACTCGCGTCCGTCACCAAGCAGTTTACCGCCGCCGCCACGCTACTCCTCGTGAAGGACGGTAAACTCACGCTCGACGAAACACTCGCCGACATCTGGACCGATTTCCCCGCATATGGTCGGCGCGTCACGGTCAAACATCTCCTCACACACAGCAGCGGCCTGCTCAGCTACGAGGACTTCGTTCCCGACTCGCAAACGCGCCAGACCAAAGACGCCGAAGTTGTCGACATGATGAAGCACGTCGACAGCACCTACTTCGCACCAGGCTCGCAGTTCCGCTACAGCAACACGGGCTACGCGGTACTCGCAGAGATCGTCGCAAAACGGAGCGGCATTCCCTTTGCCACATTCCTACGCGACCGCCTCTTCGTACCGCTCGGCATGCACAAGACCATCGCGCGCGAAGATCGCGGCGGCCCCGTCCTGATGCGTGCCTACGGGCACTCAATGGTCGACGGCAAATGGCAGCAAACCGACCAGAGCAACACCAGCGCCGTCCTCGGCGACGGCGGTATCTACAGTTCGGTGGACGAACTTTTTCGATGGAGCGAAGCGCTCTACACCGACGAACTCCTCCCAGCGGCGCTCCGCACGCAAGCCTTCACCAATTCGGTTCTCGCCGACGGAAAAAAGAGCGGATACGGCTTTGGGTGGTTTGTCGATCCCTACCGCGCCCTGCCGCGCCTCTTTCACACGGGCAGCTCGCGCGGCTTTCGCACGGTGATCGTGCGCTTTCCGACCATGCACGCCACCATCATCATTCTCACGAATCGTAGCGAGCCGTCGCCCGAAGGCATCGCCAACGCGATTGCCGACCGACTCCTCTTCACGCAGGGCGACGCACGCTGGGAAAAACAAAAGATCGCCTCCACGTCGAGTTGCCGGAGTCTGAGTGCCGTAAGCGAAACGGTCGCGTGGGCCGGTTGCACCGGCGGCAAAGTGTTTCACAGCTCCGACGGCGGCGCCACGTGGATGGTAGACAGCGTTCCCGGCGCTGCGCGACTCGACTTCCGCGGCATCAAGGCCTTCGACGCGAACACGGCGGTCGTCAGCAGCGCCGGTCCAGCAGAACAAGGCCAAGCACGCATTTACCGCACCACCGATGGTGCCAAGAGCTGGCAACTCGCGTGGAGCGACTCCACCAAAGGCATCTTCCTCGACGGCCTCGCCTTTTGGGATGCGCTCCACGGTTTCACCTTCAGCGATCCGATCGACGGCAAGCTCGTCATCTTCACCACCGATGACGGTGGAAAAAGTTGGCAGCGCGTAAATGCCGCAAACATTCCCCCAGTCATCGCAGGCGAAGCAGCGTTCGCCGCCAGCAACACCCAGCTCACCACGCAGGGTGAGAAGAACGCGTGGATCGCGAGCGGTGGTGGCGTGGAAGCGCGTGTCTATCGCACCACCGATCGCGGGCGCACGTGGCAAGTGAGCGGCACCGGCATGCCGGGCGGTGCGAGCGCCGGGCTGTTCGGCATTGCCTTCACCGATGCGCGCAACGGACTCGCCGTCGGCGGCGATTTCAACATCGCGCGCGGCCTCACCGATTTTTCCATTCGCACTTTTGATGGTGGCGTCACCTGGCACCCCGCGGGACGTCCAGACGGTGCCACACAAGGACTCCATCTCGTTCCGGGCTCATCGCCGCCCATGTTTGTCGGCGCAGGCGCTTGGGGCACCGCCATCTCGCGCGACTTCGGCACCACCTGGCAGCACGGCGACACCCTCACCGCGTGGGGCATCGGCTTTGCATCGCCGACCACCGGCTGGGTCGTGGGACCGCGCGGTCACCTATCTCGCTTCCGGGGATCATCCAAATGACCTACGATCTGCGTGGTGGAAAATTCCCGCGACTCGGCACGGGCGCACTCCGGCTCGTGGCCAAACTCGCCGAAATGCCGGTCCTCGGCCCGCTCCTCATTGAGAAACTCAAGAACGACGGCGGACTCACCAGCATTCGGAACCAGTTTCCCAACGAAGCGCCCACGCTCTTCCCGCATCTCGACGCCGATCCGCGCGCCGTGCCGCCCCTCGTGCATGAATCAGAGCCGTCGAGCATTCCGGGATTTCATTATCCGGGGCTCGACGACTATCACACTGCCTTTCGCACGGGTCAGGTCACACCCGTGGAGGTCGCCGAGCGTTTTCTTGCGCAGCAGAAGGCCAGTGACAGTGGGCCGAAGCCATTGCGCGCGTACATCGCCATCAACGCCGAGGATGTACTCGCTCAGGCCCGCGCGAGCGCCGAACGCTGGCGCGCCGGAACAACGCTTGGGCTCTTCGACGGCGTTCCTGTTGCGATCAAAGACGAAATGGATGTCGCCGGCTACCCGACCACCGTCGGCACCAAGTTCATTGGCGGCGAACCTGCGCGCGAAGATTGTACCGCCGCCGCGCGGCTCCGCGCGGCCGGCGCCGTGATCACCGGCAAAACCAACATGCACGAGATCGGCATCAACGTCACCGGTCTCAATCCGCACCACGGCACCACACGCAACCCGTACAACGACGGCTTTCACACGGGAGCGTCATCGAGCGGTTCGGCCACAGCGGTCGCCGCGGGACTCGTCCCAATTGCGATTGGTGCCGACGGTGGTGGCTCCGTACGCATTCCCGCCGCACTGTGCGGACAAGTTGGGCTCAAAGCCACCTTTGGGCGCGTCAGCGAGTTCGGGGCGTATCCGCTCTGCTGGAGTCTCGCGTACATCGGCCCCATCACCACCTCCGTCGCGGATTGTGCGCGCACCTACGCCATCATCGCCGGCGCCGATCCGCGCGATCCCCATTCACTCGGCCATCCCAGCGTCACCATCGACAGCGCGGCGCCGGGCTCTCTCGCCGGTGTGCGACTGGGCGTGTACTGGCCTTGGTTCCGTGACGCGTCACCCGACGTCGTGCAGCACTGCGAAACACTGCTCCGCGATCTCACCAACCGCGGCGCCACACTTGTGGATGTCGACATCCCCGAGCTCGAGTCGCAGCGCGTTGCGCACATTGTCACCATCACGAGCGAAATGGCGTCGTCGATGATGCGCCATCTCCCCCGCCATCAACACGATTTCGGGCTCGACGTGCGCGTCAACATTGCCGTCGCCCGTTCGTGGCGCGCACAAGAGTACGTGGCCGCCCAACGCATCCGCTCGCGCGCACTGGCCATCTGGGCCAATGCGCTCGCTAATGTGGACGCGATCATCACACCGACCACCGGTCAAGCGGCGCCGCGCATTAACGAGGCCGCCCTCCCCAACGGCGAATCGGATCTCACCACCACGGTGCAGATCATGCGCTTCGCTTTTGCGTCGAACCTCACGGGACATCCGGCCATCACCGTTCCCGCCGGATACGACAAACAAGGACTCCCCGTCGGACTGCAGGTGATTGGCCGTCCGTGGGGCGAACAACTCCTCTTCCGCGTCGCCTCCGCTGCCGAACGCCTCGTCGAACGTCGCGGTCCTCAGCGGTACTACCCGCTCCTCGGCATATAACCATGTTCATTGCGGCCCTCGGCTTTGCGCTCGTCATTGGCATCCTCCTCGGGATGCTGGGCGGTGGCGGTTCCATTCTCACCGTGCCGGTGCTCATCTACGCGCTCGGGTTCGACCCCAAGCTCGCCATCGCTATGAGCCTGCCGATTGTGGGCTTCACCAGTGCCATCGGCGCGTGGCGTCACTGGCGCGCGGGCAACGTCAACGTTCGCCAAGCATTGCTATTCGGCATCGTGGCTATGACCGGCGCGTATGTCGCGGGCCGCGCCTCTCGTGGCATCGACCCGCGAATCCAGCTCGCCATTCTTGGCGTGGCCATGACCGGCGCCGCGATCTCGATGTTGCACTCGGCGTCCAATGACGCGGCCGCGCGCCCAGCAGAGACCAAGCGCTCGCCATGGTTTCTCTACGGCGTTGGACTCGCCGTCGGCGTCCTCACCGGCGTGGTGGGCGTTGGGGGCGGATTCTTGATCGTCCCAGCGCTCGTCGTACTCGGCGGCATTCCCATGCGCCAAGCCGTCGGGACTTCGTTGATGGTCATTGCGATGAACTGCGCCGCCGGTTTTGCCGGGCAAGCCGGCCACCAGCCCATCGACTGGCGCTTCGTTGCCACCTTCAGCGTGGTAGCCACCGGCGGCATTGTCAGTGGTGCGATGTTGCTCACGTATATTAGACAGCAAACACTCAAGCGCGCGTTCGCCGTACTGCTCCTCATGATTGCCGCGCTCATTCTCTGGCAAAACCGGTCCCTCCTCGGTTTCTCATGATCTTTCGTCGCTTTTACGACGCCGGCCTCGCGCAGGCCAGCTATCTCATCGGCTGCGACGGCACCAGCGATGCCATTGTCATAGACCCGAACCGCGACGTTGAGCAGTATATCGCCGCCGCCGCCGCCGAAAAACTCCACATTCGCTTTGTCACCGACACACATATTCACGCTGATTATGTGTCGGGGGCGCGCGAACTCGCCCACCTCACCGGCGCGGCGCTCCACCTGTCAGCGGAGGGCGGCGCCGAATGGCAGTACGCGTTCGCGGCGCAAGACGGCGCCACGCTGCTCCACGACGGCGACTCCATCCGCGTCGGCCGCATTCGCGTCGACGTGCTGCACACGCCAGGCCACACGCCGGAGCATCTCGCCTTTCTGGTCACGGACGAAGCCATGAGCGATCGCCCAGTGGGCATTGCCAGTGGCGATTTCGTCTTTGTCGGCGATGTCGGCCGCCCCGACTTACTCGAACGCGCCGCGAACTTCGCCGACACCATGCGTGACTCCGCACGCGTCCTCTACCGTTCGCTCGAACGATTCCGCGCGCTCCCCGACTATCTCCAACTCTGGCCCGGCCACGGTGCTGGCTCGGCGTGCGGCAAAGCACTCGGCGCCATGCCGCAATCCACCGTTGGGTACGAAAAAATCGCGAACTGGGCGCTTGCCCCGCGAAGCGAAGAGGCGTTCATCGAAGAAGTGCTCGCCGGCCAGCCTGAGCCTCCGACCTATTTCGCCGACATGAAACGCATCAATCGCCTCGGCGCGCCCATGTTAAACGGATTGCCGCACCCCCCAATGCTCGAGGGCACCGCGCTCGCCGACACACTCGCCAACGGCACGCTGGTCATCGATACGCGGAGCACCGATGCCTACGCCGCGGGGTTTGTCCCCGGCACACTGAACGTCCCGCTCAGCAAGGCGTTCTCAACGTACGCCGGCTGGTTCGTCCCGTACGACAAACCCGTCTGTTTCATTGCGAACTCCAGCGATGACGCCCATCTCGCCGCCCGCGAGCTCGCTATGATCGGGCTCGATCACGTCACGGGGTGGTTCCCAGCAAGTGCCGTCAGCGACTGGGTCACGAGCAGCCGCACACTCGGAGAGGTGAGGCAGCTACACGTCAGCAACATCCCCTTTCCGCTCAGTAGCAACGTGGTGGTGATTGACGTGCGCAATCGCTCGGAATGGGATCACGGCCACATCCCCGGCGCCATCCATATACCGATGGGCCACCTGCCGCGCCGGCTCGCCGATATTCCGCGCGGACGGCCGATTGTGATGCACTGCCAAGGCGGATCCCGTTCGGCCATCGGCTCAAGCGTCCTGCTCCGCAGTGGTATCGATGACGTTCAAAATCTGCGCGGCGGTTTTGCGGAGTGGGAACGACAGGGCAAACCCATAATTCGTGACTAGTATCCGGTCACTTTGCCCGACTGCTCTGTCATAAGGTGTTCGGTTCCGTCATGTCACTGCCGATGTTCGGATGCGGAGCTGTCCTTTGGGCCTCTCCGTCGCGGTCCCCAAGAAGGTGGGCCGTATGTCGTCCTGGGCTGGACGGGGAGATGGAGCGTCATGGACGACAGGCATCGCGCACTCAACGCGGCGCTCACCAGCGCCCCCATGGGTTTTGTTTTTATACACGGACATCAGCGTTACGTCACCGTGGGCCGCGCACTGGAAGAGCACGGCGGAAGAGCGCCTGCAGTGATTGAGGCGCAAGTCGTTCAAAACCTCTTGCGACAAAATCGAAAGGCCGAGCAACTCGTGAGAGCGCTCGGCCTTTCGTCCTTCTGTCGTCCCACTGCGCCCGGACGCGTCGCAGGCCGACGCCAAGACGATACAACAATCAGTGGTCAATGCGCAATAGTGTATGCACAATTTCGTGATACGAGTATTTCGCGGCTTTACGACGAAAGATGCGCCGTCACGTTCGTCATCGGACCGCCATTGATCACGCGCGTATAACCCAGGCGCTGCAACGTCGCCCGCGCCGCCGCGGAACGTCCGCCACTCGCACAGTACACGAGGATGCATGCGTTGCGCGCAATCTCAGTGCGCGCCGGCATCGTCTCGTGAATGCCGTCCACCGGCATACACACCGCTCCCGGCACATGCCCGAGCCAAAACTCGAGCTTGGAGCGCACATCAATGATGTGATCAATCGGCTGCTGTTGGAACGACGGCATACGACCCTCAGAGGAAAAATGTCTATATGTGAATATATAGTTATATAGTATTTATGCAAGACGCCGCCCCGAAAGCCCTCTTCTATATGTAGCTTTGTGGCATGCGACGAACGGCACCCGCCGCGGAGCCCACGCTCCTCCACGATTTCTTCTCCCGCGCCGCTGCGCGATGGCCGCAACACGTCGCCATCGACATTCCCTCCGGCGCGCTCCGCCCCGTCAGACATCGCACCACCTACCAAGAGCTGGACCGCCAGTCCGACGCCATCGCCCACCGCATCGCACCGGCCGTCACCGGCGAATCCGTGGTCGCCGTGCTCCTGCCGCGCTCCTCCTCCCACGTCTACGCCGCCCAACTCGGCGTGATGAAATCGGGCGCCGCCTATACCTGCTGCGATCTCACCTTCCCCGACGAACGGCTCCGCGACATTCTCGCCGACGCAAACCCCGTCGCCGTTCTCACCGACGCTGGCGGTCGCACCCGCGCCATCAACGCGGGCATTCCGGCCGATCGCATCGTCAACGTCGTCGAACTGCTCCACGCCACCCCCAATCCAGCCGCATTCACCACGCCGTCGTGGCTCACCGAACACAACCTCGCCTACGTCATCTACACGTCGGGGACCACCGGACGCCCCAAAGGGGTGATGATCGAGCACCGGAGCGTCGTCAATCTCGTCGGGTCCGACATCCCGTACTTCGGACTCTCTGAACGCGACCGCTGCGTGCAATGCTCCTCCCCAGCCTACGATTCCTCCGTCGAAGAGACCTGGCTCGCCTTCGCCGTCGGCGCCACGCTCGTTGTCATGGACGAACACGATGCGCGACTCGGTCCCGACATCGTCCCCTGGCTCAAACGCGAACGCATCACCTTCTTCTGCCCACCCCCCACGCTGCTCCGCGCCTCCGGCTGCAACGATCCTGCCGCCGCGCTCCCTGAACTCAAGTACGTCTACGTCGGCGGTGAAGCACTACCGCAAGATCTCTCCGATCGCTGGGCCGGCGCTTGCTCCCTCGTCAATGGCTACGGCCCCACCGAATGCACCGTCACCGTCACACGCGTGCAGATGCGCGTCGGGCAACCGGTCACCATCGGCACGCCTATCCAGAACGTGAACGCCTGGATCGTGGACGATGCCCTCGTCCCAGTTCCCGACGGCACGCAGGGCGAACTCGTCATCGGCGGCATCGCGCTCGCTCGAGGCTATTGGAATCAACCGGAACTCACCGACCAGCGATTCCCAACCCATTCGACCCTCGGGCGTCTCTACCGCACGGGTGACCTCGCAACTCGTAACTCCGACGGCTCCATCGTCTATCACGGCCGCGGCGACGCCCAAGTCAAACTGCGCGGCTATCGCATTGAACTCGGCGCGATCGAATCCGCCCTCACCGCCTGCAACGGAGTCCGCGAAGCCGCATGCACCGTGCAGGGTGCCGAAGGTCGGCAAGTGCTCGTCGCGTTCATTGTGCCAGACCGCGCCGACACGCCACCACAGGGCGACACGCTGCTCCAAGCGCTCCGCACGTCGCTCCCCGACTACATGGTGCCCAAGCGCATCGGCGTGCTCGAGGAGCTTCCCGTTTCCAATAGCGGCAAGCTCAACCGCACAGCACTCCCCCGCCTCGACGACGCCGCCGACAACAACTCCGAGCCCTCCGCACACGACGATCGCCCTACCGACGACGCCCCGCGCAGCGCCACCGAATCGCGCATCGTCGCAGCCATGCGCCATGCGCTCGAGAGCCGCGGCCACGTCGGGGTCAACGATGACTTCTTTACCCGGCTCGGTGGCGACTCCCTGAGCGCCGCCGTGCTGATCACCGCACTCCGCGAACACAGCGACACCGGCGTCCTCGACGTGCGCGACGTCTATGAAGCGCGCACCGCCGCCGCCCTCGCGCAACGCGCCGCCGCGACCGCCGCGCGCGCCAGCAACAGCACCACGCCCGGCGAAAACGCCCCCGAACGAACCGCCACCGCCAACGCGCCGTCCCCAGACCGCAACGTCACCGGCGCCACGCTCGTGCAAGTCGCGTGGATCCTGCGAAGCATGGTGTTCGGGTCCGTCGTCGCTTGGTTCCTCGCCTTCGAAGCCTTTCCCTACCTCGTTTCGACCGTCGGTCTCGTCAGGCTCCTGCTCCTCGCAGCGCCCCTGTCGCTCCTTAGCATCGCCATTTACGCGCCGCTCTCGGTGCTGATCGCCAAAATCACCAAGGAATCGCTCATCGGCCGCTACACGGCGTGCCGTGCCGATGCGTGGAGCAGCCTGCACGTCCGCAACTGGATGGTGCAGCAGACGGTCAAAAGCATTCCCTGGTGGCTCATCGAAGGCACCGAGTTTCAGGCCATGGCCCTGCGCGCCCTCGGCGCGCGCATCGGCAAGCGCGTTCATATCCATCGCGGCGTCGATCTCCGGCAGGGTGGATGGGACCTCCTCACCCTCGGCGACGACGTCTCCCTCGGCCAGAACGTGTCGCTCCGCATCGTCGAGCTCGATCAGGGACAGATCGTCTTTGCACCCGTCACTATTCGAGATCGCGCCACCGTTGAAGTGCACAGCGGCGTGGGCGGCAATACCGCCATCGAGGAAGATGGCTACCTCTCCGCCGGCTCTTCACTCTCGCGCGGCGATGTCATTCCGCGCGGAGAACGGTGGGAAGGGCTCCCCGCCCGCCCGGCGGGCGCGTCGCCGACCCAACCGAACGTACCACCCGATCAGCGCCAGCTGTCGCCGATGTCCGCTGCCCTGATGATGTTCGCCGCGCGCATCGCGCTTTCGGCGTTCATCGCGCTCCCCACCGCGCTCATCGCCTTAACGATCGCCGTCGTGCGCGAAGTCGACACACAGGGCTTTCTTGACTGGATGTACGTCGATTCCACCAACGCCGAGATCATGATCTCGTGGGTGCTCATCAGCATCCTGACGGTGCCGATCGCCCTGGTGATGGAAGCGCTCGCCTGCCGCGCGATGGGCCGTGTGAACGAAGGCGTCATCGGGCGATGGACGCCGGGCTATCTCCGCGTCTGGCTCAAACCAGTGCTCGTGGACAACGGCTCGCGCTGGCTCTACGGCACCCTCTTCTGGCCGTCGTGGCTCCGCCTCGCCGGAATGAAAGTCGGTACAGGCTGTGAAATCAGCAGTCTCATCGACACCGTTCCCGAACTCGTCTCCATCGGCAACAAGACCTTCTGCGCCGACGGCATTTACCTTGCCGGCGCTGTCGTGCATCGCGGTACCGTCTCAGTAGCGCACACATCCATCGGCGCCGACTGCTTCCTCGGCAACGGCGCGATCGTCGAATCCGGCGTGCACATGCCCGACGACACGCTCCTCGGCGTCTGCACCATTGCCTCACGAGCAGAACTCCGGTCTGGTTCCGCCTGGTTCGGCAATCCGCCATTCGAACTCCCGCACCGCGAAGTCATCGCCTTTGACTCCGCCTTCACATACGATCCCTCCCCGCTCCGCTACGCCTTCCGCGTCTGCTGGGAACTCGCCCGCTTTGCCGTCCCCGCCATTCCCGCGCTGGTCGCGGCATTCTGGTTCAACT
>CANIWQ010000034.1 GCA_947471365.1 Gemmatimonadota bacterium | reverse complement strand
GCGTTGTCGAGCGCGATGATCTCCACCACGGCGGCGTGCAACTGGTTCTCGTCACGCTTGGGCGCCGTGCACCCTTCGAGATAGCTGACGCTCGCGCCTTCGTCGGCCACAATCAACGTGCGCTCGAACTGCCCCGTCTCGGCCGCATTGATGCGGAAGTACGTGGAGAGTTCGATCGGGCACTTCACGCCCTTCGGCACGTAGCAGAACGAGCCGTCGCTGAAGACCGCGGAGTTGAGCGCGGCAAAGAAGTTGTCGCTGTACGGCACCACAGAGCCGAGGAACCGCTGCACCAGCTCGGGGTGATTGTGCACCGCTTCGCTGAACGAGCAGAAGATCACGCCGTGCTTGGACAGCTCTTCCTTCATGGTCGTGCCCACCGAGACGGAATCGAAAATCGCGTCGACCGCGACCCCCGACATCCGCTTCTGTTCGTTGAGCGAGATGCCCAGCTTGGCGTACACCTGGAGGAGTTCCGGATCCACTTCGGCGAGCGACTGGAGCGGCTTCACGCTCTTGGGCGCCGAGTAGTAGCGGAGGTTCTGGTAGTCGACGGGCTTGTACTTGAGGTTCGCCCAGTGCGGCTCCGTCATGGTCTGCCAGCGACGGAAGGCCTTGAGGCGCCACTCGAGCAGCCACGCCGGCTCATTCTTTTTGGAGCTGATGAGGCGGACCACATCCTCGTTGACGCCCTTGGGGATGGTGTCGGCGTCGATGTCCGACACGAATCCGTAGGCGTATTCCTTGTTGACCAGCGATTCAATCGAGGCGCTCATAGCGGCTCCTGGAGAGCGGGCAGCGAACGGGCTGTGTATTCACAGCTCGAACAGCCGGTGGCAATGTGTTGATGACGTTCGATGGTGACGCCGAGAACGTCGGAGATAAAGTCGGCTTCTGCGGAACAGACTTCCGGGAACTGTGTGGCGATTTCCTTGACCACGCAGTTGTGCTCGCGAATGCGGACGTTGCCGGCCGCTTCGTCCGACTCGGCCATGTAGCCCTGCTGGGAGAGCAGGGCGGCCAGGGCGCGCGCGCGGGCGGGGAGGGGGAGCGAGGCGAGGGCGGGCATCGCCTCGGCGGCGATCGTCTCCCACCGTTTCCGGAAAATGCGCACCACGCCTTCGGCGCCCTGTTCCGCACGCACCACGGTGAGCGCGTCGGCGAGCGGGTTGGCGTAGGAGCGCGGAAAGAGCTCCTCGGCCTTGGAGGTGAGGGAGTACGCGTATACCGGGCCGCCCACGCCACGCACTTCGCGGCGATAGCGGACGAGTCCCGTGTCTTCCATTTCCTTGAGAATGCGGCGGAGCGCATTGGCGGTGACGCCAAAACGCTGACCGAGTTCTTTGGCCGTTAGGGGCTGTTCTTTTCGCAGCGCAACGAGGAGATCATTGCGCATCCCCTTGAAGCCGGCGAGTGAAAAAGTGGACGCTTCCATTCCCGAAACGTAGTCTCATTTTCCTATTCGTCAACAAAAGTGTGTCCAGATTATTCTTGCTCGGAATAACGTGCCGCGGCGGAGAAAGACAGAAACAGATGTTTATAAAAGTGACATAACTCCAATGAATTTACCGCTTTTAGCCGCTTCTATGTGTCGATTGGCACGGCTGAAGTCCGTCGGCAGTCCACCTTTCCCGTCGCAAGAATCAGCCATCAAACTAGTAGTTAAGTATGGCGTAGTTCCTGCCGATACTGATCTACGAAAGCATACCTATCGACGAAGGAAAACCGTCGAGTGGGCAAGCCCGCAACATGATGGCGCGCTCGGGTGGGCGCGCGTGTGCTGGAGACGAGGGGCAATCCTCGGCTTCGCTGGCGCCGCAGTGGGAGATTCCCGCGGCGCAGGTCGTTAACCGAACGCCACTGTTGCAATGCTACCGTCCGCCCCGCATTCTGTTCTCTTCCCCTATAGAAGAGGCGGAGGCCGCGTCGATGTTCTTCCTGAAGGAACTCTGGCTTCCGATGCTCCTGTCGGCAGCGCTCTGCTCCATCATCTCGGGGCTGGCCTGGAGCGTGATGCCGCACCATCGCTTTGCCTGGAAGCGACTCCCTACGGAGCCAGACGTCCTTGACGCGCTCCGCAAGGATCCGCCGCCGCCGGGGCTCTACGCCTTTCCATTTTATACGGCGACCCGCGAACTCGACCGTGCCGACGTCAAGCGCGCATTCGAAAAAGGGCCGGTGGGATTCCTCGCCATCGCCAATCGCAGACGGCCGAACCCGCCGGCAATGATGCTCGCCACGGTGCTTTATTTTGCCGTGACGTCGATCGGTATTGGCTATATCGCGTGGCTCGCCGCTCCTGGCACCAAACTGGGTGTGCCGGCCATGCAAACCGCGCGCATCGTCTTCTCGGTGGCGCTTCTCACGTACGCGGCCAGCTCGCTACCAGATAGCATCTGGTTCGGCCGCCCCTGGCGCGCATTCTTCGCGCAGCTGCTCGATGCCGCGCTGCTGGCCGCGGCCACCGCCTCCCTCTTCGCCACGCTCTGGCCGTCATAACCGCCCTGCCGTGTGGAACCGCGATGGCGCGGCCAATCGGAAAACGTGGCCTGTGGTGGATGCGAGGACGGGACGCACGGGATAAGTTCGCTGCGTACCCATAGTGGAGAATCACAAAATGATGTCCCGTGTCCGGACGGCGTGCGCCCTGGTCTTTGTGGTGCTTACCGCCACGATGTCAGCGCAAAGCGCGATGGTGCCCGACTCCAACTACACCTTCCATCGCACCATGGTGACCATGCGCGACGGCGTCAAACTCAACACCGTCTGGTTCGTTCCGAAGAAGCAAACGGGCCCGTTGCCGATTCTCTTTGTGCGCACGCCCTACGGCGTACCGGGGCCGAACTTCTGGCCGAGCAAAGCGTACGCCGAACTGCACGCCGATGGCTATATCTTTGCCGAGCAGGACATCCGCGGCAAATACGAAAGCGAAGGCACCTTCGTCATGCAGCGCCCGCCGCGCCTCGTAGACGCCGGCGGAAAAGCGGCGATCGACGAGAGCACCGACGCCTACGATTCCATTGACTGGTTGCTCAAGGGAGTCCCCGCCAACAACGGCCGCGTCGGGATGATGGGCGTCTCGTATCCGGGCTGGACCGCGGCCATGGCGATGCTCGATCCGCATCCGGCGCTCAAGGCGGTGAGCCCGCAGGCTTCACCGAGCGACATGTGGCTGGGCGACGACTTTCACCACAACGGCGCCTTCCGCCTCAGCTACGGCTTTGAATACGCCTATATGGTTGAGAACGCCAAGGGCGGCTCACAGTTCGAGTTCGAGAACTACGACACCTACGATTGGTATCTCAAACTCGGCGCGCTCTCCAACATCCAGAGCAAGTATCTCAAAGACAAACATCTCCCCACGTGGGACGATTTTCAGCAGCACCCCAACTACGACGAGTTTTGGCAACGTCAGGCGATGAAGTCGTACCTCACGCGCGTCAATGTCCCAACGCTGAACGTGGGAGGATGGTGGGACCAGGAAGATTTCTACGGTCCGGTCACCATCTACCGTGAACTCGAAAAGCACGACAACAAATCACTGAACTCGATGGTCGTCGGCCCCTGGCGTCACGGCTCATGGCGTGGCGGCGCCGGCGACAAGCTCGGCAACGTGAGCTTCGCTTCCGCGACGGGCGAATACTTCCGCGCCAAAATCGAAGCACCGTTCTTTGCCAAATATCTCAAAGACAAAGCCGTGCCCGCCCCTGCGGAAGCGACGGTGTTTGAGAGCGGAAGCAATGTGTGGCGCACCTTTACGGCATGGCCGCCCAAAGAAGCGGTCGCAAAGTCGCTCTACTTCAACGCCAACGGCGCGCTCACCTTCACCGCGCCAACGGCGGCGGCGAATGCCTTTGACGAATACGTGAGCGACCCCGCACATCCGGTGCCGTATCGTCATCGGCCGATTGAGCCGACGTATTACCCCAAGGGTAGTGGATGGGGCGTCTGGCTCCTCGAAGATCAACGCTTTGCGAGCGACCGCCCCGACGTGCTGCATTGGGAAACGCCGGTGCTCACCGAAGACGTGACCGTGGCGGGCGACATCACCGCCAAGCTATTCGTGAGCACCACGGGGCAAGACGCCGACTTTGTAGTGAAGCTCATTGACGTCTATCCGGAAGACAACAAGCCCGACTTCAAGATGGGCGGCTGGCAACTGATGGTGGCCAACGACGTGTTCCGCGCGCGCTTCCGCGAGTCATTCGAAAAGCCCAAGCCCCTCGTGCCGGGACAGGTGACGCCCATTACGATCGACCTGCACACGCAAAGCTACAAGTTCCAGAAAGGGCACCGCATTCAGGTGCAGGTGCAGAGCAGCTGGTTCCCGATCATCGACCGCAATCCGCAAACATGGATGCCGAATATTTTCGAGGCCAAGGATAGCGATTACCAAAAGCAGACGCACCGCGTCTGGCGCACGGCGGGGACGGCGAGCCGCGTGGAGATTGCGACGGTGCCATAGGTGAGTCGGCCGCGTTCGCGAGAACGCGCGCACGGGCGGTGCACAAAAAGCGCGGCGGCCTGCACAAGGCCGCCGCGCTTTTTGTGTCTCGCCTCCTACAGCTGGTCGCGCGTGTCGACGTTGCGCAGAATGCCGGGGTCGCGCACCGCGACCTCCACGACACGATCACCGTAGCTCCGTACCACGGCGCGTGCGCCGCCGTCGGCCACGGTCAGCAGTTCGCGCCACGTGTCGCGATGCGCAAACAGCGGATGACCACGCTTGCCGTCGAACGTCGGCACCACGAACGGTGCACCGGTGCGTTTGGCCGCATCAATAATCACCAGCACGGTCTGCAGCGTTGGAAACGGATGGTCCACCGGCCACAGTAGGGCGCCAACCGTCGGCTTACTCACCAACGCGGTGAGTCCCAGTCGCACGCTCACAATCTGTTCGGACTTGGCGTTCACATTGCGCACGACGGTGAGCCCACGCGTCACCTCGTCCGTTTCCTTTGTGCCTTCCCGCGGCGGGAGCACGGCAACAATGGGCTGCGCGCTCGCGTCGCGCGCCGTCTCCGCGATGACCTCGAGAAAGGTGCGCCCCGTGTGCAGCTCGGCGAACGCTTTCGGCTCACCAAAGCGGGTGCCCGCGCCGGCCCCAATAATCACCACCGCCACGGGAAAGGCGGACGCGCTTGTCACGCGCCGAACGCCTGCATCGCGCGCCGGAGGAGCGCTTGCGCCTGCCATACTTTGTACCCGTTATTCGACAGCGGTTCCGCGTCGTACATCGCCCGCTCGGCGAGCGCGTCTATGCTGTCCCCGTCCAGCCCGCCGCTCGCCACATCTTCGGCGATGCTCGAGTTCACTTCGTAGGGCCCCGCCGCCACGCCGCCAAGGACGAGGCGCACATTGCCGTCGGTGCGCTTGTGCGCGGCGAGCGAGACGAGGGCAAAGTCCCAGGCACCGCGTTGCATCAACTTTTCGTAGTACTGCGTGCCGCCCGCACTCGCGGCCGGCAGTTCCACCGCCGCAATCACCTCGCCGTGCGCGAGCGTGGTTTCCTGTGCGCGATTCTCGTGCGCACCGGCGTATAACGTCGACATCGAGATGGTGCGGCTTGCGCCGTGTGCGCCCGCAATCTCAACCGTCGCATCGAGCGCCGTGAGCGCGACCGCTGGATCGCTCGGATGCACGGCGTGACAGGGCCCGTGCCCGAAGATGGCGTGATACTGATTCTCGCCCTTCGATGCGAGACATTCCGTGCCGCCGTGCTTCCAGCACGGAAGATTTCGTCGGAAATACCAACAGCGAATGCGTTGGCCGAGGTTGCCGCCGAGGGTGCCCATGTTGCGGAGCTGCGGCGTGCCAACGCTCGTAGCCGCTTGTGCGAGCGCGGCGAATTGATCGGCGATCACCGGATGCGCGGCAATCTCCGCGATTCGCGCGGTGGCGCCAATGCGCACGGAGCCGTCGGCGCGCACGGTGATGTCGCGCGAGCCCGGGATACGGCGCAGATCCACCAGCTCACGCGGCGCGGCAATGCGCTCTGTGATGGTGACCAAGAGATCGGTGCCGCCGCCCAACGGCGCGGCGTCCTGCGCGACGAGCGCGGCGGTGGCCTCGTCGAGCGAGGCAGGGCGGAGATAGTGGAAGCCGGTCATTGTATATGAAGGTGTCACGATTCGCGCCGTTGGGGTAGCTTGGAGGCGAGTGAATATTCCTTCGATGTTGCGTCAACGACGCTGGATGCTCTGGACCGTCCTTGTGGCGGGCTGTTCGCGGGCGCCGTCACGGACGCCGGGTGCCGCGGATTCCACGGCTTCTCTCCCGGCGGTTCCCGCCGGCGCTGCTGACGCGCCCGCACCGTCCGTGCTCGCCGTAGGCACAGACGCGCCGTCCGCGCTGCCCGCAGTCGATGCGCCGCCGCTCTCCCCACGCGCCGATACGATTGCGAGCTATCTGGTGTTCGCGCCGGTCGGTGAGCAATGGTTTGTGACCGCCGTGCGCAATAAGAAACTGATGATGGATATCGGGCGCGTGGATACCGAAGTGCGCCGCGACTCAGCGCGTGCCATCGCGTATCGCGAGGCGGTGGCGCGCTATTCCACGGTGCCGCTCGGTACGACCGTGACGCTCCGCACCGTGCTCGGCGCTGAGGAGGTGAGGGCGACGGCTGTCTCGACATGGAACTCTCGGATTGTGTTGGTGCTTGAGGGGTCGGCGGCGCTGGATTCGCTGGTACGCGCGAGCCCCGCGCTCGTGGCGTTGGCGCACGTGCAGTTGGCGGATGGTGTGGTGGCGAGCAATGTGCTCAGTCGGCCGCCTGGGTCGCTCCCTCTGGCGGTAGAGGGCGGCGGTCGGGCAGCCAGCGTCGTTCCCGCACCCGCCAATCGTTCAACGACCGATGCGAGCGGTACGGCCGTCCCGGTGGACAGCTGCAATCGCACGGCTCCGCTCCCTGCGCAACTCACGCCGCGGCTCACCCTGTTGCGTGATTCGCTCGACCACGCGATTCGCACCGGTACGCTGTCGCCGTACGAGCGGCTGCGCAAAGGGATGAACACGCGGGTGTCGCAGGTGCGTGGCTGCTTTGGCGGCGCGCGCCGGTTGGCCATGCTGGTGAGTGTGCGTGCGGGTGACGTGGAGTGGGCGCGTGAGCGGCTCGTGCTGGTGGACACACTCGGCAAAGCCACGTCGCTGCGGATTAGCGATTACCGGTTCCGCGCGCACGAGCTGCTCTTGGCGTTCGACGCGAATGGAGACGCGGTGGACGATGTGGTTGTGCGCTCCACCACACAGCGCGCGGGCGGCACGTCGGTGCTCGCGGTGGACGTGAAGGGTCGACGCGCGACGCGGCTCAGCGTCGGCTTTGTCTGGGAAGACTTCTGATGCAATGAGCGGTGCGACGCCAAGCGCCGCACCGCTCATCGTAACATCGCAGAGTCCTATTTGGCCGGCTTCAGCGTAAAGACGATGTAGTCGCCGATGCTGCGTTCGCTGCGGCCGTCCGCTTTGTCGAGATCGTCCACCGGGATAAAGCTCACCACCTGCACCACTTTGCCCTTGAGGCGCTGCTTGGCGCGCTCGGCGGTTCCCATCCGGTAATCGCTATGGAAAGAGCCGTTCACGTGTAGCACGAGCGCACGCGGCGGCGCGGCCGCAATGGCGCGCGCAATGGACTCGCCCATGGTTTCGTCCTTCACGCACTGCGCTTCGTAGACGCGCTGGAGCATGGCTTTCTTGGCGGAGTCGGAGAGTTGCGGGCCTCCGGGGCCGTGGCCGCTCATGTCGCCCATGGTGGCGGAAAAGCGATCGAAGTAGCCGTCGTGCGGGCAGTTGTTGTTCTGCGCGACGTAGGTGCGTTCGGCGGCATTCATGGTGTCGAGCACGGCGAGCCCCGCGCGGGCCACCGCGCTCGCATCACGGCGCGGCACGTTGCCGGCAATCACCGGCCACTTGTAGAGGCGCGCGAACTCCACCATCGGTCGGTAGTCGGTGTCGTAGCGCGGCCACGGGCGGCTGACGGAAAGGAATTCTTTTTCGGTGAGCGTGCCAGCCAAGTACGCGTCGAGCGGCCGTTGGGCGTCGCGCTCAAACATCTCGAGGGCGAGCACAATGTTTCCGCGCCGCCGCGTGAGCCCTTCGAGGGTGGCGGCTTCGAGGCGGTGCGTGATCGGATCGTCGTGCTGTTCGCCGAGGAAGACCACGTCGGCGTACATGAGGTCGGCGACCATCGACTCAAAGTCCGTGAACCGCTTATTGCGCGTGTCGTAGACGCGGTGCGGCACGTACGAGGCCTGTACCGAGTCCACGGCCGGTTTGACCGGCGCCGGGACGGTGAGCGGTTGTTGGAACGCGACGGCAACTAGGAGGGCGCTAAGATTGGTTAGCATAGAAAGATTGATATTCTAAGTTTTATTTAGCATACTTCATCAAGAAGCAGCTGCTGGGAGGTCCGCAACGTGAGATTCTGGGTGAGCTGTCGAGTGTTGCCGTTATATAAAAATAGCTGTTTAAATCATTATAACCGTGACGTGTAGCACGTGACCATCACTCAGCAGACTAGCGAACGACTTCTTTTGGCAGTCGGCCGACTCGATGCTTCGGCAAGGTTGGCGCCGGCGGGGTTGGCGCGCCTTCTGGAGCTTCGTGCTGCGGTGGTGCCCTTTGGCGCTGGCCCCGATGGAATGATCGCCCTTCTCCGCGGGGACCGCGAGGGGGAGGCGGCGCTCTGTGAGCATTTCGATAACCTGTTGGCCAGCAACGGGGCGCCGTTGGAGTTCGCGGTGGCGGACGGGCTCGCGCTCGCGCAGTTGGCGCTGGTGGCCGCTGCACGCGAGGACGGCAGCGATAGTGCCGTAGCTGGCACCGGCACCGGCACCGGCACCGGCACCGGCACCGGCACCGGTGCCGGAGCGGCGGCGCTGGCGTGCACGACGAGTCTCTGGCGCGGCGGTGCCCTCGGTGGGCCGTGGCTCACGCTCCCGATCAACGACGGGTTGCATCGGATTGCGCTGCTGGGAACGCCCGAGGCGTGGCTCGCGGCATCGGCACTGGCGCTCGAACACGAGGCGGCGGCCGTGCTGAACGGACTCACGCGCGCTCGTGAACGCCTCGCGACCGACGAAATAAAAGTCGCCGCGATCGGCCGGGCCTCGTATTCGGCGCTCGATCTCTTTCACTTGCTCGCCGACCGACTGATGCTGACCATCGGTGAAGCGGCCGACGTACTCGGGCAGACGATCCCGACCGCCGGCGCCGCGATGGTGCGGCTCGAGCAACTCGGCGTGGCGCGGGAGGTCACGGGGCGCGCTCGTTCGCGCGCCTTTGCCTATCGTGCGCTGATCAACGGCGTGGCGCCCTGAGCGTGAGCGGCCGCCTCGAATAGTGCGACCGTGGCTTCGACGGAGTGCTTGCCGCGGTCCTGTGCATACCAGCGACGCTTTTCGGTGATGAGCGCGTCTTTGGCCATGCCGTTCCATTCGGTCGCGACGAGTTTCTGCAGCGCCTGCGGCCGCGAGGCCCACCAGCCATGCGCCTCGAACTGGTCGTCAAACGTCATGATCACGGGAATGGCGCGTTTGGTGATGTCGGTGAGATGCGCGTCCATCAAGTCCGGGTTGGCATCGCGCTCAAAGACGCGCAAATCCAGATTCGACGCCCGTGCGGCGAGTGCCGCGACATACGGCACCACGCCGAGCGAGTCGAAGCACCAGTCCGCCGAGAGCGCGGCGATATGCCAGTGTCCGCTGAGGGCTTCGATGCGGCGCACGGCGTCGTCGCTGACGGTGGCGCGGGCGCCTATGGCACGCCAGAGGTCGCCGTTTTCGCTGGCGCCGGCGATCATCTGCTCAAAGGTTTGCGCGGAGAGGAATCGCGTGGAGTTCATCATGATTGCCGTCCTAAATCCTGGTGGGCGCCCGTCGCTCAGGCGTCGCTCGCGGTATCGAAAATCCCGGACTGTCGCACAGTCTTGATATTACCATATTACCATAAGGGAATCTATTGCACAAGGCGGAGGGTGATTTTCGGAGCGGAGAGGGGGCTCGGGATGGTCCGCAGGCGCCTGCCGCAGTCACGGATCGCCGAGGGGGTAGCGATTTGGTCCACAAGCTGAGAACTTCTGTCACTCACACACATAGTGCGAACACCGTACTCCCATGTGACACGCGTGACCGCGGGTCGTGTAAGGAGTGACATGCGTTCCCTTCCTTTCGTGCTCGTTCTCACAACCCTCGTTGCGTGTGCTTCCACGCAGCGGCCGTCGTCGTCCGCGTCGATGTCGCCGCTGGCACCGAGCACGGGCAGGGTGTCGGGCATGGGGAGCGAGCTTCCAGAGCCGCCCGCCGAATCGCCGGCGCCGACGTCGGATTCCCGGTCAGCGACGGCGCTCGAAATGATGGCGCCGGAACTGGAAGCGCTACGCGATCGTGGCCTGATGGTGCCGGTGGAGGGGGTTTCGCTTGCGCACATTCCCGACACCTTCAACGATGCGCGTGACGGCCAGCGTCGGCACAACGCGCTGGACATTCTCGCGCGGCGCGGCACACCGGTGCTCGCGGCTGACGACGGCATTCTGTTGCGCATCGGCAAGGATACGCGGGGCGGCAACGTGATTTGGGCCGCCGACGCGACGCTCTCCCTCGTGTACTACTACGCCCACCTCGACCACTGGGCGAGCGGGCTCGTCGAAGGACAGAAGATCTCGCGCGGCATGGTGTTGGGGTACGTCGGCACGACCGGGAACGCGCCCAAAGACGTGCCGCACCTCCATTTTCAGCTCCTTCGCATGAAGGATCTGCGTCGATTCACCGACGGCCCGCCGATCAATCCGCTACCGTTCTTTCAGACGATTGCCACAGGAATTAATCGATGACAGAAATGACGGGAAAAGAACGCGCGGATTTGCGCGCGGAATGCAACGCCCTCAAAGCGACGGTGCATGTGGGGGCGCAGGGACTCACGCCGACACTCACGATGTCGCTCGACGATGCGTTGCGCACGCACGAGCTGGTGAAAGTGCAACTCGGCAAGCCGGTCGATATGACCGCCAAAAAGGCGGCGGGCGAGCTCGCAGGTCGCGTGAAGGCTGAGGTGATTCAGGTGATTGGCAAGACGTGCACGTTGTACCGCCGCAACAACGAGCTCAAGCGCAAGCACGGTGCGCCGCCCCCCTGGAAGGAGTAGCACTCCGAAGCGCGGGTGCGTTTCGGCGCACCCGCCGTACGCGCCGTACGCGCCGCGCCGTACGGACCGTACCAGCTAGGCCGGCGTCTCGCCGCGCAGGATCGTGGAGAGCACGTCGTGGTCGATGTTGCCTCCGCTCACAATCCCCACCACGCGGCGCGCGTTCTGTAACGCCACCACGTTCGCCCCTCGCGCGTTGGGCGTGCGGAGCGTGAGCGCTGCCGCCAGTGATGACGCCCCGGCTCCCTCGGCGATCGTGCGGGTGCGTATCGCAAGTTGGCGGACAGCGTCGGCGATCTGCGCGACGGTCACGACCACCGTGCCACTCAGGAGGTCCCGCGCCAGCGGCCACATCTCGTCCACGACGCGGTCGCTACCCATGCCGTCGATAAACGTGCGAGTCCGCGTGACCACGGTGGGGTGGCCCGCAGCGAACGACGCGGTGAGCGGCGCGGCGGTGTCTACCTCAACCGCATAGATCTTCACGTCGGGTCGCAGGGCGCGCGCCGCGGCGGCGATGCCACAGGCCAATCCGCCGCCGCCGTAGGGAACGAGAATGGCGTCGACGTCACTGGCCAGCGCTTCAAACAGCTCAAGCGCGATGGTGCCATTGCCGGCCATCACCGCCGAATCGGCAAAGGGATGAATGAACTGGCCCGTCATCCCCGCGGCGCCATGGTCGAGCATCGTTTGCCACCACTGTTCAAAGGGCACGCGGATCACGCTGCCGCCGAACCGTTCGATGGCGTCGGTTTTGGCGCGCGGTGCGTGCTCGGGCACCATCACCGCGCACGCAATGCCGCGCGCACGGGCGCAGAAGGCCACGCCCTGCGCCATGTTGCCGGCGCTCGCCGTGTACACCCCGTGCGCGAGCGTTTCGGGAATGGCGACGGCCATCGCGTTTGCGGCGCCACGGATTTTGAACGCACCAATGGGCTGGAGATTTTCGAGTTTCAGAAAAAGCTCCGGCGCCTCCACGCGGTGGTCAAACGACACGAGCGGCGTATGCTGCGCGAGACCAGCGATGCGTGTGCGGGCGGCACGGACCTCGTCGAGCGATGGTGCGCGCGGCGCGGCGTGGGGGGTGTTCATGCGCGCCGCATCGCGTGGCGTGCGGACTGATGCGGTGCCGTCATACCTGGTCGAGTCGCTCGGGGTTCACCACCGTTCGTTCGCCGCCGGCAGTGCCGGTGTTCAGTGTGCCCGCCGGTTCGAACAGTAGCACCCATACTTCCTCGGCCGCATTCGGACGATGCTCCACGCCACGCGGGACGATCAGCAGTTCGCCTTCACGCAGATCCACGGTACGGTCGCGGAACTCCATAGTGAACGCGCCGCGCACCACGAGAAACAACTCGTCCTCGTGTTCGTGTGCATGCCACACGAACGGTCCCGCGAACTTGACCACCTTGACGTGCTGGCCGTTGAGCTCGCCGACGATCTTTGGGCTCCAGTGGTCGCTGAAGCGGGCAAAAGCGTCGGCGAGCGAAACTTTGCCGCTCATCGCGTGCCGGTGATGGCTGCCAATACGCGCCAGGGCGTGAGTGGAATCTGCGGGACCTCGGCGCCAATGGCGTCGGCGACCGCGGCCGCAATGGCTGGCGCCGTAGGAATAATCGGTGGTTCGGCAATGCCGCGCGCGCCCGTGTGATTCGCCGCCGTGTCGGAGCCGCCCGCCCACAATACGGTGATCACGGGGACATCGGCCATCGTCGGAATTTTATATTCGTGCATACTCGGGTTGAGCACCACGCCCAGTCGTTCGTCTACGATGCGTTCTTCGTACAGTGCATAGCCTACGCCCTGCAGAATGCCGCCCTGCATCTGACTCTCCGCCAGCGCGGGATTAATAATGCGGCCCGCGTCGTGCACGGCAACAATGCGCAGCACCGTCACCAAGCCGGTGTCAACGTCCACCTCGACTTCGGCGAACTGCACTCCAAAGGTGTTGATGGCCACCCCGGCAGGGTTCGGGCCGCGCGAGCCGCTGCCGCTGATCATCACGTTGCCGAGGTTCTTGGTGACCTCGGCGAAGGTCATGGTGCGATCGGTGTCGCGCACCACGATGCGCGAGTCGCGCGCCTCGAGCGTGTCCGGCGTGGTGTCGAGCATGGTCGCGGCGGCTTCGAAGAGCTGACGCTGCGCATCTTCGGCGGCCATACGCACGGCAGGACCCACGCTCGGCGTGGTCATGGAGCCCCACGAGTTGCCAGCGTAGGGGAGGCTTTGGGTGTCGCCGATGATGGCGCGCACGTCGGTCAACTTTGCGCCGATCGCTTCGGCCGCGATTTGCGCGAGCACCGTGCGCGAGCCCGTGCCGAGGTCTTGTGTGCCGGCGAGCACGTCGATGCTCGCGTCGGCATTGATGCGCACGGTGGCGTAGCTCGGCGGACCGCCGCCGGTGGGCCAGACTTGCGCGGCGAGGCCCACGCCGCGCCGTTTGCTGGTACTACTACGGCGAGTGGTCGGTACATGGTTAGCGGTTAACCGTTCACGGTCCACGACCGATAACGCTTTCGCTTGCGCACCGTCCCAACCAAATGCTGCCGCGCCTTTTTCGTAGCATTCAAGTAGCGCGTTGCCGCTGAACGGGCGGTTTTGGCGAGGATCTTTTTTGGCAAAATTCTTTTTGCGCAGCGCGAGCGGATCCATGTTGAGCTTACGCGCGAGGGCGTTCATGGCGCCTTCCAATCCGAACGCGCCTTCCACGTAGCCCGGGCCGCGGAAGGCCTGCATGCCGCTGGTATTGATGTACGCGAACGTTTCTTCGGTGCGGACGTTGGGGCAGGCGTAGAGTTCGTGATAAATCTGCGCGGGGCCGCCTTCCCAGCCGCTGATGCCGAGTGGGATGTCGCCCACCATTTGAATGGCGGTGAGCGTGCCATTCTTTTTTGCGCCGATGGTCACGCGCTGTACGGAGGCCGGCCGATTGCCCGAGTCGATTTGTTCGGCTTCGCGATCGTTGATGCAGCGCACGGCGCGGCCCGTCTGCTTGGCGAGCAGTGCGGCGAGAATCGTGTGTGCGCCCGCGCCGTTCTTGGCGCCGAATCCCCCACCCATGTAGTCCTTGATCACACGAACTTTGGAGAGCGGAAGTTCGAGGATGCGGGCGGCGTCGGCGCGCACGCGGAAGATGCCCTGCGTGCTTTCCCAGATGGTGAGACGATCGCCGTCCCATTCGCAGACGGCGCCGTGCGGCTCGAGTGCGGTGTGGAGGGCGACCGGCGTGCGGTACTCTCCGGTGACGACGACATCGGCGGCGGCGAGTCCGGCGGCCACGTCGCCGCGCGCAATCACGAGCGGCGATTTGGGATTCACATTGCCGGCAGCGCGCACTTTGGGTGCGTCGGGCGCCACGGCAGCTTTGAAGGTGACGGCAAAGGGTGCGGCGTCGTAGGCCACGACCATCGCGTGCGCCGCGTTGCGGGCTTCGCGCACGGAACTCGCGCACACGACGGCCACCGGTTGGCCCGCATAGGTGATGTCGTTGCCGAGGAGTCGCGTTTTGGACGGTGCGTCGCCGGGGCCCATGATGGCCACGACGCCGGGCATCGCGCGCGCGGCGGCGGCGTCGACGCTCCGAATGGTGCCGCGTGGGATGGGTGCGCGCAGAATGTACGCGTGCAGCATCCCAGGCCGTTCGATGTCGGCGGTGTAGCGTGCGCGGCCGGTGACTTTTTCGCTCGCGTCTACGCGCGTGGCGCTGGTACCGACGATGTGGAGTTCCACATCATCGGTCCACGGCGTTGGTTCAAACGCCGGGAGTTCGACCGTGCGCGTTTCGGTGCGTCCTTCGACTTCAACGATCGTCTGGACGAAGCCGCCCTTGGTGGGTTTTGGTTTACGCGCCATGCGGAGCTCCGTCGGCGGTCGACGCGGCACTGGGTCCGACACCAGCGCCCGCTTCGGCGGCGGCACGAATGGCCTGCACGATCTTGGGGTAGGTGCCGCAGCGGCAGAGATTGCCGCTCATGGCGGCGCGGATTTCGTCGTCGGTGGGATGCGCGGAGTGGTCGAGGAGCGCCTGCGCCGCCACGAGTTGGCCGGGTGTGCAGTACCCGCACTGGGCCGCGTCGTGCGCGATGAACGCCTGCTGGAGCGTGCTCAGTGACCCCGGCGGGGCGAGTCCCTCGACGGTGCGTACCGTGGCGCCGTCGCACGACACCGCGAGGGTGAGGCAGGAGTAGGCCGTGGCACCATCCAAGAGGACGGTACAGGCACCGCATTCACCGCGGTCGCAGGTGAGTTTGGTGCCCGTGAGGGCCAGGCGATCGCGGAGCAGTTCTAGGAGCGTTTCGTCGTCGCGCGGGGCAACGTCGTGAACGCGGTCATTGACGGTCAGTCGCATCAGTTGAAATAGCTCTGCGGTCAGTGACGTGTCAAAGGTTCGCCACGTCTTGAAGGCGGCGCGGCACATAGATAAGCTTCTTTTTCACACGTCACTCCGTTTTCCGAGGATCTCCCTGATGCCGTACATCATCACCGAAGCCTGCAAGGACACCAAAGACCGCTCCTGCGTGGACGTCTGCCCGGTGGACTGCATCTACGAAGGGCCGGAGATGCTGTACATCCATCCGGATGAGTGCATCGACTGCGGCGCATGCGAGCCGGAGTGCCCAGTAACCGCCATCTTCCCCGAGGAAGATGTGCCGGCCAACCAGAAGCAGTACGTGCAGATCAACCGCGACATCTTCAAGAGCGCGACCCCGCCGGGTCGGCCGCAGAAGTAACGTCGATTGGTCGGTTTAGAGCCGGGGCCCGCGGGCTCCGGCTCTTTTTTTGTCACAGTTTTTGCGAGTGGACGGTAGACCGTCTTCCGTTGTCGGTTTTCCGTACCCTGGACCGTTGCGGTGTAAACTCTTTGTTGGCAACGGATTACGGTCAACCGACAACTGTCTACTCGCTGTTGTGACTCACAGACTAGATTGCGCTATTCAGACAAATCACCGAAAAAATGCCAAACTCCCGCTCCGAAACTCCCAAGGTCAGCTACGTCGATACCGACGCGGCTGTCGGGCGCGTTCTGGACGGGGTGTCCAAGGCCACGGAACTCGCGATCGACACGGAAGGGGCCAGCTTCCATCGGTTTGTGGACCGGATCTATTTGATCCAGCTGTCCACGCGTGACACGCACCTCATCATCGATCCGCTTCCGATTGCGTCTCCGGCTGGGCTTGGCCGGATGCTCGAAGATCCCAAAGTGCAGGTGGTCTTCCATGATGCCGACTATGATCTGCGGTTGCTGCACCAGGACTATGGCTGGCACATCACGAACATTTTCGACACACGTGTCGCGGCGCAGCTCCTCGGCTTCACCTCGTTTGGACTCGCGGCGCTGCTGGAGAAGTATTTCGGTGTGAAGCTCGACAAAAAACACCAGCGCGCGGATTGGTCGATGCGTCCGCTCACGCAGGGGATGCTCGACTACGCGGCGCAGGACACGATTCACCTGCTGGGGCTGCGCGACTTGCTCAAGCAGGAGCTGGAGAAAAAGAAGCGTTGGGCCTGGGCTGAAGAGGAGTTCCACCGGCTCGAGGGCACGCGGTGGCAGCCGGAAGAACCGGGTTCGGCGTTTCTGCGCGTGAAGGGCGCGCGCGATCTCAACCGACGCGAACTGGCACTGCTACGCGAACTCGTGGCGTGGCGCGACGCGATGGCATTGCAGCTCGATCGGTCAACGTTCCGTGTGGTGGCCAACGATGTGCTGCTTGAGATTTCGCGTCTCGCGCCGACCACGGCAGACTCGCTCGGTGCCATCAAGGGGATGCCGCGCGGCATGATGGATCGCGCGGCGCGTGATGTGCTGGCGGCCGTGCAGCGCGGTCTCGACGTGCCAGAAGCGCAGCAGCCCAAGTTCCCGCGCTCGGCGCGCTGGGATCGCGACCCGGAATTTGATTCCAAGGTGAGCACGCTCAAGACGGTGCGTGACGAGGCGGCCAAGCGGCTTGAGTTGGACCCGGGCGTGCTCTGCTCGCGCGAAAAGATGGAGATCGTTGCGCGGCTTCTGCCGGACCACGTGGACGCGATGCTGGAACTGCCCGAGTTGCGGCGCTGGCAGGTGGCGGAACTGGGCGAGGGCTTTGTAAAGGCGCTCAAACAGTTCCGTGGCAAGGGCGCGCCGAAAACCGCCGACAAGAGCGCGCCCGCTCCAACAGCCGCGGTTGCGTCAGTCGCGAAGGCTGCGCCGATTGTCGACGGTATGCCCGCTGCGACCGTGCCGGCGCGCGTCGAGTCACCCTACCTGGATTGATGCGGGGCGCGCGCCGCTTGGCGCGCGCGTGGTGCTAGAAGCCGAGGTACGCGCGGACGCGCGGCTCGATGCGGTCTGGGGTCCACATAGGGGACCAGACGAGATTCACCGACACCGACCCCACACCGTCGATCTCGCCGAGCTTGTCTTCGGCGTCCTTCATGATCTCTGGGCCTGAGGGGCACCCCGGCGAGGTCAGACTCATGTCGATGCTCACGTCGCTGCCGTAGACGCGAATGTCGTAGACGAGGCCGAGGTCGAGGATGTTGAGATTGAGCTCGGGATCTTTCACGCGGCGCAGCGCCAGCTTCACCAGATCCTCAGAAATGGCGTTGCCGGAAGCGGACGTAGCCGAAGCGTCGGGCGCGTCGGTTGGGGCGTGAAGTTCGTCGGTCACGTGTATGGGAGAGGGTCCGAGAAAGCTAATCGCCGAGCGCGGCCTGCGGTTCCCGCAGGACTAGCCGTGGGTCGCTTTTTTCTTGGCGGGGCCGGCGGGCTTGGTGGCGGCGATGGACTTCTTGGCGGCGATGGACTTCTTCGCGGTGGTTTTCTTTGGTGCCTGCGCGAGCGAGGCCTTCTTCTTGGCCGCGCTGCTCTTGGCTGCCACCTTGGTGCTGGCGTGCACGGTACTAGTACTACGCTTGGAACCGTTGCTCTTCCGCGCTTTGGCGGTGCGCACCGGCCGGTTCCAGCCGAGGGCTTTGTCGGCGCGGAAGCTGGCTGGCATTTCGGCCACCGCGAGGTTTTCGTCGGTAATGGCGAGCGCGGCGGCGTCGGCGAGATCGGCGCGGACGTCGGCGATCACCTTCGACGGGCGACGGGCACGGGCCGCGTGCACGCGGTTCGTGAGCAGAATGACGAACATCTCGCGCTCAGGATCGATCCACATGGACGTGCCGGTAAAGCCGGTGTGTCCGTAGCTGTTTTCGCCGAGATAGGTACCGGCGCCATGCTGTCCTTCGCCGACTTCCCAGCCGAGGGCGCGACTGCCCGCGGCGCGCGCCGTGAAGAGCTTGACGGTGGAATCCGCGATGATGCGATTGCCGTCGTAGGTGCCGCCGTTGAGGAGCATCTGCGCAAAAATCGAGAGATCGCCAGCCGTACCGAAGAGCCCCGCGTGACCGGCGACACCGCCAAGCGCGTAAGCATTTTCGTCGTGCACCTCACCCTTGAGCGGATAGCCGCGGGGCGGGGTGACTTCGGTGGGGGCAATGCGATAGACGAGCGAGTCGTTGGGCAGGAAGCCCGTGTCGGTCATGCCGAGCGGACCGAAAACGCGGCGCTGGAGAAAGCTGTCCATGCGTTCGCCCGCGATGTTCTCGACGACCATGCCCAAGATATCGGCGCCGAGATCGGAATATACGAAGCCCGTACCCGGGCGGTATTCGAGTGGCGCGTCGAGGACGAGTTGTTTGGCTTCGTCGGGTGTGCGGGCGTGCCGCCACAGTTCGCGGCCAGCGGGGAGACCGCCACGATGCATGAGGAGCTGGCGCACGGTGACGTCTTCTTTTTGTCCGCCGTTGAAGCCCGGCACGTAGTGCGTGACTTTTTCGTCGAGCACGAGCTTGCCTTCGTCAAAGAGCATCATGGCGGCGGTCGTGGTGCCGATGACTTTCGTGAGCGAGGCGAGGTCATAGATGGTGCGGTCGGGAAGGACGAGCGGGCTGTCCTTGGTCCAGCCGAGGCGCCCGAATCCCTTGGAGACCACGGTGGCGCCCTTGCGGCCCACAATCACGGAGGCGCCTGGGAAGCCGCCTGCGGTGATCCCCCGCTGAATGACGCGGTCGATGGTGGCCAGGCGTTCCGCCGACATGCCGACCGACTTTGGCGCCTTGACGGGAAGCCCGTCAGAGTGCGTCGCGATGGCAGCGGCGATGAGAAACGCGAGGAACACGACTGGCCTGGGAACAGGGGCGACAAAAAGGAGCGACCGGCTGGCAGGGGGGAGTCAGCCGGCGGAACTGGTCTATAGATAGAGGATCGGCTAGAGCTACAGGTTTCTGACCTCTGAGTCAAGGACGAGGGGGCTGGCCGGGTGTCACGGCGCTCCCAAGGGGTGGCTCTGGGGGTGGCTCTGGGGGTGGCTCTGGGGGTGGCTCTGGGGGTGGCAGGGGCAGGACGCGGATGGGGTATGCGCTTCGGCGATGGCGGCGGCAACCTTTCGGGCGCCGTAGGGTGACCTAGAATTCGAACCGATGACTCCTACCGACCAGATCACGATCCGTCGCGCCATGAATGGCGATGAGGGTGCGCTGCGCGCCATTTGGCAGCAGCATGCGCCGCGCATAGATGCGCTCGTGCGACGGTTGGTGGGGGACCCGGATCATGCCGCCGATGTGGCGCAGGAAGTGTGGATTCAGATTTTCCGTGCCCTCCCCACGTATCGCGGCGATTCGCAGTTCTCAACCTGGGCGCACCGGATTGCCGTGAACCGTACGCTGAACGCGTTGCGGGCTTCGCGGCGGCACGATCGCGTGGAAGTGGAGCTCGCGGATGACACATCGCTCGTGGAGCACGACGGCGATCGCGCATTGCTCGCGCAAACGATTGATGAGGCGATTCAGCAGTTGGCGCCGGGGGCACGGCAGGTGTTCGTCTTGCACGACGTGGAAGGCTACACGCACGAAGAAATTGCCGCCGAGTTGGGGATTACGGCGGGTGGATCGAAATCGCAGCTCTTCAAAGCACGCGCGAGGCTACGTCGGCTCCTCGCGCCGTTGGTGGACGTTGGGCCGGCAAAGGAAGACCAAGACGATGTTGCATCTCTCTCCTGAACGCATTGCGGCGTTAGCCGACGAAACACCAACGCCAGCGGAAGCCGCGCATCTCGGGGTGTGCGGGAACTGTACGGCGGAACTTGCGGCGCAGCGCAAAGTGTTGCGGCTGGCGGCTGGTGCGCAGCCAATCGTCGGCGCCCCGCTCACGGATTTTTCGGCGCTGCTGCCGCGGTTGCGCGCCGAAGGCATTGCCGCGCCACGTGATGGTGTGGCCGTGGCGCGGCGTTGGACGGTGCGTGTGGCGGCATCATTGGTTTTGGTGTTGGGGGGAGCGGTCGTGGGCCGCGTGACGGTGTCGACGCAGTTGCCCGTGTTGCCGATGCCGACGGCGGGAGCTACGCAGGTCACATCGGCGTCGGTAAATGAAGCGTCGAGTTTCAAGTCGTCGGACGATGCGATGCAGGCGCTCACCGTGTCGCAGCGGACCTACGAAAACGCGGCGGCCTTCCTTGCGGCGCAGGACACCACCGCGCACTTCATTGGGCTCAACGAAAACACCTATCGCAAGCGGCTCGAAGCACTGGATCAGATGGCGGCCATCACCCGGGCCGCCTTGTATCAGGCGCCGCAGGATCCGGTGCTGAATCAGGCGGTGCTGGCCACGCAGAGCGCGCGGTTGGCCACGTTGCGGCAGATCAATCTGACGACGACGTCGTCCAAGCGGATGGTGAGTCGATGATCGGGCGGGAGTCGGTGCGTGTGGGGCGCTGGGTGCTCGCGCTGTCGGTCGTTGCGTTGGCGCCGTCGTTGCAGGCGCAGCAGACTACGCCACGCGTGCGCGTGATGGTGCCGCGCGATTCGACGCGGCCGGATTCGATGAGCGCGCGGTACCGCGTGAACCTCGACGCCATTTCGGCGATGATCAACGACCTCATGAACTCGCGTCAGTTAGAGGCGCAACTCGCGGCGGGACTTCGCGGGCAAACCGATCCGGTCCGCTTGAAGGCGCTTGAGGGCCGATTGGCGGACGTGGCACGGCGGCAGGCGGCGCTGGTGACCACACTTCAACTCCAATGCGCACGTTCCGAAGATCTGCCGACGGGCTACCTCGGCGTCACCTTTGAGTTGCCGTCGCGCGTGGTGTCGTCGTTGGAGCTCGGGTCGCCAGCGGAGAAGGCGGGGATACGACAGGGCGATGAACTGCTCACCATTGGTGGATATCCCGCTGATCGCGCACCGTTGCCGTCGCTGTTGAAGCCCGGGGCCAAGGTTGTGGTGCGATACCAGCGCGACGGTGCGGCCAAGGACGTCACGGTGATTGCGGCCAAGCGTCCAGAGGAGTTTGGCGCCACGGTCTGCACGGGGATTGATGAACTCGTGGCGCCGGAGCGCACGGCGCCGATGGTGGAGCGGTGGCGTGTGCCGAGTGTCGTCGTTGTGCCGCGTACACCCAACGTGCATGTCGTGCCGCGCGAGGCGCCGCTCGCGCCAACGGCGCCGGTGATGGAACACTCCAGTTTTGTCTTCGTGGGTCCGTCGTCGATGTCGGGGATGGGGGCGGTGGCGGGTGCGACGCTCACACCGGTGGATGATGATTGGCGCGAATCGCTGGGCGTGCAAAAAGGATTGGTGGTGCTCGGCGTGTCGCCCGGATCACCGGCCGCGGACGCGGGACTTCACAACGGTGACGTCATCACGCAAGCGGGCGACGCGCCGGTGACCACCGTGATGGCGTTTCGGCGACTGCTGAACAATGCCGATGCGCGATCAGTGAAGTTGCAGGTGGTGCGCAAGGGAAAGCCGCAGCAACTCACGCTCAAGTGGCAGTAGTGGTGGCGCGGGCCGTATAGCGTGCGCGTGCCTGCCTGCGATGTCGCGCTGCTACTTGGCTTGGGGCGGCGCGAGGACGGCGCCTGGTGGCAGGTGATAAATCAGCGACGCCGTGCGGAGATCGGTGGCCGAGAGTGCGGTGACGTGCACGCGTGCCGACATCACGTCGTCGGCGTTGGGGCTGTGGTCGAGTCCAATCGCATGCCCTACTTCGTGCAGTGTGATGGTGCGCACGGCAATCGCGTCAAACGGTTCGCCACTTGAGCGATGCACGGCGATCTGCACATCCGCGCCGACAATCCACCAGTGCTGATCGCGCGACCAAAACGTTTTGCCCGCGGCCGCGTCGCCAAAACGATCCACCCAGTGCACGAGGATCTCGGCCTGCGTGGAGTCGTCGAGAAAGAGGAACTTGAGGGGCACGCCAGCGGCGGACCATGTGTAGAAAGCGTCGCGAGCCCGCTCTGTGAAGTCGGGAAAGAAATCTTTGAGTCCCGGCCGCGGATCGATCCACACGCGGATGGGATCGTTCCGGCGGTCCACCCATCGCCCGATGTTGCCCTGGCGCGCGGCGAGGATGTCGTCGATGTACGTGGTGGTGTGCGCCTCGGAGAGTTGGCGTGCGATGTCGGTGTAATCTTTAGGGCCGGGCGCGGGGAGCGCGGAGCGACGGAGTCGCGGCCCTCCCTCAGGGCCGTTTTCCTCAGCCGTCGCCACGGAGTCGAGCCAGAGCGAATCGCTCACCGCTTTGGGCGAGGGGCGCCGTGGCGCGCGAGAGATTTGCACGCTCACAAATGCAACGAGTGCCAGTACGCCGCCCACGAGCCATCGTTCCGCGCGCTTCATGCGCCGAGGTCTTTGGCGTCGAGAAATGCGCGTACGGCGTCGAAGAATGCGAGCGGCTGCTCCCAGAACGGCATATGGCCGGCGCCGTCGATGAGTGTAAGTTGGGCGCGCTTCATGAGCGAGGCCGTCTGGTGCGCAAGCCGTGCCGGGAGCACATCCTGCGCGCCGTGCACCACCAGTGTGGTGGCGGCGATGCGCGAGACCGGTTCGGTCCAGTCGTAGCCTTCGCGCCGCAGTCGAGCGGCGACGGCGGCACCGGTGGCGCTCGCATGCGGGGGCGGTGAAAAGGCGCGCCCGAATTCTTGATCGTGAAAATACGCTGGATACATGGCGCGACTGTACTCGGCGTGCAGCGCGGGGTCGGGGCTGTGCAGCGTCTTAGGGTCGAGTGTGGCGAGTGCGTCGTACTCGGCGCCATGCAACGTGGCGAGCGCGTCGGTGTGGAGATTGGCGACCCAATCGCTCGTCGCACCAACGGCGTTCACCACGACGAGACGCCGCACACCAGCGGCGTCGCGTTCGGCGCCGAGCATCGCGATGCCGCCGCCCCAGGAATGGCCGAGCACATCCCAGCGTGCGATGCCGAGTGCCGTGCGCAGTGCGGGAATATCGCCGGCGTCGAACTCAATTTTTGAGGCGTGCACCGCGGGCGGTGCCTGCGAGGCACCGCGCCCGCGCTGGTCGTAGAGCACGAGTTGGCGGGTGGCGGCGAGTGGCGCGAGCGAGGGCCAGAGTAGGGCATGGCTGTAGAGCATGCCGCCGTTGACGCAGAGCAATGGCGGTGCGCCGCCCTCGACTTCTGGTGACATGAAGACAGCGAAATCGAGTCCACGAGCGCGCACGGTGTGACGCGTGAGACGCGGCGTGCGCGGCTGCGATTTTTTGAATGCGGTGTAGCGTTCGCGCGTGGCGTTCGTCACGGGGCGGCGTCTGTCGTGGTCGGCGCGTCGTCATTCACGACGGGTGCTGCCGCGAGTGCTGCGCGCGCGTCGGGGTGCGTGCCGAATTGTTCGAGTGCCCATCGGGCGTGACGGCGCACCATCGCATTGGTGTCGTGCGTGGCGCGCGCGAGTGCGGGTATGGCCGCGTCCTGCTGGCTGTTGCCGAGTGCGACGGCGACGTTGCGCGCGAAGCCCGCCCGCTTGGCGCGCGTGACGGCCGAATCGCGGAATCGCGCGCGAAAGGCGGCGTCGTCGAGCGCGAGCAACTCGGCGAGATCGGGTGACTCGCGCGCGGGGTCAGGAAGAAATTCCGCGGTGGTTACGTCGCGGGCAAAGCGTTCGTTCCACGGGCACACATCCTGGCATACATCGCAGCCGTAGATGTGGTCACCCACGGCAGCCCGTAGCGTTTCGTCGATGTCGGTGCGGAGTTCGATGGTGAGATACGAAATACACTTCCTCGCGTCGAGGACGTGCGGTTCCGGAAATGCCTGCGTGGGGCAGGCGTCGAGGCACCGGGTGCAGCTCCCGCACCGATCGGCTTCGAAGGGCACGTCGGCTTGGAGTGCACTGTCGGTGAAGAGCGCGCCAATAAAAAAGAATGATCCTCGCTCTGGATTGATGAGCATGGTGTTCTTGCCCACCCAACCCAAACCTGCTTGGCGCGCGAGATCGCGTTCGAGAATGGGGCCGGTATCCACGTATGCGCGCGCGCGCGCGCCGGTCTCTGCGGTGAGCCACGCGCCAAGGGCGTCGAGCCGGTCCCACATCACGCGGTGATAATCGGTGCCGCGCGCGTAGCGGGCAATGGGGCCTGCGGGTTGGCGTCCGCCGTAGTCGAGTCCAACGACAATCGCGCTGCGCATGCCCGGCTCTGCACGCGTGGTGTCGGCGCGCACGCCAGCGTGGCGCGCGAGCCACGTCATTTCACCGGCGAAACCCTTGGCCATCCAGTCATCGAATGCCGCCGCCGTGGACACAGGGCCGAGCGACGTGATGCCAGCCAGATCAAAGCCGAGGCCAAAGGCTTGTGCCTTGAGTCGCGCTTCGAGCGACAATCGATCGGTGGTCACTCCGTGTGCCGCACCCAGCGTGCGTAGCGAATGATGTCCTCGGCAGGAGGCACGGTATTGGGATCGCCGTACGCGGTGTGCATGCGCCAGCGCACATAGTCGGCGGCCGGGAGCGGCAGGAACGGAAAGCGCGCGTACCAACCGCGCGCGCGAAAGCGCCACGCCACGCGGAGGAGGTCCACGGCGAGCGATGGGCTGGTCACGGAACGGGCAACCAGCGTCAGTATCAGGGAGAGCCACGTCACACTAGGAAGAATCGCGGCCCACCCTCACCCTCGCAACCGTTATCGGCGGTTCCCCTCTCCCGCTATGGGCCGCGTGGGGCGAACTTCCGCTGGCTATGTGGCTCTATCCTGTGATGCCGGCGCTGAGCCGGCTGGTCTCACAATCGTACTACCGACTGACGCTCGGGGGAGCTCGCGTACCCAAGAGCGGGCCGGTCTTGATTGTGGCCAACCATTCAAACGGACTGATTGACCCCGCGCTCATTGTGGTGGCGGCTCGTCGATCGGTGCGCTTTATGGCCAAGGCACCACTGTTTACCTACCCTGGCCTTGGGTGGCTGATTCGCGCGGTGGGTTCGGTGCCAGTGTATCGCCGGCAGGACGATC
>CANIWQ010000033.1 GCA_947471365.1 Gemmatimonadota bacterium | reverse complement strand
GGCGCCGCGCTTCCGCGTGCGGTGGAGCGCGTACCGACGGCCACGCGATAGGTGACGCTGTCACTTGAGGATGTGGCCGCGCGCACCGCGCCGCGCGGCGTCCAGTGCGCCGGCTCCGCGGCCGCGCGGAGCACGGCGCGATTGCGTGGCACCGCACCCGGCACCGCGTACACGGTGGCGGTGACATCGTCGAGTGGCAACGTGGTGGTCCACGCACTCGCCTGCGCATCCGTGACAATGGCAATTTGCCGCGCAGGAATTCCCGCACCCTTCACGAGTTGCACCGCACGCGCCACGGCGGCGCGCAGATCGCCGGCCCCCGCGAGCGGCTCGGCGCGATCGAGCGCGGCGCGCACCGTGGCGGTACTCGCACCCACGACGCGCGCGTCAGCGGTCACGAGCCAGAGTCGGTCGCCGCTGCTGGCGCGCGCCACCGCGCCACGCGCGGCGTCTTTGAGCCGCGCGAGCACCGGCGCACCATCTACCACCGCCGACGTGCTGAGCGAGTTGTCGAGCACAATCGCGAACGCCGTGGGTGCGTGGCCGCCGCCAAAGAGACGCCCCACTGGCCGCGCGGCGGCCAAGGCCAGCGCGAGGACGATGGCCACGCGCAACACCATCAACAGCAGATTACGAATTTTGAGTTCGCGCGAGTGCTCGCGCGCCGCGCGCAGCATGTAGCGCACGGCGGGAAAGTCGATCTTTTCACCCGTCCGGTGGCGCAACAGATGAAGCACCAACGGCACGGCGGCCGCGGCGGTGAGGAACAACGCGAATGGCGCGAGAAAACTCACGGTAACGCCTGCCGCGCGGCAAAGGCCGCGCGCAACGGCACGCCAAAGGGTTGGTCGGTAAAGACCGGCATATACGACGCCCCGCTGGCCGCGAGACGCGAGCGCCACTCGCTCATCGCGAGCTCGACCGTTTCGCGGTACGCTTCGCGCATTTCACTCACGGTGGCGTGCACCGCGGACGGACCTTCGGTGTCCACGAGTTCCACTTCGTTGGCGTCGAGCGAGAGATCGCGCTCCACGGGATCCATAATGTGCAACACCGTCACGTCGTGCCCCACGGCGCGCATCACCGCGATCGCGTCGGCCATGGCCGACTCGTCTACGAGCAGATCGCTGATGATCACGGAGAGCCCCGGGCGCTGTACGAGCGCCGCCGCCTGTACGATAGCGGAGGACGCATCGGAGCCAGCCCCAGCCCCCGGATCGTCCAGTGCGGCCACGATACGGCGCCATTGGGCTGTCCGACCGCGTGGGGGAATGACGGTGCGCACGGCATCGTCAAAACGAATGAGCCCAACCCCGTCACGCTGCTGGAGAAGCAACCACGACACGGCGGCGGCGACCAGTTCGGCATACGCAAGTTTGGTCAGCCGCTGCGGCGAGCCGGTCCAGACCATCGACTTGCTCACGTCGAGCACGATGGTGGCGCGCAGATTGGTTTCTTCTTCGTACTGTTTGATCAGCCACTTGTCGGCGCGCGCCACGACCTTCCAGTCGATGTAGCGCAGATCGTCGCCGGGCTGATACGCGCGATGCTCGGCGAATTCCACCGAGAACCCCTTCTTGGGCGATTTGTGCAGCCCCGTGAGAAACCCCTCGACCACCCAGCGGGCGACGATTTCAATGCGACCCAACGCCGCCAGGGAGGCAGGGTCGATTTGGTCGGCGCGATTGCGGGAGAGAGCCATGGGCGGACGGAAAGGTAGCGATGGGGGCGTGAGCACCCAAGTAACGGAGGGGAGCGAGGGTTCGCTGAGGAGGAGGTCAACGGAACGGCGGGTAGGCCGTTTGCCGTGATCGGTTTTCCGTTATCGGGTGCCAAGAATCGCCTGCAACGGACAACCGACCACGGCAAACGGTCGGCGGCAAACGGTCGGCGGCAGTTGTAGTTCAGCCCCACCCCCAGCTCCGCCCCTGCACGCATTATATTAAAAGGCTATCTCAGAACGCCCTCATTTCCCGGCCATCCGTGCAGCTCGACCATATCCGCAACTTCTGCATCGTCGCCCATATCGATCATGGCAAGTCGACACTCGCCGACCGCATGATCGAAGCCACGGGCATGCTCCAGAAGCGGGAAATGAAGGCGCAGGTGCTCGACACGCTTGACCTCGAGCGTGAGCGCGGCATCACTATCAAGCTCAATGCCGTGCGCATGAGCTATCTGGCCAAGAACGGCCAGCAGTTCGAGCTCAACCTCATCGACACACCAGGGCACGTGGACTTCACGTACGAAGTCTCCCGCTCCCTTGCCGCCTGCGAAGGGGCGATTCTCGTGGTCGATGCGTCGCAGGGGATTCAGGCGCAGACCCTGTCGAACCTCTTCCTAGCCATGGAAGCGGGACTTGAGATTATCCCGATCCTCAACAAGATCGACCTCCCCGGCGCTGAGCCGGAGAAGCGTCGCGATGAAGTCGTCGGGCTGTTGGGCTGCAAACCGGAAGACATCCTGTTCGTGAGCGCCAAAGAAGGCCTCGGCGTCCCCGAGCTGCTCGAAGAAATCGTCAAGAAATTGCCGCCGCCGTCGGGCGATCCCGAGGCGCCGCTGCGCGCCCTCGTGTACGACTCGTACTACGACCGCTACCGCGGGGCTATTCCAAGCATCCGTGTGGTAGACGGCACCATCAAGAAGGGCACCAAGATCACCTTCGGCACCAACGACGGTGTGTACGAAGTGCAGGAAGTGGGGTACAACCAGCTCCGTCAGGTCCCCACCGACATTCTGACTGCGGGCGAAGTGGGCTACGTGGTGGCCGCCGTGCGCTCCGTCAAGGAAACGCGCGCCGGCGACACCGTGTTTGACCAAGACAACCGCGCCGCCGAGCCGCTGCCGGGCTATCAGGCCGTGCGGTCGTTTGTGTTTGCCGGCGTGTACCCCACCGACACCCAGCAATACGAAACGCTGCGCGACGCACTCGAAAAACTCCAACTCAACGACGCGTCGCTGCAGTACGAGCCGGAAACCTCCACGGCGTTGGGCTTTGGCTTCCGCTGCGGATTCCTTGGGCTGCTGCACATGGAGATTGTGCGCGAGCGCCTCGAACGTGAGTTCGATCTCTCGCTCGTCACCACGGTGCCGAGCGTGGAGTACAAGGTGTACCAGACCGACGGCGAGATGACGCTCGTCGAGAATCCGGCGTTGATGCCAAGCGCGCAGGTCATCGAGTACGTCGAAGAACCGTATGTGAAGGCGCGCATCATGGTGCCGTCCGAATACATCGGCGCCATTATGACGCTCGGCACCGATCGCCGCGGCATGTACATGGGCATGAAGTACATCGACACCGTGCGTGTGGAGTTCGACTGGGAGTTTCCGCTGGGCGAAATCATTCTCGATTTCTTCGACAAGATGAAGTCGGTGAGCCGCGGCTACGCGAGCCTCGACTATGAGATGCTCGAGTACCGCCGGAGCGACCTCGTGCGCTTGGACATGCTCATCAACGGCGACCCGATTGACGCGTTCTCCGTGATCACGCACCGCGACAAGGCGTACGATTGGGGCCGCAAGATTGCCGACAAGCTCAAGGAACTGATTCCGCGCCAAATGTTTGAGGTGGCCATTCAGGCCGCGATCGGCGTGAAGGTCATTGCGCGCACGACGGTGAAGCCGCTGCGGAAAGACGTGCTCGCCAAGTGCTACGGCGGCGACATCACGCGAAAGCGGAAGCTCCTCGAGAAGCAGAAGGAAGGCAAAAAGCGGATGAAGCAGGTGGGGTCAGTGGAGATCCCACAGGAAGCGTTCTTGGCGGTGCTGCAGGTTGACTAACGAGACGACCACTGCGAGTAAGCGGTAGACAGTAGACGGTGAACCGTACACCGTTCACGGAGGACGGCCGCGCGTAAATTGCCGATGCGATGGCAACGCGGCGCCGATGCCCGCAGGATCCGCTCCGCCCGCAGGTCACGTGCACGGTCAACTGTCTACCGTCAACCGTCTACTCGCCCTTGTCCCAGTCCTTCCTCGTCCTGCAAACGTCTTTCCTCGGCGACTTGGTGCTCACCACGCCGCTGATCGCCGCGCTGGCTGAACGCGGCACGGTGGACGTGGTCACGACCCCCGCCGGTGCGCCGCTGCTCGCCAATCATCCGGCGGTGCGGCAGGTGATCGTGTACGACAAGCGGCGGAGTGACGCGGGGCTCGCCGGTGTGTGGCGCTTGGCGCGCCAGTTGCGAGCGAATCGGTACGACGCCGCCTTGTGCGCGCAGGGTTCGGCGCGCACGGCGGCGCTCGCTCGCCTCGCGGGGATTCCGCGCGTGGTTGGCTTCACCACGAGCGGCGGGAAGTGGCTCTACACCGAGCGTGTCCCGTATAGCAAAGGCGCACACCACGCGGCGCGGTTGTTGCAACTGGCGGGCCCCGCGGCGGCGGCGAGCGGCAATGCCGACGCGGGCCGCGCGGACAGCGCCGTGCAACCGCACCTCTACCCTGGCCCCACGGAGCAGCGCGAGGTGGACCAGCTGCTGCACGACGTGCCGCGCGATGGCGCGCACCTACTCGCGCTCGCGCCTGGCAGCATCTGGGGCACCAAACGCTGGCCGCACTTTCCCGCTCTCGCGGCGCGGCTGGCGCCGGTGTATCGCATTGTGATCGTCGGCGGCCAGGAAGACGCGCCGCTCGCGGCTGAGATTGCGCGCGTCGCGGGGCCGGAGCGCGTGGTAGATGCCACCGGTCGGCTTTCATTGCTGGCGAGCGCCGAACTGCTGGGACGGTGCGCGGCCATCGTCACAAACGATTCTGCCCCGCAACATTTGGCGAGTGCAATGGGGACACCAACGCTCACCATTTATGGCCCCACCGTGCCAGCCTTTGGCTTTGGGCCGCTCGCCCCGCGGCATGCCGTAGCGGAGCCGCACGGGCTCCCCTGTCGGCCGTGCGACGGTCACGGACCGCAGCGATGCCCGTTGGTGCACTGGCGTTGTATGCAAGAGCAGGCGGTAGGTGATATTGAAGGCGCAGTGCACGAGTTGCTCCGGCCGTAAGTCCGGATCTCTGCGGCATTCCCCCACCTCCTGGCACGTGTCCACTTCTCGTTACATCATCGGCGTTGACCTCGGCGGCACCAAGATTTCTGTGGGCGCCATGCAGGCGAGCGGCGGGCGCGTGATTGCGCATCACACCGAGCCCACGCTCGCACGCGAAGGCGCCGACGAGGTCACGGCGCGCATTGCGCGCTGTATTGAAGTGGTGATCGCCGGTGCCTGCGCCGAAACCGGCGCGACGCGCGCGGACTTTGCCGGTGTGGGCCTTGGCGCTCCCGGCCCGCTCGACCGCGAGAAGGGGTTGGTGATTGTGGCGCCGAATCTCGGATGGACCAACTACCCGTTGAGCGACAACATCTCCGCGGCCGTCCACCTCCCCGCCACGCTCGACAACGACGCCAACTGCGCGACAGTGGGCGAGTGGTGGATGGGCGCCGCTCAGGGCGCGCGGCACGTGGTGGGGATGACGATCGGCACGGGCATCGGCGGCGGCCTCATCCTGAATGGTGAGTTGTACCACGGCGCGAGCGATGTCGCCGGTGAAATCGGGCACACCACCATCGACTCCACCGGTCGTCGTTGCGCGTGCGGCAACTATGGATGCCTCGAGGCCTACGCCTCGGGGCCGGCGATCGCCGAGCGGGCGCGCGAGGCGCTGCTGGGCGGCGAGCCGTCGTCGCTGCTGTCGATGACGGGGGGCGACGCGTCGCTCATCACGGCGCAGACGGTGTACGAGGCCGCAAAGGCGGGCGATCGAATTGCCGCGGAGGTCGTGCGCGAGACGGCGCGGTTTATTGGTGCCGGCGTCGCGAACCTTCTCAACCTATTTAATCCCGAAGTCGTGGTGCTCGCCGGTGGCGTGGCGCAGGCCGGTGAGGATCTCTTCGGCCCGATGCGCGCGGAGGTGCGGCGGCGCGCGTTCAAGCCAGCGGTGGACGCCTGTCGCATTGTGCCCGGCGCGCTCGGCAGTACGGCGGGCGTGGTGGGTGCGGTGAAGACGTTCCTCATGCAGCACCCCGCCTGATCTCGCGTGCGCCGCAAGCGAATGGGGGTGATTGGGACGTTCGTCTGGGATGTGATCCACGGACGTGATCCCGCACGGGCACCGGTTGAGGAGTGGGGCGGCATCACCTACGCGCTGAGCGCGTTCGACGCCGCGTTGCCTGACGACTGGGAGCTCGTGCCGTTGGTGAAAGTGGGCGAAGATCTCGCGCCGCAGGCCCAGCTCTTCGTGCGCAGCCTTCGGCACCTCGCGAGCGATGCGGTGCCGATCGTCGTCCCCTACCGGAATAACCGCGTTGAACTGTTTTACACCGACGCGGAACGACGCAGCGAGGTGCTCACCGGTGGCATTCCAGGGTGGAGCTGGACTGGCCTCGCGCCGCTCATTCGTGACCTCGATGCGCTCTACGTGAATCTGATCAGCGGATTTGAGCTCGACCTCGAAACCGCACAACTGCTGCGGCAGCATTTTTCGGGTCCCATCTATTGTGACCTGCATTCGCTGGTGCTGGCGGTGCAGGCCGACGGCCTCCGCACCCTGCGCCCGATTCCGAACGTGGCGCAGTGGTGTCGTTGTTTTGACGTCTTACAGGTGAACGAAGACGAAATGTCGATGCTCGCCCCCGACCCCATGTCGTTGGCGGCCACGGCTTTGGCCAACGGGGTGCAGAATCTGGTAGTGACGCTCGGCGCGCGCGGGGCGGCGTATTTTGCCGCCCCTTCATTTGAGCGGTTGTCGGACATTCGCCGCGACGCGGCGCTGACCGCGCGGCCGGCGATGGACGGCGCCATCAAGACGGCGCGGGTGGCGCCGGGATTAACGCGCATCGGAAGTCAAGATGGCGACCCGACCGGTTGTGGCGATGTTTGGGGCGCCACCTATTACTCTCGGCTGGTCGCCGGTGATAGATTTTTGGACGCGATGCAGGCTGCACTCGTTGCCGCAGCGCGTAACGTCGAGCACCGGGGAGCCACCGGACTCGCACATTACCTTCGCGGAGAACTGAGCGTCTCGTGACCGCTGTCATCACCGTTCCGACCTCGCTGGACGATCTGTCGTTTGAACAGGTCATTGAGCAACTGGCGCCGCACCCGCCAGAGGACAAGGTGATCATTGACTGCCGTCACTGCGCCTTCTCGACGCCCTTCGGGCTCACGGCGTTGCTGACACTCGCACAGACGCGCGCCACGAAACCGACGTTGCTCGCACCCGACGATCTCGACAAATCGTCGTACTGGGCGCGCGCGGGCTTCTTCAAGTACGCCGAAGACCTCTACGACATTCAGGGCACGGTGCCGCGCGCACGATCGGCGGGCGAGAGCGACGTGCTCCTTGAAGTGCAGCCGATTGCCGAGAGCAACGATGTGCACCGTGTGGTGGAGCACATTCAGGTGCGGGCGGCGCAGATTCTCACCACCCGCCTGCACCTCGAGTCGAAAGCGACGATGGGGTTCACCATGGCGCTGTCGGAAGCCTGCCAGAACATTGTGGAACACGCGGGACGCGGCGGGTGGGTGATGGTGCAGGTGTACAACTACCGCAAGCGGATCGGGCGCCAAGTGGCGGTCATCGCCGTCTGTGATGCCGGCATTGGATTCCGGCGGTCACTCGAGAGTGGCAATCGCCGTCCAGAAACCGATCGGTGGAATGACCGCATGGCACTCGAAGAAGCGGTGATGCGCGGCGTGAGCCGACTGTCGGACCTTGGGCGCGGTCAGGGCATCAAGGGCATCAAAGCTTATGTAAAGCGCCGCGACGGCAAACTGACGGTGCGCAGTGGCACCGCTCGCGTGGCGCTCGTGCCAGACTGGGACGATGATTATCCGGCCCGCGAAAACCTGCCGGCGTTCCCTGGCTCGCAGATGCAGATTTTGATTCCCGAAGCGCTGCCCGCGGAGAAACCATGACGCACATCGATGTGGGCTTGGTGCTGCGTCACTCGGCCAAGGTCCCGTACGCGGATCTGGTCACGCGTACCACCGGTGCCGCGGTTCGGGAGTGCATCGAGCGCGAACTCTCCGCGCTGCACGACGGCGACGTCGCCTTCCTCGATTTTTCGGCTATCGGGATGATGGACTACTCGTGCGCCGACGAAGTGGTCGCCAAACTCCTGATGTCGCCGATGTCGCGGCATCGCGATCGAGGCTACGTGGTCTTCCACGGCATCACCGATGCGCACCTCGAGGCCATTGAGGATGTGCTGCATCATCACGGACTCGCGCTGGTCGTGCATTTTGCCGACGGCGGTGCGCGCTTGGTGGGCGCCGTGAACGCCGATGAGCGCTTGGTATGGGACATGGTCTACGCGCAAGGCAACTCGGCCGCCACGCGGCTGGCTGAAGTTGCGGGGCGAGAGATCGAGGCGATGACGCAGCTGCTTGACGTCCTGCATCGCCGCCACCTCCTGCGGTTTGACGGCGCCTCCTACTCGGCGCCCAGCCTGGCCCAGAGCTAGTGGCGTACAACCCGCCGCTGCAGGTGGTCGGGTTCATTGCGACTCGGGCCTCCGACGCGGAGCGGGGCCCTCTGCTGTTGATTCGGAGCGACGACGCCACCCTGCGCGGCCTCGAGCCAGGTATCTTGGTATGGGTGTACGGGCCGCATCGGCACGAACTGGCGCCGGTGCAAATCGACGAGACCCTGCCACGCGGCGGTGTGGTCGTGCGGGATCTCGCGGGCATTGTCCTCACCGATGTGGTCCGCCTCGTCAAGATTGATTCCGAACGTCAGTTTCAGTTGCCACCTCTCAAGCCGTAAGCCAACCGATGAGCAAGAAGAAAGCACATCACGGCCTCTCCACGATGGCCATTCACGGTGGTGCCGACCCGCGGAAAGCCGGCGATCCCGTCGCGCCTCCGCTCGTCCAGTCCGTCAACTACCTGCAGGAAATCGGTACCGGCGCGGGCCTCAAGTACACGCGCTATGGCAATACGCCGAACTCCGAACGCTTGCAGCGGCGACTGGCTTTGCTCGAAGGCGCTGAGGCGTCACTCGTGCTGGGCAGTGGGATGGGGGCCACGGCGTGTGCCATGTTGGCCCTCCTCCGCCCCGGCGATCACCTGCTCGCGAGTGCCTACATCTACGGCGGCACCTTCAAGCTGTTCACCGAAGAGTTCGTGCGGCACGGCATCGACGTCACGCTGGTCGACCCGTTGGAACCGCGCGCGTGGCGTAAGCGGCTCCGCAAAGAAACGCGCGCCATCTTTATTGAGTCGCCGGTGAACCCCACCTGCCGCGTGCTCGACATGCGCCCCATTTCGTATCTCACCAAGGAAGTGGGACTCGCGCTGGTGGTTGACTCCACCTTCGCGTCGCCGGTGAACTTCCGGCCGATCGAACACGGCGCGGACGTTGTGATTCATTCCGCCACCAAGTACTTGAACGGCCACCACGACTCGATGGCCGGCGTCGTCTGCGGCACGGAGCCGTACATTCAGGAAGTGCTCCACAAAATGATGGTGTGGGGGCAGGCGCCGGATCCCTTTGCCATGTGGCTGCTCGAACGTGGCATGAAAACACTGGATGTGCGCGTGCGCCGGCAGAACGACAACGCCATGCGCATCGCCAACTGGTGTGCCGACCGCAAGGAGATCAAACGGGTGCACTACCCCGGCCTCTCTGACCATCCGGATCACGAGGTGGCACGCGCCATGCTCGACGGCTTTGGTGGCATGATGGCGATCGAGCTCACCGGCGGCGGCAAAGCGGCCGACAAGTTCTTGCGTCGCCTCAAGCTCTTTCAGCACGCGCCGAGTTTGGGTGGCGTGGACTCGCTGGTGTGCGAGCCGCGCTACACGTCGCACGCGGCCATGACCAGCGAAGAGCGCACGCGCCTCGGGATTCCCGATGGGTTCCTCCGTTTGTCGATCGGCATCGAAGACGCCGATGACATTATTGCCGACATTGAACTCGCGCTCAAGTAAGGCATGATTCGATTCACGCGCGTCACCAAGGAATTCCCCCGCACCGGACTGGCGCTGAAAGAGGTGTCGTTTCATCTCGCACGTGGCGAGTTCACCTTTTTGACGGGACCGAGCGGCGCGGGCAAGAGCACGATCCTCAAGCTCATTTATCTCGAGGAGCAGCCGACGGCGGGCGAGGTGAAGATTGCCGGGGCCAGCTCTGTGACCATCCGCAACAAGGATGTGCCGCGGGTGCGCCGCAAAATGGGCGTGGTCTTTCAGGACTTTCGCCTGCTCGAAGACCGCACCGTGGAAGAGAACATCGCCTTTGCGCTCGAAGTGACGGGCGTGGGGCACACCACGATTCAACTCAAGGTCGCGCGGCTGTTGCAACTGGTCGGCCTCTCGTCCAAGGGGCCGTCGCTCCCGCGCGAACTCTCGGGTGGAGAGCAGCAGCGCGTCGCCATTGCCCGCGCCCTGGCCAATGACCCGGTACTCATTGTGGCCGATGAACCGACGGGCAACCTCGATGAGCGCGCGACGCGCGGCATCTTTCAGTTGCTCAAAGACATCAACGCCTCCGGCACCACGGTGTTGATGGCCACGCACGATCTCGAACTCGTACGCTCAACGCAGTACCGCACGATCGAGCTCAACCACGGGCAGATTGTGTTCGATTCACGCGCCGATGTCACGCCCCCCGACGCCGGAGCGTCCGTATGAGACTCGCCTGGCGCGAAGCGCTCCTCGCGTTCAAGCGCGCGCCGATGCTCAGCGCGCTCAGCATTACCACCATCGCCTTCTCGTTGTTTGCGTTTGGACTCTTCGGACTTGTGGCGCTCAACATCCGCAAGGCACTCGTGGAAGTGGAAGAGCGTGTGGAAGTGCGCGCGTTCATTGTGGACGGCACCACGAGCGAGTCCACCTCGGCGGCCATCGCGGACGTGCGCGCCTTCCCCGAAGTGGCCTCGGTCACCCTGGTCACGCCGGAACAGGCACTGGACCGCGCCCGCCGCGAGCTCGGGGAGTTCAACGACGTGTTCGACCCCAGCATCCTTCCCGCGTCACTCGATGTGCGCCTGAAGGGCGGCATGCGCGACCCCGCCACGGTACACGCCGTCGCCGAACGGATGAAGACCTACGACTTCATTGACGACGTGCGCTATGGCGAAGAGTGGGTGGAGAAGCTCCATCGCATCCGCAACGTGGCGACGATCGCCGGTATTCTCTTGGGGCTCACCTTTGCCACGGTGGCCATCGTCATTATTGGATCGACCATCCGCATGGCCATTTTGGCGCGCGCGCGCGAAATCTCCATTATGCGGCTCGTAGGCGCCACGGATAGTTTCATCCGGAGTCCGTTCTTGATCGAAGGCGCCCTCAAGGGTTTGCTCGGCGGCTTGCTCGCGCTGGCCTTTGCCTGGATCGCGAACTACGTCATTGGCCACTTTGTATTCCGCGCCGATTTCTTTGACATCCGACTCTCCGTGCTCGGCGTGCTCGGCGGTGCGCTCATCGGCGTGCTGGGGAGTGCGCTCAGCGTGGGGCGTCACCTGAGGGAAGTCTGAGCGTGGGACACCGCGCGGTGCGTCGCGCCACCGCTCTGTTCTGCTTGGTGGTGGGCGGCGCGGCACCGGCGCTCGCGCAACAGCAACCGCCGGTGGCGCCTGCTCCGCAGAGCGCCGCCGACCGCATTCGCGCGCAACGCGAGGAGCTCGACAGGATTCGTAGCGAGCGCGCGGAGCTCCAGCGTCGCATGCGCGAGTTGCAAAACACGGTGCATGATTTGGGCGAGGAGCGCACCAACATCGAACGGCAGCGCGAAGCCACCGCGCGGGCGCTGCGCTCACTCGATTCGCAAATCAACTCACTCGGCGCCGAAGAAAAAGGCACGAGTAGCGACCTCGTACACGCGCAGGACGAACTGGCCGTCAAGCGCGCGCTACTCCAGCACCGCGTCCGTGAGATCTATAAGCGCGGCGCCATGTATTCGGTGGAAGCCTTTATCTCGGCGCAATCGTTTGGTGAGTTGGTGGCGCGCTACAAGTATCTGCATCTGGTCGCCCAGCGCGACCGCGCGCTCGTCCTGCGCGTCGAAACACTCGGCATGCTCATCGGTCGCCAGCGCGAAACGTTGATGCAGCTCAAGAACGACGTGGAGATGTCGCGGCAAGAAAAGGCGGATGAGGAAAAACGCCTTCGCTCGCTGGAGGACCAGCGCACGCGCAGTCTCGCACAGGCACAGGCCAAGCAGAAGCAAACAGAAGAGCGCCTGCAGCAGATCGCCCGCGACGAAACACGGCTGTCGAGCCTCATCACCACCCTGGAAACCGAGCGTCGTCGCGTGGCAGGGCGCGCGGGCAATCCGCCCGCCAGCACGAGTACGCTCAAAACGTCCGACATCGGCAAGCTCGACTGGCCCGTGGATGGCGAAATCCTTTATCGCTTTGGGCGCGCAATCAACCCGAACAACACCACCATTCGCTGGAATGGCGTGGGGATCGCGGCGCCCGCCAACAGTATGGTGCGCGCCGTGGCCGCGGGTACGGTCGCTGAGGTGTTGCAGAGCTTCGGGACGTACGGGCCGACGGTTGTGATGCAGCACGGCGGTGGGTCGTACTCGATTTACAGCTCGCTCGGCGTGATTCAGGTGGCGAAAGGCGCGCGCATCAATAAGGGACAGCCCATTGGCACGGTCGGTACCACCGACCCGGAACTCGGGCCGCATTTGCATTTTGAGATTCGTCCTGAGGGGCGCCAGGCCGTCGATCCGCTGGAGTGGCTGCGGACGCGCAAGTGAGCGCTCCGCTCGGCGCGCACATCTCGGCGGCAGGCGGTGTGCCGCTCACCCCGGCTCGCGCCACAGATATTGGCGCGACGGCCATGCAGCTTTTTACGAAACAGGCCAACCGCTGGGCTGAGCGTGAGGTGGAGCCGGCCGAGGCGCAGGCGTTTCGCGAGGGGTTAGCGACGAGCGGCGTGCAGTTCACGAATGCGCACGACAGCTATTTGATCAACCTCGCATCGCCCAATCCGGAACTGCGCGCCAAGTCGATCGAGTCGTTTGCCGCGGAACTGCGGCGCTGTCACGCGCTTGGCCTTGATGCGCTCGTGAGCCATCCCGGCAACTTTATGGATGAACGGGAGTCCGGGATTGCCCGTAATGCCGATGCGATTGCGCAGGTGTTGGAGCGGGAGCAGGGCTCGACGCGGCTGTTGATGGAGCTCACGGCTGGTCAGGGCACGGTGATTGGCTCGACGTTCGAGGAGATGGCGGCGTTGCTCGCGTTGATTCCCGCTCCGCTTTGCACCCGCGTGGGGGTGTGCCTTGATACCGCGCATATCTTTGCCGCCGGTTACGATCTGGTGGGTGACTTCGACGGCGTCTGGCAGCGGTTTAGCGATGTGATTGGCCTTGAGCGGCTCGGGCTGATCCACCTGAACGACTCCAAGGCGCCCCTCGGATCCCACAAGGACCGGCACGAGCTGATTGGGGTAGGGATGATCGGGGACGAGCCGTTTCGGCGCCTGATGACCGACCCGCGCCTCGCCACCGTGCCCAAGCTACTCGAGACCCCGAAAGGGGATGATATGGTGACGAATGACCGCGCGATGCTGGCCAAGCTGCGGGCCTTTGCGACCACATAGCCCGTCACCTGTCGGCGCCTAGCGTTTCCTCCTCGGGGCGCGTACTCTAACAGAATGCTAGTGCTCGGTTTCCTGCGTCGGCTCCGTCCGATCGTTCGCGTCACCATCGCCCTCGCGCTTTTTGCGCTACAGGGCGCTTTGGTGTCGGCCACGATCTGGGAGCCGACGGGAACCGTGACATCGGTGCTGCACGTCGAAGAGCTGGGCGCCCAGCATCTCGACATGCACAACGAGCAAGCGTGCGCGGTTTGCCAACTGCGCACGCTCGTGGCCGCCCCCGGCAAGAGTCAGACGCTCCCCGATGCCCGCACGGCGCTCCACACCGTGCCCGTGTCGACCGTTTCGCTCGGTGCGGCACGTGGCGCCACCTCCAGCGTCCGCTCGCGAGCACCACCGCAGAAAGGCTGAGTTCCGCTCCGGCCGCTTCTGGCCGAGCCCAGCGACCGCACCTGCGGTGGCTGGCACTCTATCCTTTCTCACCCCAATACATGTTCCGATCCGTACTGTGTGTAGCGGTCGTGGCGCTGTCCACGACCGCTGGCGCTCAACAAGCCGGTAGTGCGCCGCGCTCCAAGGCTGATTCCGTGGCCAAGGCGACCGCCGACTCACTCGCCTTTGTCCGCGAGTTCGCGAAAACCGTGTCAGCACCCGCCGCACCCGCTCGCGCGGTGGGCGGACCGCAGGGAGCGACCAATCCTCGCATGTTGCCGGACTTCAGCGCCGTCGGCGACCTCGTTGGTGATCTGAGCCCCAAGGGAAGCACGCAAGGCGATGGCAGCCGACTCGGCGTGCGCGAAGTGGAACTCGCCATTCAGTCTGTGGTGGACCCGTATTTCCGCGGCGACATGTTCCTCGCCATCAACGACCAAGAGAAGATCGCGATTGAGCAGGCATTTCTCACCACGACGTCCATGCCGTGGGGACTGCAGGCGCGCATCGGCCGCTACTTGATGCCGGTTGGCAAACAGAATGTGACACACCGGCACGACCTGCACACGGTCGAGTATCCGTATGTGATTCAGAAATTTATGAGTGAAGACGGCCTCAAAGGCACGGGTGTGTCGGTGAGCCAGGTATTGGCGCCATTCGGCTTTTATCAAGAACTCGTGGTGAGTGTGATTGACCGGTTTGGCGACGCGGTGGATTCGTTGCAGGCGCCGGACGCCGTCAACAAGAACCTCGGTGGCCTCGGCTACTCGGCGCGCCTCCGCAACTATTGGGATCTCTCGCAAGCATCAAACCTGGAGCTCTCGCTGAGCGGGATCACCGGCAATCGACAAACAGCGCTCGGATTTACGACCACCGACGGTACGAACGCGGTGAACGCGCGGCAAACGCTCGTGGGCGCCGACCTGACGTACCGGTGGAAGCCGCTCCAGCAGGGACTGTACCAGTCATTCATTCTGCAAGCGGAGTGGATGCGGCAGATCAATGACCAGGGCTGGCTTGCCAATCCGGACGCCGCCGGCGCACCGCTGATTCGCAACTACGACGGCGCCTATGTGTTTGCGCGTTGGCAACTCGCGCAGCGCGTGTACGCCGGAGCCCGTTGGGACACGGTGCAGGACCCCACGTTCCGCGGTGCGCGTCTCACGGCTGGCTCCGGGGTGCTGGAGTGGTTTCCCAGTGAGTTCTCCAAGCTGGTCGCGAGCTACGAACGTCGCAGTTGGGTGGGCGGAATCGCCGAAGACCGCATTCTGCTGCAAGCGACCTTCGCCGTGGGTCCGCACAAGGCGCATCCCTTCTGATCTGTGCGCACCAATCCCTTTTGAGCCCGCCTACGGCGCCCAGCGCCGGGAGCTATACGCAATGATGGTACGGACAATTATGACGGTGCTCGTCGCAGCCGCCCTTGGGGCGGCCCCGGCGCAGGCACAGCTGAAGGTGGTCACCAGTACCACCGACCTCTACGACATCGCCAAAGCCGTCGGCGGAACCCGCATTACGGCCACGCACATCGGCGAGGGATACCAGGATCCGCATTTCATCGAGGCAAAACCCAGTTTTGTGCTGCAACTCCGCAACGCCGACGTGTGGGCGTTCGTGGGCCTCGACCTGGAGATCGGTTGGATGTCGTTGTTGCTTGACGGCGCCCGCAACCCGCGTTTGAACCCAGGCGGCAGCGGGTATCTCGATGTGTCGCGCGCCATTGCGGTGATTGATGTGCCCACCGGCAACCTCGATCGTAGCCAAGGCGACGTGCATCCGCTTGGCAATCCGCACTATTGGCTCGACCCGGAAAATGGGCGGCGTATGGCGAAGCTCTTTCTCGCCAAGTTTTCCGAGCTCGACCCAAAGGGCACCGCCGTGTACGACGCCAATGAAAAGGCGTTCGAGGATAAGCTTGGCGCGACCGAAAAAGGATGGGCGGCCGACCTCGCGTCGATTCGCGGCAAGCCCGTGGTGGCGTGGCATACGAGCTGGCACTACTTCGGGCAGTACACCGGGATGAAAATCGTGGCATATATGGAACCGAAGCCTGGGGTTCCGCCGTCGCCCTCGCACCTCCTCTCGGTCGTTGCCGCGATCAAAGCCAGTGGCGCGAAGGTGATCATCATGGAGCCCTTCTACGACAAGAAAATGTCGGACCTCGTTGCACGGCAGACGGGCGCGACGGTGCTCGTTCTCCCGCCGTCCGTCGGCGGCGTACCCGGCACCCCCGATTATTTCATGCTCTTACAGAAGGACGTCTCAATGCTCGCAGCCGCGTTACGATGACACCCTTGGTACGCTTTGAGCGGGCCACGCTCGGGTATGGGCGCCGCAAGGTGCTCTCGGATATTTCGTTTGAGATTCCGTCGGGCGACTTTCTTGGTCTCGTCGGCCCCAATGGGGCCGGCAAGACCACGATCCTGCGCAATATTCTCGGATCGCTGGCTCCGCTCGGCGGAACGGTCGCGGTGCAGCCGGGGCTGCGATTTGGCTATGTGCCGCAACGCGAGACGGTGGATTCCGTCTACCCGCTCAAAGTGGTGGACGTGGTGATGATGGGGCGCTACGATCGCATCGGCCTCGGCCGACGCCCTGGCGCGGACGACCGGAACCGTGCGATGCAAGCGCTGGAGCACGTCGGCATTCCGCACTTGGCACACCGCCAGCTCTCCGCGTTGTCTGGCGGACAAAAACAGCGCTCCCTCATCGCGCGCGCCCTCGTGGGCGAACCCACAGTGCTCGTGTTGGACGAACCCACCGAGGGAATGGATCTCGTGGCCACGACCCAGATTCTGGGGCTCGTACGAGAGCTACATGACCAAGACTCCCTGACGGTGCTGATGGTAAGCCACGCGTTGAATGAGGTGGCGAATTACGTCAAGCGCATTGCCCTGGTGCTCGAAGGCGGATTCCGCATTGGAACGGTCGATGACATCATGAACGAAGCCACGCTCACGAAGATGTACGGCATTCCGGTGGACGTGGAGCGCGTCAACGGGCATCGCATTGTGGTCGCGGGTGGAACAACATTGCAGGGGCGGCACGACCATGCTTGAGACCCTGTCCGTCTTTCGTGAAGCACTGTACGGGGCCTTGGTCATCGGGATCGCGTGTTCGGTGCTTGGCGTGTATGTGGTTCTCAAGCGCATCGTCTTTGTCGGCGCGGCGCTGGCACAGCTGTCATCGGCTGGCATCGCGCTGGCGTTGTTCCTTGGCGGGCTCGGCGTGAGTGGGCAACTGGCGCATCACCCAGTGGCGATGTCACTGCTCGTGACCCTCGCTGGCGCAATGTTCTTTGGCCTGGGCGCTGGTGCCAAGAGCGGTGTGCCGCCCGACGCAACGATTGGCGTGACCTACGCCGCGGCAGCCGCTGCGGGAATATTGCTCATTGCCAAGGCGACGAGCGGAGAGGCCCACGACATCTTCTTGCAGGGCAATATTCTCGGCATCACACGCGCCGACACGCTCGTATTGCTCGCAGTGACAGTCCCTGTGCTCTTGATCCACTTCGTGTTCTACAAAGAGTTCCTCTTTGTCTCGTTCGACCGTGAGACGGCGCGTACGCTCGGCTACCGAGTCACCGCCTGGAACCTGGCGCTCTATTTCACCCTCGGTTTGGTGATCGCCTTTGCGATGCAGTTCGCCGGCGTCATGCTCGTGTTCAACTTCCTCGTGCTGCCGGCTGTCACCGGACTGCTACTCGCGCGCTCTATGGGCGGCATCTTCGCGGTGGCGATCACGTCTGGCATTCTCGCCAGCGTCATTGGCTTTGCGCTGTCTATCCCGTACGACCTCCCCTCTGGCCCCGCCATCATCGCCTGTTCCAGTCTGATGGCGCTCATCGCATGGTGCGCGCGTCGACTGCAGTCCCGCTAAGTCTGGCCTGGCATCGCAGCACACCGAGGACGGCCGATACTCCGCGTGTCCGCCGTCCTCTCGGCCTCCCCTAGCTGCACCAGTCACAGGGGAGGGACTCGGATATTCTTACCCGAATAAACACCGAATCCCTGACTCCACCCCGCCCCCCTGTCCGCTATCTTTGTACCACTATGAAACGTCAAGATGCGCTCGATTATCACTCCAAGGGCCGGCCGGGCAAGATCGCCGTTGTCCCCACGAAGTCACTGAGCAACCAGCGCGATCTCGGCCTCGCATACTCGCCGGGCGTTGCTGAGCCCTGCCTCGAAATCCAAGCCAACCCCGAAGACGCCTACAAGTACACCGCCAAGGGCAACCTCGTCGCGGTCGTCAGCAACGGCACCGCCGTACTCGGGCTCGGCAACATCGGCGCCCTAGCGGGCAAGCCGGTGATGGAAGGCAAGGGCAATCTCTTCAAGCAGTTTGCCGACATCGACGTGTTCGATCTCGAAGTCGGGAGCGAAGATCCCAAAGATCTGGTGAAGTTCTGCCAACTCCTCGAGCCCACGGTGGGCGGCATCAACCTCGAGGACATCAAGGCGCCCGACTGCTTCTACGTTGAGGAAGAACTACGCAAGACGCTCAAGATTCCCGTTTTCCATGACGATCAACACGGCACGGCGATTATCAGCGGCGCCGCGCTCCTGAATGCCGTTGAGATTGTGGGCAAGGAACTCGGCAAGATTCGCGTGGTCTTCTCCGGCGCGGGCGCGGCGGCGATCAGCACGGCGGAGCACTATGTACGCCTCGGCGTGCTGCGCGAAAACATCATCATGTGCGACCGCGAAGGTGTCATTCACGCTGGGCGCGGCGCGGGTCACATGGATCCGTACAAGCAGCGTTTTGCTGGCGCGTTCACCCAGCGCACGCTCACGGAGGCGTTGGTGGGAGCCGATGTGTTTGTCGGGCTCTCGGCCGCGGGTGCGGTGACGGGCGACATGATCAAGCCGATGGCGGAGCTTCCGATCATCTTTGCGCTCGCCAATCCGAACCCCGAAATTTTGCCGCACGAGGTGCGCGCGGTACGCCCCGACGCCATCACGGCCACCGGCCGCAGCGACTATGCGAATCAGATCAACAACGTGCTCTGCTTTCCGTTCATCTTCCGCGGCGCGCTGGACGTGCGCGCCACGACGATCAACGAAGAAATGAAGATGGCCGCCACCCGCGCGTTGGCCGCGTTGGCCAAGGAAGACGTGCCGGACACGGTGAGTCAGCTCTACGGCCTCAAGAACGTGAAGTTCGGTCCGGAATATTTGATTCCTTTCCCCTTCGACCCGCGCGCGCTCCTCTGGGTGGCGCCGGCCGTCGCGTGGGCCGCGGTCGCGAGCGGCGTGGCGAATCAAGTGTTCGACATCGACGATTACCGCGAGCAGCTCGAAGGACGCCTCGGCCGCGCCCGCGGCATCATGCGCGGCATCATGAACCGTGCGCACCACGACCCCAAGCGCGTCGTCTTCCCAGAGGGCGAAGACCTCAAGGTCCTTCGCGCCGCCCAGCAGCTGGTGGACGAAGGCATTGCACACCCCATTCTGCTCGGCCGCGAGTCCGCGATTCGCGAACTCGCTGAGGCGAATGGCGTGCTGCTCACGGGCATTCGCATTGAAGACCCCGGCACATCCAAGCACCGCGACCGCTACGCCCAGTTCCTGTGGGAAAAGCGCCAGCGCAAAGGCCTCTCGCTCTCCGAGGCGCACCAGCGCTTGTACAAGGGGATTTACTACGGCAGCGCGATGCTCGGTGTCGGTGATGCCGACGCGATGGTCGGCGGACTCGGCAAGCACTACCCCGAGACCATTCGCCCAGCCCTCGAAGTCATCGGCGCACACCCCAATGTTGGGCTCGCCAGCGGCTTGTACATGCTCGTATTTGAAAAGCACGTAATCTTCTGCGGCGACACCACCGTGAACATCGACCCGACGGCCGAACAACTCGCGCAGATCGCGATTTCGGCGGCCGGCCTCGTCAGCAACTTTGGCCAAGTGCCGAAAGTGGCGATGTTGTCGTTCTCCAACTTCGGGTCGGTCAAACATCCCGAAGCCGAGAAAATGGCGCGCGCCGTGGAGATTTTGCGCGAACGGCGTCCGCAGCTGATTGTGGATGGCGAAATGCAGGCCGACACGGCGTTCACGCCGGAGATCCTTGCGTCGCGCTATCCGTTCAGCAAACTGAAGGACGAAGCCAACGTGCTGATCTTCCCGAACCTGAGTGCCGGGAACATTGCGTACAAGTTGTTGACCAAGCTGGGCGGGGCGACGGCAATCGGTCCCATTCTCGTTGGCATGGCCCATCCGGTGCACGTGCTGGAGCAGGGCGCCGACGTGCAGGAGATCGTGAACATGGCCGCCGTCGCGGTGATCGATGCGCAGTGGCGCACCCGCGCCAATAATGGCAACGGACACGCGAACGTATCTGTCACAACGCCGGCCAGCGAGCCGGTGGGCGCCACTCGCTAAACCTTCCCTTTCATATTTCAGGAATCCTCGTCCAATGGCTACGGCTACCCCGCTCTCCCGCGAGAGCTCGCACGGACTTTCTGAGCAAGGCATCACGCCCGCAGGTGTGGTGCACTGGAATCTTGTGGCGCCGGAGTTGGCGCTTGCCGCCGCACGAAAACAGGAAGGCGTGTTCGCGTCCGGCGGCCCATTCGTGGCGGTGACGACGCCGCACACAGGTCGCTCGCCCAAGGACAAGTTCGTGGTGCAGGAACCGACGTCGCAGGCTGACGTGGACTGGGGCGCGGTCAACCAGCCCATGACCGATGCGCATTTCGACATCCTACTCGCTGATGTGCGCGGGTACCTCGCCGGGCAGGGCGAACTGTTTGTCGAAGATCTCTACTGCGGCGCCGATCCGGACTACCGCCTCAGCTGCCGCTATGTGACGCCCAACGCCTGGCACGCGAACTTCGTGCGGAACATGTTCATTCGCCCGGACATCGCCGAACTCGCCAGCTTTGCGCCCAACTTCTCGATTCTGCACGCCCCCGAGTTCCAGGGCGATCCGGCCCGCCACGGGACGCGCACGAGCACCTTCATCGTGCTGCATCTCGCCAAGCGGATGATTCTCATTGGCGGTACGCGCTACGCCGGCGAACTGAAGAAGGCGATGTTCACCGTGATGAACTACCTGCTCCCCAAGCAGGGCGTGCTCTCCATGCACTGCTCGGCGAACATCGGCCCCGCGGGCGACACCGCGCTGTTCTTTGGCCTCTCGGGAACCGGCAAGACCACGCTCAGTGCCGACCCGGAACGCGGACTCATTGGCGACGACGAACATGGCTGGAGCGAGAACGGCACCTTCAACTTTGAAGGTGGCTGCTACGCCAAGGTGATCAACCTCTCGCCGGAGCAGGAGCCCGACATCTACGCCACCACACAGATGTTCGGCACCATCCTCGAGAACGTCGAGCTCGACGAGATCACCAAGCAGGTAAAGTTCGAAAGCCAAAGCATCACCGAGAACACGCGCGCGTCGTACCCGCTCCACTACATCCGCAATCACGTGCCGAGCGGACGCGGCGGGCACCCCAAGAACGTCGTGTTCCTCACCGCCGACGCGTTTGGCGTGCTGCCGCCTATTGCGCGCCTGACGCGCGAGCAGGCGATGTACTATTTCCTTTCCGGCTACACGGCCAAGGTGGCCGGCACCGAACGTGGCGTGACGGAACCACAGGCCACCTTCAGCGCCTGCTTTGGCGCGGTGTTCCTGGTATGGCACCCCACCAAGTACGCCACGATGCTCGGCGAACTGCTCGCCAAGCACGAGGCCAAGGTCTGGCTCGTCAACACCGGATGGAGCGGTGGCGCCTATGGCACCGGCGCGCGCATGAAACTCACGCACACGCGCGCGATGGTGCGTGCGTTGCTCGCTGGCAAGCTCGACGCGGCACCAGTGACAGTGGATCCGGTGTTCGGGTTGAGCGTGCCGCAGGGCATTGAGAACGTGCCGGCCGGCGTGCTCGACGCACGCGGCACCTGGGCCGACAGCGCGGCGTACGATGCGCAGGCGGCGAAGCTCGCACAGATGTTCCGCGACAACATCAAGAAGTTCGGTGACGCGGTGCCGGCGGCAATCCTCGCCGCAGGCCCAACAGGTTGATCGAAGGGTGATTATTTGATGCTGCACCGTTCGTAACGCACCATCAGGGGAGGGCGTGGGCGTGGCCCGCGACCTCCCCTTCCCCCATCCCGACTGCCGTGCCAACCATTCGCGATCCCCTCTGGAACAACATTCGCGTTGATGCCATCGCCGAGCGACTGCTCGACACGGCGGTGATGCAGCGACTGCGCTATGTGCGCCAACTCGGGCTCGCGCATCTCGTGTATCCGGGCGCGACGCATTCCCGCTTTGAGCACGCACTCGGCGCGTACCATCTCGCCAAGCGTGCGCTGCATGAGTTGCGCGAGAGTGGACAACTCGAGGGGATTGCCGCCGACGAACCAACCGTGGTGGCCGCCGCCGCGCTGTTGCATGACGTGGGGCATTATCCATTTTCGCATGCGCTCGAGGAAGTGGGGCTGCCGCATCACGAGGCGCTCTCGCGTCCGCTCATCACCGAGGGGGCAGTAGCCGAGGTGCTCCGGAGCGCCATTGGCGCCGATGCCCCAGAACGCGTCTTTGCGCTCATCTGTGGTGAAAGCGCGAGTCCGTTGCAGGGGCTGATCAGTGGGTCGCTCGATCTCGACAAAATGGATTACCTCAAGCGCGACGCCATGATGTGTGGCGTGCCGTACGGCGAGATTGACGAAGATCGGCTTATTCACGCGCTCGTCCTGCTCGACGACCCCGCCACCGGCCACCGACGCGTGGGTGTGCGCGCCAAGGGGTTGAGCGCGCTCGAGTCGCTGCTGTTTGCGAAGTACCAGATGTACCGCAATGTCTATTGGCACCACGCCTGCCGCAGCGCGACGGCGATGTACAAGCGTCTCGTGGAGCATGCACTCGCCGCGGGGCAGCTCGACGCCGCGGTGGTGGCTCGCTCCACCGACGAAGGGCTGTTGAGCGCACTCGATCAGCGCGCCAATGACGCGACACGCGCGATGCTCGAGGCACTGCGCATGCGCCGGCTCTACAAACGCGCCTTCGAAGCGCCCGCGGCGCAGCTGCCGATGGACGAACTCGAATGGATTGCCGACGACCGCGCCCGCACGCGCGACGCCGAGCGGCGTCTCGCCACCTCGCTGGGATTGGCGGAGGGCGATGTGCTCCTCGACTTCCCCGCCAAGACCCATATGCTCGGGCTCGACTTGCCAGTGCTGAGCCGCGATGGCAGCGTGCGACAGCTCACGCACGAAGGGCTGCCTGGGGCGATTGACCTGCCGCGCATGGCGGATGAGTTGTACCGCTCGGCGCGCTACCTGCGCGTGTTTACGGCGGAGCGGGTGACGGTGCGGAGAGAGGAGCTCGACGCGGTGTTGCGGTAACGGCAACGGCAGTAGACGGTTTACCGTTTACCGTTTACCGTTGCAAACAGGCGGGCGTACTACGACCGCTCGGCCGTACGGTACGCGCCAACGGACAACCGCCAACGGACAACCGCCAACGGACAACCGCCAACGGCCAACTGCCTACGGCCTACCGTCTCCTCGCTGTTGTTTTTCCCGTCCCCGCGCCTCGGCCAAGCTCCTCCCGATGCCGCGGTAGAATGCCGCATCCTCCTCTTTCCCGTCGGCGGAAAGCGAAACGGCGCACTTTTCCAGCGCGTACAGGATGTTGCCGAGGAAGAGCTCCGCGACGGACGCGACCGTTTCGTCGTTAGTCATTCTGCGAGGCGTCCACCATACCGACTTGCACCACGATGGCCGTGATGTTGTCGAGTCCGCCGCGGCCATTGGCCTCGGCGATGAGTGCGTCCACCACGCGCGAGGGTCCACTGCGCGCGAGGAGCAACTGTTGGAGACGACGGTCATCCACCATCCCGGTGAGTCCGTCGCTGGCCACGAGGAAGACGTCGCCTGGGAGCACCGCGCCGCGATACACGTCGGCTTCGACACTTTCGTTAGCGCCGCAGCACCGCGTAATCACATTGCTGTACGGGTGGTACCGCGCCTGCTCCGGCGTGAGGAGCCCCGCGTCCACCTGTTCTTGCACGTACGAATGGTCCTTCGTCACCTGCCGCAGGGCCCCATCGCGCAGGAGATACACGCGCGAATCGCCCACCTGGCCAATCAGGAACTGATCATCGGAGAGCATGAGCACGCTCACCGTGGTGCCCATCCCCTGCTTGTCCACTTCGGCGAGCATCCGCTCGTAGATGGCACGATTCGCGTCCTTGAGCGACTGCGCCACGCGCTGGCCAGCATCTTCGGCAAGCACGGTCTGAATCTGCATGAGTTGGCGCGACACGATCTGCACCGCCATCTCACTGGCCACTTCGCCCGCGGCGTGACCACCCATACCATCGGCGACGACAAAGACGCCGCGTCGTTCGTCCGACTCGGCGAAAAAATTATCTTCATTGCCGGAACGAATCATCCCGACGTCAGAGCGAGCGCCTACCGCCAATTGCACGATCAGCCTCGCGTCGTGAAAAGGAATACGGTCCCCATAGTTCCTACGGCCGCGCAGGCCATCAAGAAAGCGACCATCGCAGCACACCCCTTCTTATTGTTCGGCGCCTTCACCTGTGCAGACGCGCCCCGTTTCGGAGCAACTCGTTCCTTGCGCGCGGCATCCCCAGGCACCGCGGCAATCGCACGATTTCCGGTTCCACTCGTCGCATCCGCGCCGACCGCCGGACGAAAGATCATCGTGAGGCTGCCAAAACGCACGTCCGGAGCACCAGAAAGTTGCTGCTCTCCGGTCACCCGGTGCCCACCCACATAAGTGCCATTCGTCGAGTGCTGGTCCTGAAGCCACCACGTTCCGTCACGCAGGAGGAGTTTGGCGTGTGAGCCCGACAGACTCTCCTCGGCAATGACAATATCGTTGTGGGCCCCGCGCCCGATGTTCGTGAGCGCTGACACAATATGGTACTTGGCGCCCTTCATTGCGCCCTCATTGATGATTTCGAGGGTTCCGAGCGGGGGCGCGGCAGGCCGAGGTTCGGTGCGGGCTTCGGTGATTGGCGCCGCGGGGCGTACTGGGTCCGAAGGGGCGACGGGGGCCCGAACGGCTTTCGGAGGCTGCTGAGGGGCCGCGGCGGTCGCCATGGCATCCTCCAGCGCGATCACCTGATAACCGAGCTCTACAGGGGCCACCGAAGCGAACGCGGTTGGCTCCATCAACAGTGGGGTCGACTCTCCCGGCGCTGGGGCCGCCTCCGCCGCGACATCGGCGTAAAAGCGGAACTGCTCCTCCCCAATCTGGATAACATCCCCGCGACTGAGCAGTTGGCTCCCTTCCACCCGCTTACCGTTGACGTACACGCCATTGGTGCTCAGGTCGCGCAGAGTGTAGCCGTCGGTTGTGACCCCGATTTCGGCGTGTCGGCGCGACACGGCGACCCCTGGGATGACGACATCACACCCAACCTCGCGCCCAAAGGAGAGCCCCGTGGCGCTCACCGGGTATTCGCGCCCATCCATGAGCGAGACGCACCGTCCACCGGTGCCGGTGGTCGCTTTTTTGACAGAGCCGGACTTCGCGCGCAGCCCGTCGGGGATGTCGGAGGCGGCGACAAACTGAGTGCGCCCCCCCCTCTCGTCATCGCCGTAGCGCAGTGAGGCGCCCCCCAACTCCACTCGGTCGCCGTGCAGGAGCGGACTGGGCTCCGCGCCCAGTTGCACGCCGTTCACGAGGACAATGGCACCTTCGGCACCGCGGCGAATGAGGCCAGTTCCGTCGGCGGCGAGCCGCAGCACCGCGTGCGCGGCGGGGTCGCTTCCCGGAAGCCGAACCGTGGCGCCATCAAAGGCCCCAACGGTGACGTCGGCGGAGGCCAGCGTGATCTGCTGGTCATTGAACTGGATATAGGGCATCGCTGCTGTGAAACTACCCCCCGAAAAGAGGGGTGGCAAGCACTCTCAGGAGAGCGGAATCGCCTCTGGAAATGCGCCCGTTTGCAACCTATAGAGATTTGCATACAATCCGCCGGCGTCCATGAGCTCCCGGTGCCGCCCCCGTTCGCGGACCTCACCGTGGTGCATCACCAGGATTTCGTCCGCCCCTGCGATGGTGCTTAGGCGGTGGGCCACGGCAATCGTGGTGCGACCCGCCATCAGCTCAGCGAGGGCGCGCTGAATATCGGCCTCGATTTCGCTGTCCACGGCGCTGGTGGCTTCGTCGAGCACCAAGACCGACGGGTCGGCGGCGATGGCTCGGGCAAAGGAGAGCAGCTGCCGCTCCCCGACGCTCACACTGGCGCCCCGCTCCCCGAGCATGTGGGCATAGCCGTCCGGGAGGCGTCGGATCACGCGCCCTGCCCCCACGCGGTCGGCGGCCGCCTCCACCCGCTCGTCGCTGATCGGGTTCGAGAGCCGAATGTTGGTGGC
>CANIWQ010000032.1 GCA_947471365.1 Gemmatimonadota bacterium | reverse complement strand
GGGCGGTGCCGATCAAGGGCGAGTAGCGCCGCGAGTAGCGCCGCGAGTAGCGCCGCGAGTAGCGCCGCGAGTAGCGCCGCGAGTAGCGCCGCGAGTAGCGCCGCGAGTAGCGCCGCGAGTAGCGCCGCGGCGTGTGCTGCGGGGAGTGCTGCGGGGAGTGCTGCGGGGAGTGCGCGGTGCGGGTCTAGCGCACGCGTCTAGGAGTCGATGGGCATGCGCAGGACGTCGTCTACCGCGCCGCCGTGGCCATTCGGAAAGAGCTTGCGGATATGCGCGATGGATTCGGCTTCGCGTGGCCACGAGAATCGGGTGATGGCCGCCGAGGGCGTGAGCCACTCGTGGGTATCGTGTTCGTCGGCGGTGGTGACCGCATCGGATGAGACGAAGGCGGCGAAGACGGCGGCGAGTTGTACTTCGCCGGTGCGATGCAGATAGAACGGGTGCACGGTCACGCTGTAGAGGCGGTCGGGGACGAGGCCCGTTTCTTCGCGGAGTTCGCGGCAGGCGGCCTGCGGGAGGGATTCGCCCTGCTCCACGCGCCCGTGGACGGTCTCCCAGGAGCCTGGGCTGCGCCCTGGCGCCTGACGGCGCAGGACGAGCACCTTCCATCGTCCGCGCACGATGCGGATGACGTAGACGTCCACCACGCCGACGCGCACGGTGGTCGGGTTCATCGTGGGTGCACTCAGCCCGCGCGGTGGCCGCGAGCCAGAAGGGAGTGCAAGCGCGCCGACAGGGCGCGCGGGCGGAAAGGCTTGGTGAGGTAGTCGCTCGCGCCGTACTCGAACACGCGTACCTCGCTGTCTTCGTCGCCTTTGGCGGTGAGGACGATGACGGGCAGGTTCGCCGTGCCGGGGCGCGCACGCAAATGACTGAGCACTCCGTAGCCGTCGAGGCGCGGGAGGTTCAAGTCGAGCACCACAATATCGGGGGCGGCGCGGTCGATTTCGTCGAGGGCTTTGACGCCGTCGGCGGCCTCGAACACGGTAAAGCCCTCGCGCTCGAGTAGATCCTTGAGCACGCGACGGAGGGAATCTTCGTCCTCCACCAGCAGCACCTTCTTGGATTCGCCGGCGGCGTTGACGTTTTCGTCGTCCACGAGTTGGAACGACGCGCCAGTAAAGGACGGCGCTGGCGTCTGATGGAGCGTGGGGACATAGCCACGCGTGGGCGGGGGAAACAATCCCCCGTCAATGGACGGGGCGGCCGTGCCGGAGGACGAAGGCGGCGCAGGGTGCGTGCCATTGTCTTCACCCACCGTGCGCTGGGCGCTGCTCGCACGCGACGACGCACTCGGCCGCGGCTGCGCGCTGACCTCAACGGGAGCCTCGAGCACACGCAACAGTTCTTCGACGGTCGTGATGCCGTTGCGGGCGTGCTGGACGCCAGAATCCCAGAGCCCGCGCATGCCCCCCTCGCGCGCGGCGTCGGCAATGCGCTCGGAATGTTCGTTGGCGGCAATGCGGCGTTCCATTTCGGTGCTCGTGGAGAGCACTTCGGTAATCGCTAAACGGCCGCGATAGCCCGTGTTGGAACATTCGGAGCAGCCGACGGGCCGGTAGAGCGTGGAGCCGTCGGGGAACCACTTCTTGAGCCGGTCTGGCACCTGCCCCACCGCGAGCTCGCGGCAGTGGGGGCAGAGTCGGCGGAGGAGGCGCTGCGCCACGACGCCCTTGAGGCACGCGGCAATCTTGTAGCTCTCCACGCCAATGTCGAGCAAACGCGTGACCGAGCTCGCGGCGTCGATGGTGTGCAGCGTCGTGAGCACCAAGTGGCCAGTGAGCGACGCCTGTACGGCGATCATCGCCGTTTCTTTGTCTCGGATTTCGCCGACGAGAATGACGTCGGGATCTTGGCGCAGAATGGAGCGCAGCGCGGCCGGAAAGGTGAGCCCCGCTTTTTCGTTGACCTGCACCTGCACAATGCCTTGCAGGCGGTATTCGACCGGGTCTTCGACGGTGACGATGTTGACGCCACGCGCCTGCACCGTACGGAGCATCGAGTACAGCGTGGTGGTCTTGCCGCTACCGGTGGGACCGGTGACGAGCAGCAGCCCTTCGCGCGACTGAAGCAGGCCGTGAATGCGTTCGAGTTCGTCGGGATTGAGCCCGAGTCCGTCGAGCGAGAGCACGGTGGAACGCTGGTCAAGAATACGAATGACGACTTTTTCGCCCTGCGAGGCCGGCAACGTGGAGATACGCAAATCCACGCGATTGCCGCTCACCACCACGCGCGCACGACCGTCTTGCGGACGGAGGCGGTCGGCGATGTCGAGTTGCGCCATGATCTTCACGCGCGACACGAGCGGAATGCCCGCCGCTTTGGGCAACACCATCACCTGCCGGAGCACGCCGTCAATACGATAGCGAACGGCGACGCCGCCTTCCTCGGGCTCCAAGTGGATGTCCGATGCGCGCGACGAAATACCTTCGGCGACGATACGGTCGACCAGCTGAATCACGGGGCGCGCGGTGGCCTGATTGGCGCCGAGTTCGAGATCGGAATCCTCGATCTGCTCGGTGAGCGTTTCGATGTCGTAGTCGATGCCGACGTTCTCGAGAATTTTCTCGATGACGTTTTCGGGGCGATAGACTTCGTCGAGGCGTTCCTGAATCTTTGTCGGTGAGGCGAGCGACATCCGCACGGTGCGGCCAAGGGCGAACGCGAGGGTGCGTTCGCAGTCGAGGTCGTGCGGGTCGGCGGTGGCGATATCGAGCACGGAGTCGCTGATCTGCAACGGCAGCACCCGATATTTGCGCACCAGCTGTTCCGGCACCAGTTCGCGCGCCTGCTGCGAGACGGCCGCAATGTTGGCGATCTTCATCCGGAACCGCGACGAAAGTGCGGTGAGGATTTGATCGTCGGAGACGAAGCCGCGGCGGACCGCCGACTCCCAGTAGCTCTCCTCTCGCGCGGCTTTGAGCTGCACGAATTGCTCGGGGGTCATGAGACCCTCGATCGTCGGGAGCAGCCATTCGTCTCTTGCTGGGCGGGCAGACGTCCCCATCCCTAATCCTCGCTGCCTGGGGTCCGGCGCCCAGTGGGCGCTTCTTCTCTTTAAAACTAACGGTTGGGGCACCGCCGGTCAGGGGCTACAGCACCCGCCAGTAACCGCGCGTCATGTCGACGGAGAGGGTCCAACGGCCGTCACGCGTTCCGCGGGCGACGTCCAACCGTAGGAGGTCGAACAGGGAGATGACGCCGACGCCAATGCTCCCGTACCAGCCGCGCTGCGGCGCCCCAGAATCCGCCTGAAGCCAGATCCCCTGCGCAAACGGCGCGAGGACGACTGGCATGGAAAGCGTCCCAAAGCGGCCAAGCTTGAGCGGCACCGAGCCGGCCAGATGCCGCCACTCCACTCGCTGTGAGAGGGCTCCGAGCGCGGCGAACTGGTGAAAATCGTAGCCTGGGCCGGTGACCGGTCCGCCCATATGCACGAGCCACTGGGCGGGCGGTGCGGCGCCCCAAATGGCCGCCGCGGTGCTGTGCAGGACGAGCTTGTCGGCGCCGACGTCGTGTTCGGCGTCGGCGGTCAGCACCACGCGGAGGAATCGCGAGGTGCGGCCTGCGCTGTGTTCGTCGCGCGTTTGGAGGGCCTCAAGCGAGAAGGCTCCCTGCCCGCGCGATCCCCAGGGCGCGTCACCCAATGGTCGCGTGATACGCAGCGCCAACCGATCGACGCTGAGCGGAGCGGCACCGAATGCTGGGCGAAAGGTGCCAACAGCGGAGCGCGCCCTGAGTGCGAGCGGGGCGTTTTGTTCACGTTCCGCGGTGGCACGCCAGAGCAGGCCGCCAAGGCTCCCTGCATCGAGCGCCAACTGCACGCCGCGCGCGCGGTAGCTGTCGGTGAAGTCGCTGCCGAACTCCTGCGCCGCAATCGAGTTGCGCATACCGCTGGTTTCGGCTTCGTCGCCGGCGTCGCGCCAATCGTCGTGTGCGGTGATCGAAAGCCCTGCCCCACTGGCGTGCAGCCAGCCGAGCGAGAGTTCGTGCTTGAGTTGGTGATCGTCGAGGCCGAAGCGCGCGCGCCCTTTGCCGACAAAGCCCGCACCAAAGCGCTGCGCCAGCCCGGCTCCCATGGCGAGTCCTTCGTTGCGGTCAAAACGTATGATGTCGCTCACGCCGCGGGCGCTGGGCGTGGTGGACTGGGCACGCGAGAGCGCTTCGGCGCGCACGAGTTCGCGGGCGGCGTCCTGCACGCGGCGGACGTCGTCGTCCGCGCTGAGCTTGAGATCGCCCGGGAGGACTTGAAGAATCCCTCCGTCGAACTGGTAGGCTTTGAGCTCGGCGGGAGGCACGGCGACAATTTCTTCACCCACAAACCACGGGGCGGGCAGTTGTTGATTGACCTGCACACAGCAGATCTCCCAGCGGCCACGAATGATGCCGCGGGTGGGAAAATCCATCCAGGTGGCGGTGCGGCGGATTTCTACCTCTTGGCGCCGGGGCAGCCAAAAGCGCCCTTCGAACAGCCCATTTTCGAGGATGACCGAGACATCCTCGAGCTGTGGATCTTTGAGTGCCGCACGGGTGAAACTGACCGCCATCCGAACCACCGAGCCCGTTTCGCGGTCGAGGTACACGGCGCCGATGGCACGGGGTTGCTGGTCGTCGCGCGGCCGAACGTTGACGGTGAGGACGTCGAAAGCGCGCTCCTGCGTCTTGATGCGCAGGGAGTCGACGATCGCAAAATCATAGGCGTTGCGACCGGCAGCGGAGAGTGGATGCGGGACGTCACGGACTTCGTCACCGTCCCCGAGGCGAATGATGCCGGGGAAGTTGTTCTGGACGATGGCGAGGTGATCGCGGTGATAGGCGATGTCCGTGGGGAGGAGGAGCGTGTCACGACGCCCCACGATCCGTTGCTTGCTCTGATTTGGTGCGCGCCAATAGACTTCGAGGGCGAGCTCGTCCGTGCGCACGACCTTCGGCGGATCGGGGTAGCCCTCGCCGATTTGGGCGAGGAAGGTGAGGAACCCGTGGGCGTTGGCGCGGTAGTCTGTGAGGCCGGTGTCGGCCAACTGTGCCGCCCGGCGCGCGATGGCGCGATCGACGAGATTCATCGTGCGCGGATCGTTCCACGTTTGTGCGTGCACCGGAGACGGCGCACCCACACCCGCAATCACGCACGCGGCGAATGCCGCGATCAGAGGACGCATGCAGGGAAGATCACCGAGCGAAACGAGTGGGGCAACCGGCGTGATGATTCCCGTGTGGCGGGACATTCTGCTGGATACCGACACGCCGGTCGCGGCCTTCGCAAAGTTGCGCGACATGGGTAGCCCCGACGCGAGCCCCTTTGCGTTCTTATTGGAATCGGCACCCGCCGGGAGTGAGACCTGGGCGCGCTACACGTTTCTCGGTGCCGAGGCGCTTGGTGCGTGGCGTTTGAGCGACGGTGTTGTTGAGGATTGGGATGCGGCGCGAGGCTGGCACAGCGCCCGCACGCCGGACGACCCATTTGCCGACCTCCGGGATCTGCTCACGGAATGGGCGCCCGCGCCTGCGCCCGAACTTGGGGCGTTCTGGGGCGGCGCGGTGGGGTATTTCTCGTATGACGCGGTGCGACACATCGAGCGCCTCCCTTCCCCTCCCCCGCGCGGGGTGATGGCGCCGGATGCGCTGTTTGTCTTTACGGGCACTGTCGTGATCGTGGACAATCTCCGCTCACAGGCACGAGTGGTGACGCCGATGCGCGTGCCGCGGGGCGCGAGCGAGCAGGCGGTGGCTGAGTTGGAGCGTGCGGCACATGCGGCCATCGAGCGCACGATTGTGCGTCTCCGCACGGGACCAGCGCTGCCGCCCCTCGACCTGAACGCGCAGGCGGTGCCCGCCACAGGCCGCTCGACGTACGAACGTGAGCGCTTTATGTCTGACGTGGCGCGCATCAAAGCACACATTGTGGCCGGCGACTGCTTTCAGGCACTGTTGGCGCGCCGGATTGTGGTACCCTACGACTTTGACAGCACCTCGCTGTACCGTGCGATTCGCGCGCTGAACCCGAGTCCGTATATGTATCACCTCGCCCTCGACGGCGTGGAACTCGTGGGAAGTTCGCCCGAGCTACAGGTGCGGGTGGCGGATGACCGCGTGATTGTGCGGCCGATTGCGGGAACGCGTGCGCGGGGCCGCGATGCCGCGCAGGATGCCCTGGCGACCGCCGAGTTGCTGGCGGACGAAAAAGAGCGCGCCGAGCATGTGATGCTGGTGGACTTGGGCCGCAATGATGTGGGGCGCGTGGCGGAATACGGCTCGGTGGAAGTCACCGACCTGATGACCGTCGAGAAGTATTCACACGTGCTTCATCTCGTGAGCCAGGTGGAGGGACGCCTGCCGGCGGGGCGCTCGACGCTCGATGTATTCCGCGCAACCTTTCCGGCCGGCACGATGACCGGCGCGCCCAAGGTCCGCGCGATGGAAATCATCGATTCCCTCGAGCCGGAACGGCGCGGGCCTTATGCCGGAGCGGTGGGCTACGTCGCCTATGGGGACCGGCGAATGGACCTCGCGATCACCATCCGGACCTGCGTCATTGCCGGCGGCGAGGCCAACGTGCAGTGTGGCGCGGGGATTGTCGCGGACTCCGTGCCAGCCTCCGAGTGGGAGGAGACCGAGACCAAAGCGCGGGCGATGCTGACGGCTATCGGTCGCGTACGACATAATTAGGGGATGACGTACCGGCTCACGGGAATCGCGAACGAGTATTCGTTCGACTTGGGCGCCTCCTCCACGATGGTGGTGGGGCGCGCCGTGAACAGCGACTGCCCCGTGGTGGATCCGACGGTGTCGCGTCGGCACGCGGAATTGCGCGTGGAAGACACCGGCATTCAGGTGAAGGATGTCGGGTCGAGCAACGGCACCTTCGTGAATGGCGTGAAAGTGGAGAGTTACTTCGTCGTGCCGGGGGACACGGTGACGTTTGGGAGCGTCATGTTTCGAGTGGAAGTAACGGGGGGCGATTTTTCGAACGCCACCACGGAAACTCGACGGGCTGACTACGCCCCCGACACCCCCCTCGCACTCCACGACGCCGACGCGACGCCGGTGGTCAGTGCTGCCCCGACACCCCATCGTCCGACGTCCCCCACCACGATCGTCCGCCACGTTCCCACCAGCGCGGAATCGTTTGCCGCAATCGGCAAACAGAGCGGCAGCATCCAAGCGGTGATGGCGACGACGCTGGACCCCGCCGAGAAGGATCGCGAGAAACTGCGCATCCTGCTTGAGGTGTCGAAGGGGCTCAGCCGCTCAGCGGATGTTGACGTGCTGCTCCGCAAAGTCGCGGACTATGCCTTTGAAACACTCGAGGCGGACCGGTGCACGATTTCCTTGCTCGACGAGCGCGGGCAGATGGTCAGCAAGGTCTCGCGGGATCGGCGCGGCACAGCCGAGGGCGCCCCGGTGCCGCAATCCATTGCGCGGACCGTGATAGAAGACAAAGTCGCGGTGCTGAGTGATGACGCGGTCGAGGATGAGCGTTTTGCTGGGCAATCCGTGCTGATGCAGCAGGTGCGCTCCGCCATGTGCGCGCCGCTCATGGGGGCTGAAGATCGCGTGCTCGGCGTCCTCTACGTGGACAACTCCGTCACAACGCACCGCTTTAGCGAGGCGGATCTGGATTTTCTGATTGCCTTTGCCGGCATCGCGGCCGTGGCCATTGAGAATGGTCAGTTCTCCGATCGGATTCGGCGCGAAGCCTTGGTACGGAGCAACTTTGAGCGGTTCTTTACGCCGCACTTGGCCGCACGCATTGCGAGCAGCGCGGATGCCGTCAAACTCGGCGGCGATAAGCGGCCGGTGGCGGTGCTGTTCAGCGACATTCGCGGCTTCACCGCCCTGTCGGAAACGATGAACCCCGACGCGATGGCACGGTTGCTGTCGGAGTATTTCACCGAAATGGTGGAGTGCGTGTTTCGCCATGGCGGTACGCTCGACAAATTCATTGGCGACGCGGTGATGGCGCAGTGGGGCGCGCCGCTCACCGAACGCGACGACGTGGATCGCGCGATGGAAGCCGCCCTCGATATGATGATTGCGCTCGACCAGTTGAATGCGCGGTGGGCGCGCGAGTCGCGCCCCACCCTTCAGATTGGTATTGGGCTCAACTTTGGGGAGGCGTTCGCCGGAAATATTGGCAGTGAGCGGCGCCTCGAATACACGGTCATCGGCAGCACGGTGAATACGGCCAGCCGACTCTGTTCGGCGGCAGGCCCCGGGGAGATTCTCTTGAGCGAGGATTTCCGTCTGGCACTCAAGACGCCGCCACGCCTTACACCGCTCGCACCAATGGAACTCAAAGGAAAACGTCAGGCGATTCCCGTGTACCACGTGGTGCGGTGAACGCGGCACCTGTGCTCACACGATATCGCGAGACCACCACGCGTGGCATACGCGTGATGGCGCACGAGTCCGTGGCGTCGGCCATCACCGCGGTTCTCGCGGACGGGAACACGCTGCACAGCTGGGCAGCACGCATGCCACACGCGATGGCATTGCAGGGGCGTGCGACGGCATGGCGGGTGACGCTGACGTCCGGCGAGGATGTGGTGGTACGGCATTCCGCGCACGGCGGCATGCTGGCGGGACTCACCGGCGACGTTTTTCTCTCGCCGACACGTGCGCCCTCGGAACTCGCGGTGTCGCTTCGGCTGCGTGCGGCGGGCGTGCCGACCCCCGACGTGCTCGCGTACGCGATTTATCCGGTGTTCGGACCGCTGGTGCGCGCCGACGTGGTGACGCGCACGCTGCCCGGTCGGGATTTACCGGATGCGTGGCGCGCGGCGACCGATGCGGCGCAGCGCTCCGCGATTGTGCAGGCCGTCGCCGAACTGCTCTGCCGCCTGCGGCACGCGGGCGCGGTGCACCCCGATCTCAATCTCAAGAATGTGTTTATTATGCCCACCAGTGGCGGTGTTGAGGCGGCGGTGCTCGACGTGGATCGCGTGCTGTTTGGTGAAGCGCAAAGCGCGACGGCCGCGTACCGCAATCTCATTCGCCTCGTCCGATCGGCACGAAAGTGGCGACAGAGGGACGGTCTTGATTTTGATGATCCCGAGGTGCTGATGCCGTTGACGGCTACCGCAGGACCGGAGCGTGCGCTGTGACGCGAGTGGCCATGGACCGGATTTGCATCGTGATGATGAGCGCCGTAGGGGATGCAGTGCACGTGTTGCCCGCATTGCACGCGATCAAGCGAGCGCACCCGGCGGCCCACATCACGTGGGTGTTGCAACCCGGCCCTGCCTCGCTGGTACGTGGGCATCCGTTGGTCGACGAGATCATTCTATTTGATCGCACCGCAGGGGGACGCGGGTTTCTCGACATTCGACGCACACTGGCGGGGCGATCGTTCGACCTCGTGATCAACCTGCAGGTGTACTTCAAAGCCGGCATCATTACCGGATTTACGAACGCACCAGTGAAGTTGGGTTTTGACCGCGCCCGCGCGCGCGACTTCAACTGGCTCTTTACCACGCATCGCATTCCTCCGCACGCAATGCAACACGTACAGGATCAATACCTTGAGTTCACCGATTGGCTCGGCGTGCCCTCGGCGCCGGTCACGTGGAATCTTGGTCCGTGGAACGAGGCCGAACGGGAATGGCAGCGCGCATTCATGGCGCGCTTTGAGCGCCCCACCGCGCCGATCGTGGTGGCCACCAGCAAGGCAGAGAAGGACTGGGCCCCTGAACGCTGGGCGGAGGTGTGCGATGCACTGTGGCACGACTTTGGCCTGCAGCCTGTGCTGGTGGGCGGACGTTCTCCGCGCGAAGTACACGCGGAGCAGGTGATTCTTGCACGCGCGTCGGCGAAGCCGTTCAGCGCACTCGGAAATGGCGGATTGCGCGGGCTCGTGGGGATTTTTGATGCAGCGGCGGTGGTGCTATCGCCCGACACAGGACCGTTGCACATCAGCGTGGCGCTCGACCGACCGGTGGTGTCGCTCGTCGGGTATTCGAATCCGAAACGCGTGGGTCCCTACCGTAAGTTTGGCGACTTGCTGATCGACGCCTACGGCGAGCCGGGTGAGGGGTATGCGATCTCTATGGAGAACCGCCTCGGCCGCATGCCGCGCATCAGCGTGCGCGACGTCCTCGACCGCGTTGAGCGGTGGCGCAGCGCCTACGGCGCGCGCATCGCTGGCAGCTGATCCCCGTACTCCCGGTGTCCCCCCGGACCCGCGAAGCACGACGATCAACTGCCAGCGAACTCTGCGTTACTTCTTGACGACGACGCGGCCCTTCATGCCGAGTGCGGCGTGCGGATCGCACTGGAAGAAGAAATCGCCTTCGCCGAAGGTGAGCGGGATGTCGATGGTCTGCCCCGGGAGCTGCAGAAACGCGGTCGCGGCGGGAAGTCCCGCTTTGCCTGGGTTAGAATCGGGAAGGAAATTCACGTTGTGCACGCCCGTGATGAGCTTGACGCGCAGCACGTCGCCCGGCTTCGCGGTGATTTCCTTGGGTTCGTAGTACGAGCCTTTGTCATCGGTCGTGGCGGAGATTTCAATGACGGTTCCCGTCGCGGCGACCGCCGATTGCGCGGCACCACCCGCGGAGGCATCCGCTGGCTTCGACTCTCCACCACCACATGCGGCGGCGGCGAGGACGAGGGCAATCCCAATAATGGCCGTGCGGTGTGACGTGCGCATGCGTGATTCTCCAAGAGTGCGAAGGAAGTGAAACATTAGAAGTCGCGCCGCTGAAACCGTCGAGCGGCGAGCGCGAGAGGCACCGCGCACCAGGCGGCAAGCGTCGCGACCGCGATGCTCGTGCCCAGGCCGGTGCCGAAGGTGCGCTCGAACAGCGCGCCAGTGTAACCCATCAGTGCGGACACATCGAGTTGCGTGAGGACGAGCATGCGCGCCAGATCCACCGGGTTGGCAAGCATTAATCCGAGGAGCGGTTTTTCCAGCGGGTAGTCGGCGAAGGCCGCTGCCGCCGCGAGCACGAGTCCGTCGTACACAATCGTCGAAGCGAGCCAGACGCCGAGCGAGAGCCCGACGCCTTTGAGTCGGTCCTCCGTGGACAGGGCAATCCACGTGGCGATCGCGGAGAACGCCACGGAGAGTGCGATGCCCGCGGTAAAGAGCGCGAGCAGCGCGCCGCCGCCGGTGCCCGCGCCTGCATGCCAGGCAAACGGTATCCCCGCACCGACGGCGAACGCACCGCTCAAGGGGAGGGCCAGTCCAAGAAAGAGCCCCGCGAAGAGTTGCGGCCGCGGCACCGGTTGCGCGAGCAAGAGTTCTACAAACTCGCGCGACGCGTACATGTGAATGGTGCCAAAGACCAGCGCCACCAGCGGCACGATCATGAGGACGATGTTCAGGAGACTCAGCGCCACCTGCGGGCCCGTACCGCCAAACCAAAAGAGTCCTTCGGCGAGCAGCAGAAAGCAGAGTCCATAGGCGACAATCCAACGATTGCGCGTGAGATCGCGCAGCCCTGCCTCCAGCACGAGCAGCACGATCTTCACAGGGCCTCCGGGGCCGGCGTCGGCCAGCCAGTCGTCGTGGCCGGCTCGACGAGCGCGCTCCGGCGTGCTCCCTCAATCCGCATCAACGCCGCGATGGCGGGTTCGAGGCGCGTCTGCCCCGTGCGTTCGAGGAGCGCCGCCACCGTGCCGGCAAAGCGGAGACGCCCATCACACAAGAACGCGACGTCGTCGGCCAGTTCTTCGAGCTCGGCGAGAATGTGCGAGGTGATGAGTACCGAACGCCCTTCGGCACGCACCTGACGGATTTTTTCTTTGAGGATGCCGCTCGCCACCGGATCGAGGCCGGCGGTCGGTTCGTCGAGAATGAGCAACGACGGACGGAAGAGGAACGCGATGGCGGCATTCACCTTCTGGCGCGTGCCGCCGGAGAGCGTCCCCACCGCCTTGTCCATTTCGGCGGCCAACCCGAAGGCACTCACGAGTTCTTCGTCGCGGGGCGCGTCGGGACGTAGCGCGCGAATCAAGGCGAGGACGTCCTTCACCTTGAGGTTCTCGGGGAAGCGCGCCGCCTGCGGCATGTAGCCGATATGTCGGCGATACGCCCCCGCGGCATCGGCGAGGTGACCATCAACTGAAAAACTTCCTGCATCGGCGCGGGTGAGGCCGAGCACAATCTTGATGAACGTGGTCTTGCCCGAACCATTGGGGCCGACGAGCGCGGTGACCGCGCCCGGGCGCACGTCGAGCGAGACATCGTCGAGCACTTCGAGTGCGGCGAATTTCTTCCGCAGTCCGTTGGCGGAAATCATGGCCGCGGCCTCATCTGGGGATGGTGATCAACCAGCGCCTCGGGCGTGAGCACGGGGAGCACACGTTCGGCCGCATCGAGCACCGCCACCAGCGGACTGCGCAGCAGCACGAGGGCGGCCGGATGTTTTTCCACGATGAGCGCAAAGAGGCGCACGGGGTGAAAGGGCACGTCCCCGATGCCGTCGCGGTTCAGGTCGTAGCCGCGATAGGCGTCCCACCAATTGCCATCGAATGTCGAAGTCGCGGTACGGGAGTTCGTGCCGACATCAAAGGCATTTCCGGAGAAGCGATTGCCCGTGAACTGGTTTTCGTCAGCATTGGCAAGCACTTTGGCTGCCCAGCCGTTTTGGACGAAGTCGTTATCCGACACTTTCATCCGCACCGCACCTTCGAGGTAGAGTCCGATGGAGTTGTGGCTGAACGTGTTGCCGCGGATCTCGGCGCCAAGGATTTCCTTGAGCAGCAGTCCATAGGCGCCACTGCCCCAGGCCCGCTCGAAGCGATTGTGCGAAATCACGACGCCGCGGCTGTACATCACCGCCACACCAGACGTGTTGTCGCGAAACACATTGCGTTCGTAGCGGCAGGAGTCCGAGAACATAAAGTGCAGGCCGTAGCGCTGGCTGTGTTCGCTGACATTGTCGGTGGTGACGCCACCGGGCGAAAACTCAAAGTAGATGCCGTCGCGCTGACCGCTCACGCGATTGCGTTCGACCCGCGTGCCCGGCGAATACCACATGTGAATGCCGTTGCCGCTGGTGGTCTGCGAGGCGCCGTGCGCTTCTACCTCGTTGTCGCGGACGATGCAATCGGCGCTGCGTTGGATGTAGATACCAAAGAGATTGTCACGCAGACGATTGTGTTCGATAATGCACCCGCGCACATCTTCGGCGCGGATGCCGGCCCGGTCATCGAGGTTCGACACACCGGTGTGCTCCAGCACCAAACCGCGCACGGTCACCGAATCGGCGGCGATGATGAGCACGGTGCGGAGGGACTCGCCGTCGAGCACGGGCCAGTCGCGCCCTTCAATGGTGATGTGCGGCGTGCGCACGACGAGTGTCGCCTCGCGGTAGAGGCCCGCGGTAATCACGACGCGATCACCACGGCGGGCCGCCGTGAGCGCTTGAGCGATCGTGGCGTACGGTGCATGCGGCCCTACCACGAGGTCCGCCGCGTGGAGCGGCGGCGCCTTGGCCGCGAGCGCAGCAACGAAGCCGGCGAGCAGGAGCCGCCGCTTCACGGCGCCCCCGGCGCGGTGGTTTGCGTGGTATCGGCCAGCAGTTCCCGCCACGTCATCACCGTGCCACCCAGCATGGCGCGCTGTTCTTCGGCGCGCTGCGGCGACGCGAAGGCCACCAGCCCGCGACCCATCGGGCTCTTCATGAAGCCGGCCTTGAGAAAACCCGCACTGTCGGCGGCGACGAAGGAGCCCGGGTGCTGCGTGTCGATCACATAGAGGGCGCGCGTGTCTTTCGCGCTCGCCGTGCGCGACCAGCTCACGAGGCATTCGATAGAGTCGAACGTGTGTCGACGGCCAGTGGCCGTCACCGCTTCGCCGCCGAAGCGGCTATCGGAAATTGTCATACGGCAGAAATCGCACGCGTCTTCGTTCATCCGGATCGGCACGGGGCCGGCGGCGCTACACGCGGCCATCAGCCACGCGAATGCGAGGAACAGAGCGGTGCGTCGTGGGGGGACAGTACGGCGCATAGTGAGGAGGGGGGACAGGGACGAAGAGAACGATCAGGACGGAGGAACAGTGGACCGTGGGGGCGCCGCGGTGTGTTTGAACGACAGCAACAGAGCGTAGGCCACAAGCCCCGCCGCAATGACCAGCGCCCATCCTCCGATGTCTGGCCAGGAGGTGGCTCTGAAGTTGAGCAACTGCTTGGGACCAATGAGCGGTGGCTGATAGCTCATGCCGGGAATTTTGATGATGGCATCATCGGCAAGGTTATGCCCGTACTCGTAGCCCCACCGCCAGAAGTCGTAGAGCCCACCGGTAAAGACGCCGACGAGCATGACCGCCCACACCACAAGTGCCGCGCGCTTGCCCGACGCGGCCACGAGCAGGCCCACGACGATGAGTGTGCCGAGAATGGCCGGCATGAAGCGCAACTCGGGAATGCCATCCGGTTCAATGCGGGCCATCCCGATGTAATGGTTGAGCCCGTTGATGCTATTGAGATCGTTCTCCTTGATCCCGACGATGTTGTTGATGCGAATGAGCATCCCGAGTCCTTCCGGGTACTGCGGCGCAATGAGCGAAATGCGCCAGAGCGGAAAGACAAACGCGACGCTCATGAGGAGCGCGGCAACCAGGGTGAAGATGCGAGCGGGACGACGCACAGCCACGGACTCCGGCGAGAGAAGTGGTGCTGGGGGCGGCACACGCCGCCCCCAGCTCCCACGGACGTTCTACTTTTTGGCTTCGGTCTTGGCCGGCGCTGGCTTCGGCGCCGCCGTCGGACCCTTCGAGAGCGTGGCCGTCAGCGGGACATTGCTCCCCGCCGCCGAGACGCGCACGTACCCCTGCATTTCCTGGTGCAGCGCCGAGCAGAAGTCAGTGCAGTACATCGGGTAGACCGCCGGCTTGCGCGGAATCCAGAGCAGCGTCCGCGTTTCGCCTGGCATGACGAGCAGTTCACCGTTCTGCGCGCCCATGATGGCAAAGCCGTGCGGGACGTCCCAATCCTGCTCGAGGTTGGTGAGATGGAAGAGCACCGTGTCGCCGACCATCACGCCTTCGATGTTGTCGGGCGAGAAGTGCGAGCGAATGGCCGTCATACGCACGTGTACTTTCTTCCCTTCGCGGCTGACACCCGTCTCCTTCTCAGCCTTCACCGCCATCGCATTCTTATTTTCCGCGAGCTTGAAGAACTTCACCTGGCGGTCCACGATTTTCTTGGCTTCGATCGCCTGGGCGTAGTGCGGTTCGCCTTCCGTGGGGAAGTCGAGCAGCAGCTTCATCTTGTCGCCGGTGTTGTCATAGAGCTGTGCGCTCTGCGTGAGTTCCGGCCCCGTGGGGAGATAACGGTCCTTGGTGATCTTGTTCATCGCGACGACGTACTTCGCATTGGGCTTGCGGGTGCCGCCGCCCGGAATCATCAGGTGACCCACGGAGTAGTAGGTCGGCACGCGGTCGACCACTTCCCACGTGCCCAGCTTCCACTTCACGATTTCCGACGAGATGAACATCGAGGTGTAGGCGTAGCCCTTGCCGTCGAACTCGGTGTGGAGGGGGCCGAGGCCCGGGTTCTTCACTTCGCCGGCAATCGTGGACTCGTACTTGAGCACCGGAATGCCGTCGAGGTCGCCTTCAAAGGCTTTGTCGGCGATGGCCTTCTGGAGCTTGGTGAACGAGTGCACGGGGATCACCGAGGCGAGCTTGCCGCCGGCCACGATGTACTCGCCCGTCGGATCGACGTCCGCGCCGTGCGGCGACTTGGGCGTCGGCATGAAGTAGACGGCGCCGGGGCAGTTCTTCGGCTCGACCACCAGCACGCTGCTGATCTTCTCGCTGGTCGCGGTGCGCGTGAAGGCGTCGATGGTGTTGTGCATGTAATCCACGGGCTGCGGCACACCCTTGCCCGCCTTGACGCATTCCTCGATGGCTTTCCAGTGCACCGCAGCGACGAAGTCCTTGTCGTGCTGCGAGGCGTTGACTTCGAGCAGCGAGTTGGCCTGCTCCGTGTTGTACGAGCTCAGGAACATCCAGCCGTGACTCGGCCCCTTGCCGGCACGGGCGAGGTCATAGTCAAAACCAGGCATGGCGAGCTGGAACGCGACCGCCATCTTGCCGGGCTTGTCGGCCGTGATGAACGAGATCTGCCCCTTGAAGAACTTCTTGAACTCGGCGATCGGCACGTCGCGGTTCGGCACCGGCACCGAGAAGCGCGTCGAGGCCACGACGTACTCGCTGTTCTCGGTCACGAATGGCGAGCCGTGATTGCCACCGGCGTTCGGGATCTCGAGGATTTCCTCGGTCTCCATGCGCGTGAGGTCGATACGGGCGATACGCGGCGTATTGTTGCCGTTGATGAAGAGCCAGCGGCCGTCATCTTCGCCGGCCGTCTGCGAAAGGGCCGGATGGTGCGAGTCGTCCCACGGCACGAAGCCGTAGGAGGTGTTGAGCATGGCTTTGGTTTCCTCCGTGTAGCCGTACCCGTTCTCGGGATACTGCGAGAAGACGGGAATCGTCTTGAGCCGACGACCCGACGGCAAACCATAGACACCGACTTGACCGTTGAAACCGCCAGAAAAGAATGCGTAGAACTCGTCTTTTGCGCCTGGCGCGACGTATACTTTCTGTGCTGCGTCAGATGCGAGAATCGACGGCGCACCGCTTTGGCGCGCCGTGCACGCGTAGCCGATCGCGAGCGTCGATGCGACGGCCGCAATGCCGAGCAGCGCACGGGAGCGGAAGATTTTTACCATAAGCATCCTCGAACGTGTGGGAGTAACCGCGACGAGCGTGACAAAGACTTGTACGGCGGAGTGCGACGTACATAAGTTGCTTTTTACTTACCATTTTCGAGAGTCAGAACATGCCTGATTCCCGGTACGTGTTTCCCCTACATGCTGACCCTCGCTGAGAGGAAGCCATGCGCCTTACCCGACACACGGACAATGCCTTGCGTTGTCTCACATACCTTGCGATTCACACTGACGGTCCGGTTACCGCTGGTGAAATCGCGAGACGGATGCGGATGTCGGAGGATCACCTCGCCAAAGTGATCGCCCGCCTCTCGCAGAGGGGCTACGTCGAAACGCTGCGCGGGCGCGCCGGCGGCGTGAAGCTCGCTCGGCCAGCCAAGGACATCCGCATTGGGGATGTCGTGCGCGAGACGGAAGACAACCTGTGCCTCGTCGAGTGCTTCAACCCCGAGACCAATCAGTGCCCCATCGCTCAGACCTGTGCGCTCGCGGGCATCCTCGATAACGCGTTGCGGGATTTTCTCGCCGCGCTGGACGCGGTCACGCTCGCCGACCTCGTCAAATACCCGAAGGAGCTGGACGAGCTGATGCCGGCCTAGCCCTCGAGGGGCTTCTGGAAATGGTAGGTGAGACCCACGCGCGCGAGGAGCTCCACCAATCGCCGGAGCCCGAGCCCCATGACGCTGAAGTAATCGCCGTCCACACGCTCGACGATGGTCGCGCCGAAGCCTTGAATGCCGTAGGCGCCTGCCTTATCCATCGGCTCGCCCGTTGCCACGTAATCCACAATCTCGGCGGCGCTGAGCGCGCGAAACGTGACCGTCACCGCTTCCACCGCCGACTCCGTGAGCGCCCCGCGCGCCACGGCGATGGCCGTGTACACGATGTGCGAGCGGCCACTCAGTCGCCGAAGCATCACACCGGCATCGGCGGCATCGCGCGGCTTCCCCAAGATATCACCGTCCACCACCACGATGGTGTCGGCGGCGATCACCACCGCATCAGGCTCCAACGCGGCCAGCGCATGCGCCTTGGCCCGCGCGAGACGCTCCGCGTGCGGCACCGGGAGCTCACCGGCGAGTGGCGTTTCGTCGATGTCCGCGGGCCGCACCTCGTGCGGAATTCCGATGAGTGTCAGCAGTTCGCGGCGGCGCGGTGACTGCGAAGCGAGAATGACGCGCTGGCTCATCGTTCGAGCCACAACGTCACGGGGCCGTCGTTCACGAGATCTACATCCATCATCGCGCCAAACTCTCCCGTTTCCACCGTGAGCGCGCGGTCACGGAGCAAGCCGAGGAACTGCTCATAGAGCGGAACGGCCACCTCGGGGCGCGCGGCGTCAATAAAACTCGGCCGACGGCCTTTCTCGGCGTCGCCGTAGAGCGTGAACTGACTCACGACGAGGACCGCGCCGCCCACATCAGGGAGCGCGAGATTCATCTTGCCGTCGGCATCGCCAAAGATGCGCAGGCCGGCAATCTTGTCGGCCATCCAGGTGAGTTGATCGCCCGTATCGGCGTGCGTGAAGCCAACGAGCAGGAGCAATCCCTGCGCGATTCGGCCGGTGACCCGCCCTTCGACTCGGACTTCGGCGCGCGACACGCGCTGGATGAGGACTCGCATTCAGGGTAAGATAACGAACGTATGGAAAGCCGCCGCTACGTCGCATGGATTCACCGAGGGAACCTCCACGGGGTGTGGGGGGCCATTGTGATGGTCATCTGGACGGGGATTGCCACCACGCTGGGATTCCCGGGCGTAGGCGGCAAGCTGTGGCTCATTCCGATCGCCGCCCTGATTGGCTTTGCCATGGGCAAGGCCATTGGGTACACGCTGCTCACCGCGTCCGGCGCCACGGCGCAACAGGTGTACGCGCCGGCCGCCAAGGGGACATACGCGCAAACGTTCTCGCAGATCGAGACGCTGGAGGCGCGAGGGCTGTACGCCAAGGCGGCCGACGCGTGGGAAGCCGTGGCCGTCTCGCAGCCGGGCAACGCGTTTCCGCTGATTCGCGCTGGCGAGTTGTACCTCCGCAAACTGAACGAGCCTGGCAAAGCCCTCGACCGGTTCCGCATGGCGCGCGAGACGCCTGGCGTTCGTGCGGAACACCACCGGTACGCCTCGCTGAAGATCATCGACCTGCATCTCGGGCCGCTCGCCGACGAAGGACGCGGGCTGGTCGAGTTGCGGCGGCTGATTGAGCAGCATCCCGACTCGCGTGAAGCCGAGTCGGCGCGTGAGGCGCTCGCTCGGCTCAAGCGGCCGAGCGAACCCGGCGAATCCGGCGCCCCGTAAGCCGACGGGACGCCGCCGCCCTACTCGACCGTGACGCTCTTGGCGAGGTTGCGCGGCTGGTCCACATTCGAGCCGCGCTTGACGGCGATGTAATACGCCAGCAACTGCAGCGGCACCGACGCAAGAATCGGCATGAGCATATCGGCCGTTTCGGGGATGCGGATTTCGTAATCCACGAGTCCCTTGAGTGACGGTTCATCGCGCGACGTGATGACAATCGTCTTGCCATTGCGTGCTTTTACTTCCTGCACGTTCGACACCACTTTGTCGAACACCGCGTCGTGCGGCGCAATGAACACCACCGGCATCATTTCGTCGATCAGTGCAATCGGGCCGTGCTTCATCTCCGCCGCCGGATAGCCTTCGGCGTGGATGTACGAAATTTCCTTGAGCTTGAGCGCGCCTTCGAGCGCTGCCGGAAAATTGAAGCCGCGGCCGAGGTACAGAAAATTCGATGCGCGCTTGAACTCTTCGGCAATCGCCTCAATCACGGACGCGGTGTCGAGCACCGTCTTGATCTGCCCCGGCAGTGCGGCCAGCGCCTGCGCAAATTCGCGCCCTCGCGCCACCGAGAGTTCGCGCTTGCGCGCCAGCTTGAGCGTGAAGAGCGCGAGTGCCACCACTTGGCTCGTGAACGCTTTGGTGCTGGCCACGCCGATCTCCGGACCGGCATGCAGATACACACCGCCGTCGTCTTCGCGCGCAATCGTGGAACCCACCACGTTCACGAGTCCGAGCGTGCGCGCACCGCGACGCTTGGCCTCGCGCATCGCGGCCAACGTATCGGCCGTTTCGCCGGACTGCGACATCACAATGCAGAGCGTGCGCTCGGTGACGATCGGATTTTTGTAGCGGAACTCCGACGCGTACTCCACTTCCACCGGAATGCGCGCCAGCTCTTCAATCATCATTTCGCCAATCAACGCCGAGTGCCAGCTGGTGCCGCAAGCGGTGATGATGATGTTGTCAATATTCAGCAGCTGTTCGTGCGAGAGATTGATGCCGCCGAGTTTGGCCGTGCCATCCTCGAGGATCAAACGGCCACGCATCGTATTTTCGATGGTGGTGGGCTGCTCAAAGATTTCCTTGAGCATGAAGTGCGCGTAGCCACCGCGCTCGATGGCCGCGAGATCCCAGTTGATGCGATCCACGGTCCGCGGCTGCGGCATGGCGTCGATGTCAATCACTTTGTACTTATCGCGCTCAATCACCGCGACATCGCCGTCGTTCAGGTACACGACCTGGCGCGTGTGTGCGAGAATGGCCGAGGGATCGGAGGCGAGGAAGGTTTCCCCTTCTCCGACGCCGATGAGCAGCGGACTGCCTTTCCGCGCGGCGACGATTTTGTCGCGGTCTTTGCTCGAGACCACGGCCAGCCCGTACGTGCCTTCGATTTTGCGCAGCGCGTTGATGACCGCTTCCTCGAGCGAGCCGTCGAACAGCTCCTGCACGAGGTGCGCAATGACTTCGGTGTCGGTGTCGCTGCGGAACTCGTAGCCGAGGTCCTGCAAGGCGGCCTTGAGTGCGGTGGAGTTTTCGATGATGCCGTTATGGACCACGGCAATCGTGCCGTCCGCCGAGAGATGCGGATGCGCGTTGCGTTCGGTCGGGGGACCGTGCGTGGCCCAGCGTGTGTGCCCGATGCCCACGGTGCCGCTCAGCGGCGACGCCACCAGCGCGGCCTCGAGCTTGGCAATCTTCCCGGCGGCACGGCGGACCTCGAGCGCGTCGTCCGTCCAGACGGCGACGCCCGCGGAGTCATAGCCACGGTACTCCATGCGCCGAAGTCCCTCAATCAAATAGGGAACGGCGTCCTTGGGACCGATGTAACCGATGATACCGCACATAGTCAGATTGGGGAGAGACGGTGAAGTCGAGCGCCGGCGCCGTGCCGCGCACAACGAACCACGACGTGTTCGGCGCGCTTACGCCAGCTGGCCTAGCAACTGTCGGCCACGTTCCACTAACTGCGCCGCGGCCTCACGGGTGGGCGCCTCGGCGATCACCCGCACAATCGGTTCCGTGCCCGACGGCCGCACATGCACCCATCGGTCGGGCCATCCGAGTCGCAAGCCATCTTGCGTGTCGGCGTCCGCGTCTGGGAAGGCTGCACGCAACGCGGCGTACACGGTATCGAGCGGTGCGTTCGGACGGTCCAGTTTTTCCTTAAGAATCGCGTAGCGAGGCGAATCCGATACGATTTGTGAAATCGGACGCGGATCCTCGAGCATGAGTTGCAAGACGAGTGCCACGCCGAGCGGTGCGTCGCGTCCCAGATGCAGCTCTGGGAGAATCACGCCACCATTGCCTTCGCCGCCAATCACCGCGTGCTCTGCTTTCATTCGGAGCGCCACGTTGACCTCTCCCACCGGCGCGCGAATCACACGCTGTCCGTGGTCGGCGGCGGCGTCGTCCACCACACGCGAGGTGGAGAGATTGGTGACCACATTTCCCTTGCGGTGTCGCAAGACGACACGGCACGCGAGTGCAAGTGTGTAGTCTTCGCCGATAGCCGTGCCCGCGTCGGAGACGAGCGCCAAACGGTCGACGTCCGGATCGGTAGCAAAGCCCACCTGCGCGCCCGTTTGCTGCACGAGCTTTTCGAGATCGCCCAGATTTTCTGGAATTGGCTCGGGGGGCCGCGGAAAGCGCCCGTCCGTTTCGATGTTAATCTCGTGTACTTCGCAGCCGAGCAACTCGAGCAGGTGCGGAATCACGGCGCCACCGGCACCGCGGCAGGCGTCGTACGCCACGCGGAATCCGCGTGCGCGAATGGCCTGCACGTTGATGAACGGCAGTTTGAGAATGGCATCGAGGTGGCGCTTGATCGCGTCGCCGTCGAAGGTTGTTTTTCCGAGCTGATTCCATTCGACGTAGGGCACGCCGCTCTCGACGAGCGCGCGCATTTGTGCCCCTTCGGTAGCCGACAGAAAGAGCCCCGACGCGCCGATGAACTTGAGCGCATTCCATTCGATGGGATTGTGACTCGCGGTAATCCCGAGCCCGCCCGCCGCGTGGTGATGCTCCACCGCCATCTGAATGGTGGGGGTGGTGGTGAGGCCGAGGTCAATCACGTCGGCGCCCACGGATTCGAGCGCTGCGCGCGCGATGGTATGGAACAGAGGCCCGGAGACGCGGCTATCGCGGCCAAGCACCACCGCGCGTGAACCACCTTGCGCCACGGCCCAGGCACCAAAGGCCGCCGCGTAGCGTGCGACCACTTCCGGCGAGAGTCCGTGGCCCACGCGGCCACGAATACCGGACACGGAGATCATCAGTCGAGGGTCTGTCATTGTGATAAAGCTACCGGAACGCGAGCGGGAGCGACAACGCCCACGGTTGGCGGAGGGGTGTCCCGCGGGTAGCTTGCCATCGGCCACTCACCCCGCCGCATGACCCTGCTACCGCTCGCTGCCGCCGCTGGCGGCGGCTCAATTGACGGCCTCTCCGCGCCACAGCTTGTGGCCGCTGGCTTTACGCTCCTGCAACGGAGCGCCCCGCTGGTGCGCGCCCTTGCTGGCCGTCGGAGCGCACTGCTACTCCCGAGCGGGCCGCAGTTCCTCACGGCACTGGCCGCGAGTGACGGGCGAGGCGCGGTGTTGATCAACCCGCTGGCCGCCCCTGCTGAAATCGCCTTTCAACTTGCCGACGCCAACGTGGGCGCGGTGTTCACGGTGGCGCCACTGGCCAAGCGGTTGGCGCCGTCGGTGACGCATGTGCTTCTCGACGAGGCGCCGCGCGCGGCGCGCATCGTGACGCCCGACGGCACCACCGACGTGGACCTCGGCTCGCATTTTGGGATCGATCTCACCGTCGACACCGACACGCCCGGCCGCGATGAAGAATGCGCCATTGTGTACACCTCGGCGATGGCGGGCACGCCGCTCGGGGCGGTGCTCACGCACCGCAACCTGCTGGCCAATGCGCGACAAACAGTGGAAGCCGCGCAGATGACGCCACAGGGACACTGCCTCGCGGTACTCCCCTTTGCGCATCTCTTTGGCCTGACCGTCACCGCGATGGCGCCGATGCTCTCCGGCGGGCGGGTGACGACGATGGCAAAGTTCAATCCGCTCACCGCGGTCGATCTCATGCGGTCGGCCGGGATCACCGAGTTTGTGGGGGTGCCTGCGGTGTTCGCTGGCGTGCTGGCGGCGATTGAGCGCAAAGGGGGCGCGGCGGGTTTTGACATGCTACGCCTCTGCATCTGCGGTGGCGCGCCGCTTTCCGTGACGCTGCAGGATCGATGGTTTGACGCCACGGGGGTCGAACTGCGGCAGGGGTACGGACTCACAGAGTCGTCGCCCGTCTGCTTGTTCAATCCCCCTGACCGGCCGAACCAGCGCGGCGCGCTGGGGGTGCCATTCCCGGGCTGCGACGTGACGGTACGTGACCACGTGACGAATGCACCACTACCCGATGGCACAGCCGGTGAGATCTGCGTTCGCGGACCCACGGTGTTTGCAGGCTACCTGCACGACGGTGACAAGGGACTGCAGGTGCGCAACGGATGGCTCGGCAGCGGAGATCGTGGCATTCGTCACGCTAACGGCACGGTGACGTTCGAGGGGCTCATCAAGCCGATGTTCACGCGCAACGGGTTCAACGTGTATCCGCGCGAAATCGAGCAAGCGCTCTGTGAACTCGCCGGTGTGCGGTCCGCGCGGGTGTACGCCATTCCCGAGCCGTCGCGCGAGCACGACGTGGGGGTAGAGATCGTTGGTGAGGTCAGTGAAGCCGAGGTTCGGCGGTGGTGTGAGAGCCGGCTGTCGGTGTACAAACAACCCACCGACATCACGATCGTCGCCGGTTGAACGGCGGCGCAGCCGCGGCCACACGCGCGTCAGCCCGCCCCGCCCATTCCGCGCTCCGGCGGAATAGATTTCTCGCATCCTTCTCACTCAGGGTACTGCCTCGTGACCCGCGCCTTCGACGACGACTTCAAGTACCGCTTTGCCACCCGCGCCATTCACGCGGGCCAGCGCCCCGATCCGACCACTGGCGCGATTATGCCAGCCATCGTCCAGACGTCTACCTATGTCCAGGAAGGGCTCGGGCAGAACAAGGGCTATGAGTATGCGCGGGGGAAGAACCCCACGCGTGAAGCGCTCGAGCGCAACGTGGCCGCTCTCGAAGGCGCCAAGCACGGCTTTGCGTTCTCGAGCGGCATGGGCTGTCTCGATTCCCTCATGAAGCTCTTCAAGTCCGGCGACCACATTGTGGTGGGTGAGAACGTCTACGGCGGCACCTACCGCCTGATGGACAAAATTCTCACGAACTTCGGCCTGAGCTTCTCGTTTGTGGACACGCGCGACGTGCAGAAGATTGCCGACGCGATCAAGAAGAACACCGTCGCCGTGCTGCTCGAAACGCCGACGAATCCGCTGATGCGCCTTACCGATCTCGCAGAAGCCGCGAGCGTCATCAAGCCGAGCGGCGCGCTGATGATCGTCGACAACACCTTCGCCTCACCGGTGCTGCAGCAGCCGCTCGCACTCGGCGCAGACATTGTGTATCACTCGACGACGAAATACCTGAACGGCCACAGCGACATGATTGGCGGTATCTGCGTGCTCAACGACGACGACCTCGCCGCGCGCATTCAGTTCATTGCCAACTCCGCTGGCGCCGTGCCGGGCCCTATGGACTCGTGGCTCGCGCTCCGCGGCACGAAGACGCTCGCCCTGCGCGTCCGCCAGAGCGATGCCAACGGCCGAGAGATTGCCGCGATGCTCGCTCAGCGCATGGGCGACGAACGCGTCTTTTATCCCGGCCTCACCTCGCACGCGCAGCACGAACTGGCCAAAAAGCAGATGACTGGCTTTGGCGGCATGATCTCGGTGGAGACGGGCTCCAAGGAAAATGCCAACACTGTGCTCACGCGTGTGCGCGTGTTCAGCCTCGCGGAGTCGCTGGGTGGTGTGGAGTCGCTCATCAGCCATCCCGCCTCCATGACCCACGCCTCGGTGGAGCCAGCGCGCCGCCAGCAGCTCGGCGTCACGGAAGGGCTTGTGCGCCTCTCGTGCGGCATTGAGGACGTGCAGGACCTGCTGGAAGACTTGGAACAGGCGTTTCGGGGCATCTGATTGGCACTTTCTGAGGTCCGCACCCGTACGGGTGTCTGACCGCCCCGACACCGCCGGTTTCATCTCCGCGAGGAGCTTCCAATGCCCGACCGCAAAATCCTGACTGACATCGCCTCGCAAACGTGGGAGCACCCGGCCGACCGCGCCGCGCTGAACACGCTGCGTTCCATTCCCGCGTTCGACGAAGTCATCCGCAAGATTGCGTCGTTCTTTGGGGAGCGTGGACTGCGCCAGCTCTTCCTGGCCAACGCGGTACGCGTGGGGCCCACACAGCGCCCCACGCTCGACCGCTTGCTCACCGAGGTGCTCGCCACCTTCGACTACCCCGAACGGCCGCAGCTGTACGTCACGCAGTCGCCGGTCATCAATGCTGCGGCGATTGGTTTTGACAAACCGTTCATCGTCATCAACTCGGCGGTCATTGAACTGCTGACAGAAGACGAGCAGCGGGTGATCATCGCGCACGAAGTGGCACACATCGTGAGCGGGCATGTGCTGTACCGGACGGTAGCGCTCATCATCATGACGGTCGGCCTCTCGTCGCTGCCGATGGTGGCCGCGGCCGTGCTCTTCCCCATTCAGATGGCGCTCTTTGAATGGTACCGGAAGAGCGAACTCAGTTCGGACCGTGGCGCACTCGTTGTCGTGCAGGACGCGCGCACCGTCATGATGACGTTCCTGAAACTGGCGGGCGGCCCTGCGCACGGCGATCCAATTGACCTCGACGCCTTTATTGCGCAGGCCAAGGAATACGAGACGCAGGGCGATGTGGTGGACCGCGTCTGGCAGATTATCAACACCGTCTTCCGCGATCATCCGTTCCACACGGTGCGCGCCGGTGAGTTGCAGCGCTGGATTGAGTCGGGCGCGTACGACAAAGTCATGGCCGGCGAGTACGCGCGCCGCAGTGACGCCAAGCCCGCCGACGACGTGCGGCACGACGTGAACGAAGCCGCGCAGTACTATGGCGACCAGGCGCGAGCCGCAGTCGGTAAACTCGGCGACGTGTTGGACCGCGCCAAAGATGCCTTTGACGACGCCTTCAAGGGCGGTCGTCGATGAAGATCTTGGTCGTCGGTGGCGGCGGGCGCGAGCACGCGCTCGCGTGGCGGTTCCGCCATGACGACCCGCAGTGCGAGATCATCGCCGCCCCGGGGAATCCGGGGATCGGTGAACTCGGGCGCTGTGAACCGATCAAAGCCACCGACGTGGCCGCCCTCGCGGCACTCGCACGGCGTGAGCAGGTGTCGCTCACGATTGTCGGGCCGGAAGCGCCGCTCGAAGCGGGGATTGTCGATCATTTTCGTACGCTCGGCCTGCCTGTCTTTGGACCCACGGCGGCCGCAGCGCGAATTGAAACATCCAAGCGCTTCGCCAAAGAGTTGATGCTGGCCGCGGGCATTCCCACAGCCAGCGCCCGCACCTTCACCAACGCGGCGGAAGCCAAAGCCGAAGTGCGTCGCCTCGGCGCGCCGGTGGTGGTCAAGGCGTCTGGGCTCGCCGCTGGCAAAGGGGTGATCGTCGCCGAGACGGTGGCAGATGCGGAGTCGGCAATCACGATGATGCTCGAGGGGAATGCGTTCGGCGAAGCCGGACACGAAGTACTCGTCGAGGAGTTCATGAGTGGCGAGGAGATTTCGGTGTTCGCGCTCACCGACGGCACGCACGTGCTGCCAATGATCGCCGCGCAGGATCACAAGCGGATTGGTGAAGCCGATACGGGCCCCAACACAGGCGGCATGGGCGCGTATGCCCCCGTATCGCTTGCGACCGCCGCGGTGGCCGACGACACGGTGGAGCGCGTCTTCCTTCCCACACTCGCCGCGATGCGCGCCGCGGGCTGTCCGTTCACCGGTCTGCTCT
>CANIWQ010000031.1 GCA_947471365.1 Gemmatimonadota bacterium | reverse complement strand
GAACTGCAGGCCAGTGCGATCGTGAATGGCGACATCGAGACGAAATCGATTGTCGTACTCGAGGGCGCGATAATCAACGGAACCGTACGAATGGCGGATGTATCGGCTCGTAGTGCAAGCCAGCTCGCGAAAGCAAACCAGTAAAGCCGAGTCGTCTCAAAACCGTAGATATCCCCAAACTTTTTCACAGCTCTTCGCTGCGCCTCGTTTCAAACATTTGTTTCCGAACAATGCGTAAATGCCTGTATATAGTAAGGATAAAATGACGAAATCCCTGGGTTTTTTATTGGGCACCATGGCGCTCATGATTTTCGGCGGTTGTGCCGGATCGGAGCGGGGAGTCGCCTTTCGGGTGGCCCTTTTGACTCCTGGGCCCATCACGGATCAGTCGTGGAATAGCGCAGCATACGCTGGCCTTATGCGAATCAAGGACAGCCTTGGCGCACAGGTCAGCCATATCCAGACCAAGACTCCCGCTGAGTTTGATGAAAACTTTCGGCAGTATGGCGCGAGCGGCTATTCCTTGGTGTTCGGGCACGGCTTTGAGTTTCAGGAAGCCGCGGCACGCGTCAGTCCTGAATATCCCAACACGATTTACGTGACGACGGGTGGCATCTCCATGGGAAAGAACCTCGCGTCGATGTCGTTCTCTTTTGACGAACCGTCGTTCCTTGCGGGCATGATCGCCGCTTCGGTAAGTAAGAGTGATATCGTCGGGTGCCTTGGTGGAACGGAGCTCCCCCCAGTGAAGGCCAGCTTTCTTGCATTTAGGGCTGGGGTCCACGCCGTGAAGCCAAGGGCCACCGTCATCACAGCGTTTATCGGAAATTGGGATGACGCCGCCGCTGGCAAGGAACAGGCGCTCGCGCAGATCGGCAGGGGAGTCGACGTCATTTTTCAGAACGCCGATGCTGCAGGGCTCGGAGTGTTTCAGGCGGCTCGAGACTCAAAGAGTGTCTATGTCGTCGGCTCCAATTCTAATCAAAACGAAGTGGCTCCTCGTGTGACCCTCGGTAGTGTCGTGATCGATTTACCGCACGCCTTCATCACGGTTGCCCGCGAAGTCAAAGCCAAAACATTCCAGGCCCGGGTCATCCAATTCAACACACGCAGCGCTGTCGTTCGCTGGGTTCCGAACCCTGCGACCGCATCGCTCCTCTCGGCCAGGGCAATCTCCATGGTCGATTCCGTGCGCGCGACGATGCTCGCGGGCCACTTTTCTCTTCCGGCGGGACGATGACGCCAATCGCCCTGCACGCGATTGCGGATCACCTCGATACCCTGCTCCGCACGCACGAGACCCCAGACTATCCGCCGGCATTGAACGGCGTGCAGGTCGAGCACCGTGGTCCGGTGGTCCGCATTGCGGCCGCCGTGGACTGCTCGGAGCGAACCATCCGCGCTGCTGCTGCCGCGGATGCAAACTTACTGCTGGTACATCATGGTCTTTTCTGGGGCGGGCTGCGGCCCATCACGGGGCCCATGCATGCGCGCCTGCGGTTGCTGTTTGATCACGATATCGCGCTGTACGCTTCACACCTACCGCTCGACGCGCACGAAACGCTGGGCAACTCACGGTTGCTCGCGGAAGCCATTGGCCTTGAGCCAACAGCGCCATTCGCGCGTTATCAGACGATTCACTGTGGTGTGAGCGGAGCCTGTGCGCTTACGACTGCGGCGCTTCTCGACCGCGTACGGCAGTTCTCCAAAATGCATGGTGGCGACGCCCTTGCGAGCCCGTTTGCACCCAACCGCCATTCGTCGCGCTGGGCGATTTGCTCTGGCGCGGGAGCGAACGCCGATACGGTGGCCGAAGCCGTCGCGCGTGGCATCGACACGCTGATCACTGGCGAGGGGCCGCACTGGAGCGCGGTGGACGCCGAGGAACGGGGGCTCGTGATCATTTATGCGGGTCACTACGCCACCGAAACCCTTGGCGTACAGGCACTGGCCGCACATGTGTCGTCGCAGTTCGGCGTTCCGTGGAACTTCCTCCCCGCGCCCACTGGCCTGTGAGCGACCCCGCGCTGTCACTGCGCGGGGTTTCGAAACGCTTCGGACGCACACTCGCGCTCGACGGCGCCGAGTTGCACGTGCAGCCAGGCACCATACATGCACTGCTTGGCGAAAATGGCGCGGGGAAGAGTACGCTCATGCGCATTGCGTTTGGAGAATTGCGTGCCGATGACGGTGTGGTGGCTCTTGCCGGCACGAACCGTGAATGGTCGAGTAGCGCGGACGCTATCGCAGTCGGCATTGGAATGGTGCATCAGCACTTCACCCTCGTTCCCGCACTCACGGTTGCCGAGAACGTGGCGCTTGGCGATCGTGGGTTTTGGGGTGGCTACACACCGGCGCGCGCAGCGGAGCGGGTCAGAAAGATCGGGACACAGACGGGTTTGGTTCTTGATCCGACCGCGCGAGTCGCCGATCTCTCAGTGGGAGCGCAACAACGTCTTGAGATCGTGAAAGCGCTCGCACGGAATGCGCGCGTGCTCATTCTCGACGAACCGACGGCGGTGCTCTCACCACGAGAAAGTGCGGAACTCTACGGTTGGTTGCGCGAGTTCGTCGCCGGCGGGGGAACGGGAATCCTGATCACCCACAAACTACGCGAGGCGTTGACGCTGGCAGATGATGTGACCGTGCTACGCCACGGCCGCACGGTGCTTCAGTCAGCTGTGAGTGAGGTCACGGAAGCCTCTGTGGTCACGGCACTTCTTGGTGACGCGCGCGGCCCGCGCGTCGGATCCGCGCGTCGGTCGCCGCGGGGAATGCGGACGGACGCACCGGTTGTCGAACTCCGTCGCGTCAGTATGAAAGATGCCCGTGGTGTTCTACGACTTCGTGAGGCCACCGTGGCGGTGTGTGCGGGAGAGATTCTCGGTGTCGCTGGGATCGAAGGGGCCGGTCAGTTTGATTTGCTTCGGATTCTGGCGGGACGTCGTGCGCCATCAAGCGGCACGGTCACGTTGCCGTCACGTATTGGTTTTGTCCCCGAAGATCGGCTGCGCGACGCGATCGTGCCCACGATGTCACCAGCTGAGAATGTCGCGTTGCACGATGCCCGTCATTTTCGCGGGCATATGCCGTGGCGCGAACTCGAATCCGAAGCCGTCGCCATTATCGCAGAATATGATGTGCGGCCGACGGACAGTGCGACGATCGGTGCGTTATCTGGTGGAAACCAACAGAAGTTCGTACTGGGACGCGAACTCCGGGGATCGCCTCAACTTCTTGTGGTGGAAAACCCAACACGCGGCCTCGATATCCGGGCGGCGGCGTTCGTTCTGGATCGTATTCGTTCTGCTCAGGACTCTGGCTGCGCCGTGATTGTGTACTCGAGTGATCTCGATGAGCTACTCACACTCGCCGAGCGGATGCTGGTCTGTCACGCGGGGGAGGTGCGAGAGGTTCCAGTTGAGATGGAAGCGATCGGCCGCGCGATGGTCGGGATCACGTGAGTCGCGCACGCGCTTGGCGTGAGGCCCTTCCGGTAGGAGCCGTTGCCGGTGCGCTGTTGTTGGTTGCGGTCGTCGTCCTTGTAAGCGCCGGTGCGGATCTGCGCACGGCGCTTTCCGCCTTATGGATTGGCTCTCTGGGGAGCCGTTACGCGTTGCTCTCCGCCACGCTCGTGCGAGCGACGCCATTGATCCTGCTCGGCTTATCGGTGACGCTCGCGTTTCGTGCGGGTGTTCTGAACATTGGCGCCGAGGGTCAGTTTATCGCAGGCGCGAGCGCCGGTGGAGCTGTGGCGCTTGCCACCGCTGCGGTGTTGCCGGGGCCCGTCTCACTCCTCGTGGCGCTGACGACTGGCGTTGTTGCTGGTGGCGTGTGGGCAGCAGTGGCCGCTGAGCTTCGGCGACGATTTGGTGTGCTCGAAGTGATTAGCACGCTGATGCTAAATTTCATTGCGCTGTATGGAGTGAGCTATCTGGTACACGGACCACTGCAAGAACCAACGCATGTGTATCCGCAGTCGGCCACGCTGCCAATGGTAGCGCGCCTTCCGTTTGTGTTTGATGGCCAGCGGTTGCATGTCGGATTCATTCTCGCCGTACTGCTGGGCCTCGCGTTGTGGTACGTCTTTGCGCGCACGGCGGCTGGGTTTCGTATTCGCATCACCGGCGCGGGCGCCGCGGCGGCGGCCAGCGCCGGTGCGGTAGACACCGCGCGGGTATCGTTCCTCGCTTTTATCGCGAGCGGTGCGATTGCCGGCGGTGCTGGTGCCGTCGAAGTGACGGGGGTCACGTATACGTTGTTCGAGCGAATCTCTCCCGGATATGGGTATAGTGCGATAGCCGTTGCGCTCCTCGCCCGACTTCACCCCGTGGCGGTCATCGGCGCTGGGGTGTTCTTTGGCGCTCTTGAAGCAGGCGCGGCGGCGATGCAACGCGATGCCGGGGTGCCCTCGCAGTTCGCCTCGATTCTTGAGGCGCTTGCTATTCTGGGCGTGCTGGCCGTTGATCGATTACGGGCGCGCCGACAGGAAGCGGCCCCGTGAGCGCGACCAGTGCATTTGCCGAAGCCGTTGTGCGGGTGGCCACGCCGTTGGCGTATGCCGCGCTCGGTGAGCTTGTCGTGGAACGCGCTGGCATCATCAACATTGGACTCGAGGGGTCTATTATTGCGGGGGCCTATGGCGCCCTCGTGTTCGCTGGACATGGTGGCGCCATTTTCGGTGTGGCGGGCGCCCTCTTGGCGGGCATCTTGCTGGCGACTCTTTTTGCGGTTTTTGTGTTGGTGCTTCGCGCCGACCAGATAATCACGGGGACCGCCATCAGTATGTTGGCGCTCGGCACCACGGGTGCGTTGTATCAAACCATGTACGGTAGTGTCGGTGCGGCACTCACGACGCCAACCTTTGCGCCGATGGTCATTCCAGGATTGTCGTCGTTGCCTGTTGTTGGCCGTGCGCTATTTGCACAGCCGGTGATGACCTACCCGCTTTACCTTTTGTTTCCGATCCTCGCGTGGTGGTTGTATCGCACGGCGGACGGTCTTGCACTCCGTGCGGTTGGAGAAAAACCATCGGCCGCCGCCGCCGCCGGGATTTCTGTGTCTCGGGTTCAGTGGCTCGCGCTCCTGTTTGGCGGTGCGATGGGTGGCCTGAGTGGTGCCACACTCGTGCTCGCTCAGGCGGGAACCTTTCTTGAGGGCATGTCGGCTGGGCGAGGATTTATCGCCATCGCGATCGTGGCACTGGGGCGGTGGACGCCACTCGGTGTTGCTGGCGCCGTGTTGCTGTTTGGCGCCGCAGGGGCCCTGCAGTTTCTCGCGCAAGCAATGGCATGGCCGATACCATATTCCATCTCCCTAGCCACGCCGTACGTATTTACGTTGGTGGTCTTGGCGGTCGCGCGAGGACGTGCGGTTGCCCCAGTCGCGCTTGGTGCACACCGCGAGTAGCGGTCAGCGCACGCAGGGCAAGGATGTCGTTGTCCAGCGCAGTCGCCAGTCGCCTGGCGACTGGCGCTCGACAAACTCGATGTGCGGCCCACGATCCGTTTCTCGCACAAAAACAAAGATCGGGCGCCCATCAGCCAAGACAAGCGCCGCGAGAAGATCCGCCCCACTCACGGTCTCCTCGGGCCCAGCATCTCGTCGCGTAAACACCGTCCGCCACGATGCCGTGCTCTTCGCCGTCCCCTCCGACTCGGCCAATAGTGTCACCACATCTGCCCGCGGATTGGATTCGACATTGAGCGCACGGGTGGCGATGGCTGCGATCACGGTTGTTCCGCCAGGCAACTGCACTTGCCACGCGTCCCGAACCGTCACGGGAAGTCCGCGAAAGGGGGCTGAGGTTGAGTCGTCTGGCAGGGCACTCACGAGCTTGTTGATGCGAACGATCAAAGCACTCGAATCTTTCGGTGCGAGATCTGCGACGGCCGTAACGCCGAGTGCGGTCGCCGTTCCCGGCGCGAGCGCGAGGGACCACACCGTAGGGGATTCTGTTTTCGGCCCTGAAAGCAATCGTGTTTGTCGAAGCCAGTTGCAGCCGCCAATCGCCGGCCCAATCTGCAATGTCCCAGTCGCTGTGCGCTCGTCGTGCGAAAATAGATCGACCACGACTTCGGTGCCTGCGGCCGTGTCGCGAACAAATGCCAGTGTTTGTGACCCATCAATGGCGGGAGTCACGACGAGTGGGCCCAGCGCATCATCCCACACGCGGGTCGCCATCGGCGATACGGCACTGCTGTTACTCGTGATCGCAGATGGGCCGACCGACGGTGACTCAGGTGTGATGTTCGGAGTCTTACGGTCTGCGCAGGCCGCGATGAATACCCAAAGGAAGGCCACGCGCTTCATGGTGTGTCCGTGACTGGTGGTAGCCAAGGACCAACGAGATCCCAATGCCATGCGTCGCGACGCTCCTCGCTCCGAGGGTCACGGAGCGGTTTGAACTGCAGGCGCGCAGGGTTTAAACCCCGCGCCATCCCATAGCGTTCGAGCGCACCGCGATCTGTCGAAACCAGGTGCGCCATCGGGCGACCCTTCCAGATGTGACGGTGCAACCAAAGACCACCCGACATCGCGTGTATCATCCCCTCTCGGCGGTTCTTGAACTCACGCCATTCCGGGGCTGGCAACGCATCGGGTTGACGCCGGCTTACTGGCAGCCGATCAACCCTTCGACGGTGGCTGGCGCCTGAGCGGCAACGTTGCCGAAATAAATCGCGCAGGTGTAGGGGAAGGACGCAGGGTGCGTGGCCTTCGCGCTCCACCCAGAGGCCGTGGCGTTGGTGATTGTCAGCACGACGCCCGGCGATGTCTGAAAGGTCAGATTGCTCGCGGCCGATGTGTAGACGTCGTTGTCGTAGAAGTACGCTTCTTCGGCCGCCGACAGATTGCGCAGATCAGACTTCAGGGCAGCGGCGTTAGCCTTGCCCTTCGTGTTCTGAAATTTCGGGATTGCGATCGCGGCAAGAATGCCGATGATCACGACCACGATTAGCAGTTCGATCAGTGTGAACCCGCGCTTCTGAGCACCCATACGCATCCGGTCAACGGTAACGCGAAAGAAGGGTCAGAACAGCCCCCACGATCCCAAGACGGTTGAAGCGGCCGCCTGGTTACTGTTTTTCTATAACGGCAAGCTCAAGGCCGCATTGCCTGTTGTTCTATAACCATAAACACTGCAACGAGTTACATGACAAGTGGACTGGTTTCACGAGCGCCATGCGACTGTCGTTTCGCGCAATTCATCGCACTCTGCAAGAGGGCGCGACATCCAGCGACCCTAGCGTTTTGTTTCCAGCCAGTTGGGCCCCGTCCCAATGTCTACCACCAGCGGCACGTCCAGCGCGACGGCCGTGGTCATTTCGTGCTCCACAAGCGCCTTCAGGGTTTCAAGTTCGTCGCCCGGGCACTCAAACACCAGTTCATCGTGCACCTGTAGCAACATCCGGCCACTTAATTTCTTGGCGATCAGGGCGTGATGGATACGAATCATCGCCACCTTAATAAGATCCGCGGCGGACCCCTGAATCGGAGAGTTTTGCGCGGTTCGCTCGCCGAAAGCCCGAATATTGAAATTGCGATCCTGCAGCTCTGGGATGTAGCGCCGACGCTTGAAGATCGTCTCGACGTATCCCCGCGTCTTGGCCTGTGCGACCGTCTCGTCCAGAAATTTCCGAATCCCGGCAAAGCGCTCGAAGTACGTCTCAATAAATGCCTTGGCTTCTGCGTGTTCCACTTTCAGCTGTCGAGAGAGCGCGAACGCGCCCTGGCCGTAAATCGTCGCGAAATTGATTGTCTTGGCGCGCGCGCGCATCTCGGAAGTGACCGATTCGAGTGGCACGCCGAAGATGATCGCACCGGTTTGCCGGTGGATATCGCCGCCTGCGTTGAAGGCCTCGACAAACGCCGGGTCATGCGACAGGTGTGCGAGCAGTCGGAGCTCAATCTGTGAATAATCCGCCGCAAGCATGGTCCAGCCGGGCACCGGAATAAACCCTTTGCGAATCTCTTTTCCGAGCTGCCGGCGAATGGGAATGTTTTGTAGGTTCGGGTCACTGGAGGCGAGCCGCCCCGTACTTGCGACGGTTTGGCTATAGGACGTATGGAGACGACCGTCCCGCGGATTCACGAGCGCCGGCAGCGTATCGAGGTATGTGCTTTCGAGTTTGGCCAGCTCGCGATATTCCATCATCAGCGCTGGCAACACATGTCCTTCGTCCGCGAGTTCCTGCAAGACCGATGCGTCGGTGCTGGGGCCCGTGGTGGTTTTCTTTCTCACCGGAAGTCCGAGTTTTCCGAAGAGGATCACGCCGAGCTGTTTATTGGAGTTGATGTTGAATTCTTCGCCAGACGCCGCGTAGATCTGCTGCTCAACCGCCTGGCGCTCTTTCGCAAAACGCGTTTTGAGTGAGTGAAACCACGGCACATCAATCGCAATGCCGTGCCATTCCATCTCCGCAAGCACTTCAATCAGCGGCAGCTCCACGTCACGCATCAAGGGAGTGGCCTCGACCACATCGAGCCGCGGTTCGAGTAGTAGGCGAAGCCGAAGGGCGATATCGGCGTCGGCGCACGAATACTCCGCCGCGGTCGCGACTGGCACTTCGTCAAATGGGATTTGTGTTTTCCCCTTGCCGGTGAGTTCGTCGAATCCGGTCATGGGAATTTGTAAAAACTCAATGGCCAGTGCGTCGATGGCATTGGACCGACGGCCCGGATCTACAACGTAGCTCGCCAGCATTGAATCAAAATCAAGTCCGCCCACCGGAACGCCGGTGCGACGGAGAACCAAGAGGTCGTACTTGGCGTTATGTGCTGTCTTGCGCACGGAGCTATCGGCGAGGAGCGCCCGAAGCGGCGCCATCTCGTCTCCCAGTATCGACGGAAGGTTCCGCGCTGGCGCAGCGCCTTCGGCGATGGCGCGAGCCGCAATGCTCGAGCCTGGGGCTTCGGTGCTCTTGGGTGACGCGCCAAGCGCGAGATCGCCTTGCGCGGGTGCGCGATCGCGGTGCGCAAAGGGGAGATAATAGGATTCGCCCGCTGCCACCGCGACGGACAGGCCGACGAGATTCGCGCGCAGCGGCGTGATAATGGGTGGAGCACCGGCATCGAGCACAGTCTCCGTGTCGATCGCGATGAACGGAACTTGACGGGCCCGGGCGATGAGTTCGTTTACCCCAGCGACCGTGTCGATCACGCGATAGTGCTTCTCCACCGGCGGGGCGGGCGGGGCACTCGTCGCCAACGACCCCGCCGCACGATCCCCAGCGTCCGCACCGGCGGCGACCGCCGGCGCGCCGGCCTGTACCGCCGCGTCTTGTGCCGCACCGCGAAATTCGAGTTCCACAAACAGTTCACGAAGTCGATTCCAATCGGGCACCGTCAGCGTAAGCGCCGTGAGATCGAGCGTCATCGCTAAATCGTCCCTAATTGTTACTAATTCTTTCGACAAGATGCCATTCGCACCGAATTCTTTGAGCGCGTTGCGCGAACGGGTGGGTTCCACTTCGTCCGTGTGCGCCAGAATTGCCTCGAGTGGTCCCCATTTCTCGATCAGCGCATGCGCGCCTTTTTCACCAATGCCTTTGACGCCCGGCACGTTGTCGGAGCTGTCGCCGAGGAGCGCGAGATAGTCCGTCACCAAGTGGGGTGGCACGCCGAGTCGTTCTGGCGCGCTTGCGAGGTCGTACCATTTTTCGCTCGTGAAACCAGGACGCCCGTGCCACGGATTCAAAATCCAGATGTGTTCGTCGATCAGCTGGACGAAGTCTTTGTCTCCTGAGACCACAACTGTATTGAGTCCTTGGGCCGCCGCCTGCCGCGCGAGGGTACCAATAACGTCATCGGCTTCATAGTGCTCGAGCGACAACACCGGAATGTGATACGCGTTAAGAATTTGCGTGATCCGCTCAACGCCGGTGTCAAAATCGGCCTGCATCGCTGGCTCGAGCCGTTCACGCGTGGCTTTGTAGGCGGGGTACCGCTCGTGTCGAAATGAAAGACCGGCGTCGTGTACCCACCCGAGATATTCGGGTTTGTGTTTTTCTATGAGGCGCTTGAGAAAATCACTCGCCCCGCGTGCAATCGACGTGTTTTCGCCGCGACTGTTATGAAGCGGTTGCGCGCCGAGCGCGAAGAACGAACGGTAAATGAGCGCATAGCCGTCGATGAGAAACAGACGGGGACCGGTAGGTGCTGACATAACTGGAAGTTGGTCATCGCGGCGGTCCTTGACCACCCATCCCGCGATAAAGCGCGCGATAAAGCGCGCGATGGGAGCGGGGGAGACGTCCGTCGGTTTTGCTGTCTCAGGTCAGTACGATAAATGAACCAGCCGTAACGGCGGCAATGACCACATTGTCGTCGAGGCGCCCTGATACGCGCTCAGCGGCGGCGGCGGCGAGCCCTACCAAGAGCGCGACAATGGGAGAAACGCCCGTCAGGGACATGACGCCTGCGGCGCTCACGAGAGTCAGGGTGGTAGAACCGACGATCGTTCGACCCTGCACCGAGGCGCCACGCCAGGTTCGCCACGCAACGCCCGTGATCGCAGCGGCGGCATCGCCGGCGGTGGCAGCCCACAGTGCCGCAACGGCCGCAGAGCGGGGAAGAAATACCAGGGCGGCTACGCAGGAGAGCGCCAACCACGTAGCACCGGTCACGTCGTCGTGCTCGTTTGGCCGTAGCAGTGATCCGAACAGGCGGCGGAAGATATCGCGGCTCGGCGTATGTACCCGCCGAGCCCATTCCACCAAGAGTGCGAAGCCACAGGCCGACCCCAGAAGGCCCAACAGAAGCGCACGTGAAACACCGAGCGCGTACGCGACGGGCACCGCGCCCGTCGCCAGATGCAGCGCCTTGCGCGCGAGTTCGCGCCAGAGCGGCGCTACTGCACGCGTCGGCGCCATGCCGCGGTAAACTCAAGCTCACTGCTGTTCGTCAGGCGCCACCGGCCAAAACCGCTCTGGTCGTAGAACGTCAGCTGCACATTGAGGCCACGGTACTCCCAGATTTGCGTTCGGCCGCGCTGGCCCAAGTCACCAGCTCTCGGCTGCTGCTCAAACACAGCATCTGGGTCTCCCAGGCCCAGCAAAACCTTGCCGCGATCTGTTTTCCAGCCCGGCGACCCTTCTTCGTGGAACCGGGCATTCGCGTCAAGTAAGCGACGGAAGTAGTCGCGCAGCGGATCGTTGCCCGCCACCGCAGATGCACTGGCCTTGAGAAAGGCCATCCAAGCCCCCGCCCGCATCTCAGGAGCCGTATCGCGAAGCGACTTGAGTCGAATGGGGTTCGCAAACCACCGGAGATAGTCGACCATATCCTGATAGGACGCGACCGGCAGGTCGTCACCAAACGAAATGAACACGACCGCCTTGACGCTGTCCGCCGCTCCAGGACGCGAAAACGCGACCGTTGCCGGACCAATGCCCACGCGGGACGCCGCGAGATACACAACGCCGCTGTAGAGCGAGCCACGGCGGGGAAGGGAGATGGTGTCAGAAAACAGGCGCGAGCCACGGTCAGCCGTGACCGTCACGTTCAAGGGGAGCCGCGCTTGTGCCCCGTTGTCGTACGCTTCGACATAGACGCCAATGACACTATCCCGCCCAAACACGGCCGCGGATTGCGGATTCGCGACGAGGCGGGGGAGTGAGTCCAAGGAGAGCCGCGGCGACACGCGTGTGAAAGCGATGGGCGTCGAGATGGTGCCCGCTCCCACGCCGAGTGTTGGCACGATCAACGCGACTTCTTCTGTGGCCGATCGCGAGCTTCCGTCATCACGCACCGTCACACTGAGCGCATAGCGCCCCGGTTTTACCGTGAGCAAATCCTGATAGATGATGCTTTCATCGATTCGAGAGGTTTCCTTGTAGCTCGCGACCAACACGGATTCATGCGCTTCGCTCTGCGCGACGGTCGCGCCCCCGTCCTTGACTGCAATGCTGATGCTGTAGCCAGCCCGAAAACGGTCGTTTTCACGGGCAAAAGTAAGTGCGGCATTGGTCATCGAGACGGCGAACAATGTGTGGGTTGAGTCTTTGCTGGGCGCAGCAAGAAAGGAGATGGTGCCGATAAATGGCATTGGCGCGCCCCTGGCCAAGAAGCCCATGTCTTGATACAGCTTGGGCTGATCAAACTCTGGGCCAGCTGGCGTGGCACGGCGCGCGGCCGCCTCTGGCGCAGCCGCTGGAGTTGGGCCGCGCCCCGGTGCGCTCGCGGGGGTCCCCCCGCGACAGGCAGCAATAATCAGAATGGTTGCCGCAACGGCCACTGCGCGGCCGGCCTGTGTTGGCATCATGACGTCCCCTAAAATGTCGTTGGCCCCGCTCAGTCTTACACGTACCCGAAAGTCGCTCGGTCGTTTCGCTTGCCAGTCCCCGCACCGCCAGTTAGGTTCGCCCGCGTGGCGCGTGATCCCCTTGTAGGCACAACATTGGCGGGTTATGCCCTTCTCGACCGAGTCGGTGAGGGGGGCACGGCCACGGTTTACCGTGCCACCCATCCCACGTTTGGTGAGTGCGCCGTCAAGGTTTTGCGCGAGCGACTTCGTCAAGATAAGACCGCGGTCGCCCGTTTTCTCCGCGAGGCCTCATATGGCACCCGCGTCCAACACCAAAATGTGGTACGAACACTCGAAACTGGACAGTCCGCCGAAGGACTCCATTTTCTGGCCATCGAATGGGCACCGGGCGAGATCCTTGAGGGATACGCCAAGCGCCACGCCCCCATTCCCGCCGACGAAGTGTCGGCAATCATTCTGCAGATCGCCGATGCGGTGTACGCCGCTCACAGTAGCGGCATCGTCCATCGGGATTTGAAGCCAGAGAATCTCATGTATGACCCAGCAACCCGCATCGTCAAGTTGCTGGACTTTGGTATTGCGACCTCCACCGACGCCACGGCAGACGACCGCCTGACGCGCGCTGGATTTTTCGTCGGCACCCTGATGTACGTTGCGCCAGAAGCGCTGTCTGGAGAAGTGGTGACGCCCGCCGCCGACCAATACAGCCTCGCAACAATCGCGTATTTACTGCTCACGGGCGCCCTGCCGTACACCGCCAAGACGCCGCGCGAGATGTTCACGCAACTGCTCTCGCAACCGCCAATTGCGCTCAATAAGGCGAAGCCTGGTGTCCAGTTCTCGCCCGCCGTTGAACAGGCCGTCATGCGTGGACTGGGGAAGGCACCCACGGATCGCTTTGCCGACGTTCTGGCCTTCGCCAAGGCCCTCGAGCTATCCCTCGCCGACGGCGGCAAGGCTGAGGACGGGGGTGGCTTTATGTCGCGGATGAAGGGGTTATTTCGGGGAAAGAACTAAGCTGTTTTTCCGGCGGTGGTGAGTCGGCGGGTACCCACAACGTGAAAACAGTTCCTTTTCCGAGTTGACTCTCGAGGGTGATGTCCCCGTCGAGCAGTCGGGCGAGACGTCGCGAGATCGAAAGGCCAAGCCCTGTTCCGCGCCTCATAGAATCGCCGCGTGGCCCTGCGTTCACCTGCTCAAACTCTTCAAACACGCGCTCCAGATCCTTTTCATCGATCCCGGGCCCCGTGTCGATAACCTGCAGCGCCACCCAGTTGCCCCCTGCCGCGAGCAGTGGACGGGCATGGGCGGCGGCGGCGAACGCTGTCACCTGCCCCTCCGGAACGAATGCGGCGCGCATCGTGATACTTCCCTGCGCCGTGAACTTGATCGCGTTGCCAAGCAGGTTCACTAGAATCTGCCGCAGGTGGGTGGGATCGGTCGCAATGCGCGGAAGTGTCGACGGCACCGCGATAGAAAACGCGAGCCCTTTCTTGGTAATCAGTGGCTCCACCTCAGCGGCCACGTCAATCACAAAGGGGCGCAGTTTTATCAGTTCGCGATGCACGTCAAGTCGTCCAGCCGCCATCTTCGCCAAATCCAGCACCTGCTCCACGAGCTCGCGCAGGTGATTCGCCGACGACTCAATACGCTCAACTGGCCCCGTCTGGCGCGCGCTGAGCTCTCCGTATGCGCCCTCGCGCAAGAGATCTACAAAGCCAACGATGGCCGCCAGTGGCGTGCGCAGTTCGTGTGACACATTGGCAAGAAATTCAGATTTGGCGCGGTTGGCCCGATACAGCTCTGCCGAAAGTTGCTCGAGTTCGGCTGATCGCTCCGCAATGCTCCGGGCCTGCCGGCGCTCGAAAACCAGTCCAACGAGAATCGCAATCACGGCCACCAGGAGCGTAGCCCACAAGGCCAAACGCATTGGCCAGCCCGCCTGCCGCACGTAGCGGTCCGCGATCACCAGTACGATGAAGACGCTGACAAACACCGTGCCCAGTGCGACCGTAGAAGCGCGCAACCGAAACCGCAGACTCACCTCAACGCCTCCCGGCAATAATCCGTCGACACATTGACGCGCCCCTCCTCCGCTCCTTACTTCCTGCACCATGACGCCTCACGAACAACTCCTCGCCTTCCTGGCCGAACGCTCGGCGCGCCGCGGCAACTTCACTCTGGCCTCCGGCCGCCAGTCATCGTTGTACATCGATGCACGCCTCACCACGATGAGTCCGGACGGCCTCGCCACAATAGGTCCGTTGGCGCTCGCTGCTATTCACGACGCGGGGTGGTCGCCGGATGCGATCGGCGGCTTGACCCTTGGAGCCGATCCCGTGAGCTACGCGATTGCGTATGCGAGCGCCCTCGCGGGACATCCGATCCGCGCGTTCACGGTTCGGAAGGAAGCGAAAACACACGGCACAGGCAAGCTTATTGAAGGGCCCTTCAAGCCGACCGACCGCGTGGTGGTCATTGAGGATGTTATCACGACGGGCGGATCGGCGCTCAAGGCCATCGACGCCGTGCGGGCTGCCGGCGCTACGGTGCTCGGGGTGCTCGCCGTCGTGGACCGCGAAGAAGGCGGGCGTGAGGCGATCGCCGCCAGCGGGGTGATTGCCATCGCCTTGGCGGGCGCCGCCGCAATTGTCGCGCGCATGCCGGAATCCTCCGCATCCTAAGCGGCGGCAGGCATGACGCGTGAGGCTCCGACGCCTCGCACGGTCGCGCGAACCGCCAGCGGGCGAAGGGTCTGTAGCCGCTCCAGATACGGAAGCACGAGATCGGCACGAAAACGCTCGGACATGGTGTCTCCGGTATAGCGCGCGCGAAACTCGCTGGCGGTGAGGTGCAACAAGGTGCGGACGTGTCGTCCAAAACTTTGCGGTGACGAATAGTCGAGATGGTTTGCGACATCGGCGACCGAGAGGCCGGTGTTTTCGAACAAGCGCGCCGCGCGAATCAGTCGCGTATACGCGAGATAGCGCTTCGGTGCCGGAAGCCGCGCTCGAAAAAAACGACTCATGAGCGTCGACGGCAAAACACCGAGACTGGCCGAGAGTTGACGAACGGTCGACACCTGCGCGCCAGCCTCAAACAGCGCCTCAAAGAAACGCCAGCAATCACTGGAAACCGCTACAAGGTCTTCGCGCAAAATCGCGAGCGTGGTGCGGTCCACGTCTCGCGACGCCTCCGCTCCAAGCAACGCCCGAAGCTGCGCCCATCCCGCGGGTTCCCGTGCATCGACGAGCGAACGCACGCCGCAGTTTCCCATCACCAGAATCGCCTCGGCGTTGCGCTGGCCAGTGTGTGATGACAGGAGGGCGACGGCAGGAATGCGCGGAAATTCTCGTACCATCGCTTCCACTCGCGCGGGCTCCTCGTGTACGCATCGTGCGACCGACAGGAGCACCGCGCTCACGCGCCGCTCTCGAAGATCCCGCACAATCTCATCGACGCGCTCGCGATGGATCGTGCGATACAGGCCAGCGCCGGCGGCGTCGACGCGCGGACGTTCGTGCGGTTCCAGCATTGTCGCGACAGGAGCAATGGATGGTGAGGCGCGGTGTGTCATGGCTTTCCTCCAGGGTGCGGTGGTCAGGGTGGGGTCGCGCCAACGGTTCACACGCCTCGTCACCCACATGTCACGCCCAAGCATCACGCCGCGCCCGAGCGTCACACCGCCCTTTTTTGTGCCTCGTCGCATTGTTTGTGCTGTCGCCCGTGCAGATCGCCCCAAGAGCGACTACCTTACAGACGGGGATTCCTTCGGCCGGACGGTCGCGTCGCAGAGGTTGGATTTCTGCGCCGAGGAAAGTCCGGGCTCCATGGACACGTTGCCAGGTAACGCCTGGGCACCTCGTGAGAGGTGACGGACAGTGCCACAGAAATTAGACCGCCCACTTCGGTGGGTAAGGGTGAAACGGTGGGGTAAGAGCCCACCGCGTTCGTGGTAACACGGACGGCACGGCAAACCCCAGCGGGAGCAAGGCCGAATAGGCGGCGAGCAGCAGTCCTCTGCGATCCAGACGCCGCGGGTAGGCTGCTAGAGGGTACGGGCGACCGTACTCCGAGAGAAATGACCGTCCGGCGTTGTATTGACGCCGACAGAACCCGGCTTACAGGCCGAGGGATTCACCCCACCTCGTTTTATGCGCGCGCCTTCATTCCTCCGCTCGCTCGTCGGCGCTTTGGTGCTCGCAGTCGTTGCTGGTGTCAGCGCCTGTCGTCCGCCTGTTCCAGAGCAAGTGCTTCGGTCGCCGGCGCCGACGCCGGCAAAGCCACCGCTTGGCGCGCACGCCGAATGGTGGACGCCGCGTGCGAACGATGACTCGATCACATTCGTCATTGACGCAACGTCGGTCCTCCATGTTTTCCAAGACACCGTGGCGCGAACCGACAGCATCTCGGCACATACCGAGGTACTCTGGCGTGGGGTTACGGCCGGTCGGTTTAGTGGTCGTGTCGCTGTTTTTGCGACGCGGATGGGCAACACGACGGCTCTGTTTTCCTCAGGCGCGCTCCCGGTCACGTTCTCGGGTGACGCCCGTACGCCCGCGAGCGTTCGCTTGGCTTCACCGGCCCCGAGCTGTATGGCACCCGCGCCTGCTGCTACTGTAGCCGCTGCGATTTACAGCACACGCGACTTGTGGTTCCGCCTCCCCGATACGTTGCGGATCGGAACCGTGTGGCAAGATACGGCAACGATGGTGCAGTGCCGCGATGGAATTCCATTGCGCCTGAACTCCGTTCGTTCATACCGTGTCACGCAAACCGAATCCGTTGCAGCAGCTGTCGTTTTGGTCATCACGCGCGACCAGCATCTCACGCTCACGGGCCGTGGCGATCAGTGGGGCGAGGAAGTCGCTGCCGATGGTGCGGGGAATTCACAGATGACCTTTCGGGTGTCTGCCGCCACCGGCGCCGTGATCACGGCAGAAGGGACCGGGGTTCTCGAGCTGCGGTTCGGCGGCACGCGTCGGATGCAACGCGTGCGCCAAACGACCGTCACTCGGATTCACCGCACCCTAAAATAGTATCAAACTGATACTATTTGCCGCTCGCCCGACGGAGTTAGTCCACCAGGCGCAACGGCATCAACAGACAGAGGTACTTGGTGGGATCGGACCAGCCTTCCGGTTCGATCGTTGCCGCACGCTCTGGTGCCTTGAAGGTCATGCGCACTTCGTCGGTCGGCATATAGCGAAGAATCTCAAGGAGATACGCCGCATTAAAGCCAATATCGAGTGGATCGCCGACAAACCGCACGGGCATTTCGTCCTGTGCGTCGCCGAGGTCGGGCGTGCTGACGCTGAACTTCACCATCGCTGCATTGAACGACAGGCGAATCCGGTGCGTCTGGTCTGACGCGACAACAGACATTCGCTTCAGTGCGCTGGCAAAAGCGCCCTTGTCGAGAATCGCGTACTTGTCGTTGTCCTTTGGAATCACCTGATCGTAGCTCGGGTACGGGCCTTCGATCAGGCGGGTGTACACCGAGGTAAATGGCGAGCGGAAGCCGAGGTGGTTTTCTCCCTGCGCAACTTCCAGTTCCTCTTCCGCAGGAAAGCGGCGCCTAATTTGCTCAAGCGCCTTTGGCGGAATAATGAGATCGCTGGTCGTGCCGGCGGTCCGTCCTGGCACTTCCATTTTCGCCAGACGATGTCCGTTTGTGGCGACCATGCGCATGTACTCCGGGCGTAGCTCCCAGAGCACACCATTGAGAATCGGCCGGCTTTCTTCTGTGCTTGCGGCGAAGGCCGTATGTTGGATCAGTTTTTGAAGTTCGCCCGACGGAATGCGCATGGCTTTGTCAAAATGCACCGCCGGGAAGCTCGGAAACTCACTCTTGGGGAGTCCGAGCAGTTTGAAGCGCGAGCGCCCGCACTCGAGGGTGATTCGCTGATCACCAGACGCGGTAATTTTGACTGGCGCGGGCGGGAGTTCACGCGCGATCTCCGACAGCTTTCGTGCCGGAATCGTAATGGCGCCCGCCGCCTCCACGTCCGCGGTCACTTCTGTGCTGACGGCAATATCGAGATCAGTACCGGAAATCCGGATGCCTTTCTCGGTCGTCTGCACGAGCAAGTTCGCAAGAACAGGCAACGTGGTTTTGGAGGGGACTGCGGAAGCGACCGCAGCGAGCCCTTCCTGAAGTTTTTCCCGCGAAATTGTAAAGCGCATACGCGACCAAGGCCCTGAAAGTGTGGACACTGACTCGCTCTATCTTTTACTGATTAAGGAGTCTCCAACTCTCGCAGTAGAAGTAGTAAGGTGTGGAAAGTTGAAAAGCAATACAAGTCGTTGTTTTACTTGAACTTCTCTTCTGTCAGGTGATGTGAACACACCGTGGAAACTTCGGGGGCAGCCGGGGATAGCATGGATGGGGCCTCGGCGGCCTTCCTACAACCGGTGGTCAATGTTCACGACGCAGAGTTTCCCTCACCTTTTCCACACGACTCCGAAAGTCTGTATCGGACCGCATTTCCTCTCCAACCCGATCAATGCTATGGATGACGGTTGAGTGGTCTCTTCCCCCAAAGGCCAGGCCGATCTCGACCAGTTGCATCCCCAGAAGCTCGCGGGAGAGGAACATGGCCACTTGCCGAGGTACCGTGAGGGTCTTGGTTCTGGTTTTGGACTGGAGTCCCTCGATAGTGACCCCCCACTCCGCGGCGACCCGCTGCTGGACCGTGCGCATACGATCATGCCGCGAACTCCTCGGCGGCGCATCATCGTTTGCTTTCAGCTTGTCGCGAAGGGCCTCACGGGCGAGTTCGACCGTGACCACGCGTCGCTTGAGTGAGGCAAAGGCGAGCAACTTGATGATGGCACCCTCAAGCTCTCGTACATTGGCGCGCACGTTGTCGGCGATGAAGTGCAGGACATCGTCCGGAATGGTCTGCTCAAGGTGCTCCGCCTGCGATTTCTCTCGCAGAATGGCGATCCGGTGCTCAAGGTCCGGCTGAATAACGTCGGCGACCATTCCCCACTCGAAGCGTGACACGAGGCGGGCTTCGAGGCGTTGAATTTCAGAGGGGGGCCGATCACTCGTCAGGACGATCTGGCGACCAGCCTCATAGACCGCATTAAACGTGTGAAAGAACTCTTCCTGCGTGGCTTCTTTGCCGCCGAGGAACTGCACATCGTCGACGAGGAGCAGGTCGGATTCGCGATATCGCCGACGGAAGTCCGGCATGGATCGCCGGCTGATAGAGGTGATAACGTCGTTGGTGAACTGCTCGGTGCTGATGTACATGACGCGGGTATTGGGACTGCGCGTGAGGATTTCGTGCGCAATTGCCTGCATCAAGTGGGTTTTGCCGAGCCCCGTGGCGCCGTGAATGAAGAGCGGGTTATAGCTCTTTCCCGGGGCGCTTGCGACGGACGTGGCAGCAGCGGTGGCTAGTTCGTTGGAGCGTCCAACCACAAAGTTTGAGAAAGTATACCGATCGCTCAAAACACTCAAAACGACGTTATTGTCGCGCCTTGGTGGCGTTATGGTGGCGCCAGATTGCGGTACAAAAAGGTCCATTTGCTGGCGCGTGATGCGCTCCTGCTGGACCTTGAGAACGATCTTTACAGGCTCTCCGATACAAATCGGGCCATAGCTTTCGAGGAGGGCGCTGTGCTTTGTTTCGTTCCACTCGACGGACCATTGGTCCGGAGCCGTCAGCGTCAGCTGCGAGCCGGCATACAGGGCTGGTTCCAGGGGAATCAACCAAGTCTCCACGACATGTGCCGGGAGTTCGGTTTTTGCCCGATCGAGCAGTCGAGACCAGACTTCGGCGGCAGTGAGGGTCATTCGTGGTGTCGCAGGGTGGTGCCTTGGGTGGGGGAGCGAACCTACCCCAGCGATGTGGATAAGTCAACATTCGAGAGTGCAAGCCAGAAGTGCCGGACTTGACCTATCTCTAGTAACGAACTAGGTTTAGCCGTCTGAATCATATCAGAATCGCGCACAGTTTTCTTTTGGAGTTTGCATGGGTAAGCCGACCTATCGTCCGCGCAATACGCGTCGTCTCAAGACGCATGGTTTTCGTACGCGGATGGAAGACAAGTGGGGCCGGGACGTATTGAGCCGCCGTCGCAAGAAGGGGCGCAAGCGCTTGACCGTTAAGCTCCCGTCTAAGTACGCCGGCGTCTGATCGCGCCCGGCTGCCTCGTGCAGCCCGGCTGACGCGTGCTGCACAGCTCGACGCCGTGCGGCTGAAAGGGAAGCGGATCCGAACCGGAGTAATCGAGGTTCGGTATCTCGCTTCCCTTCTGCGTCATGCCCGAGTGGGGGTGATCGTCCCGAAGCATTCACACTCGTCGGTTGAACGCAATCTCGTCAAGCGACGCCTGAGAGAGCTAGTCCGACGCGAGCTGTTGCCGTTTCTTCCATCCCTCGATGTGGTGGTGCGGGCGGCGCCGTCGGCGTACGGCGCAAGCTTCGACCGGTTACGTGACGCCACGCGCCGCGTCCGGGAAACTCTTGAAGTGCGCGAGACGTCGTGATGCGACACGTGTTCATCTGGTGTGTGCGCGCGTATCAAGTGGCATTATCACCACTGCTTCCGCCGTCGTGTCGGTATTTTCCAAGTTGTTCTGCGTATGCGATTGAGGCGCTCGAAAAGTATGGTGCGTGGCGCGGCAGTTGGCTTGCGGCACGGCGCATTGCGCGGTGTCATCCATTTCGTGCCGGCGGATTTGATCCGGTTCCCTAACCTTCGTGTGAATCGCTAGATGGAAAAGCGTTTCGTTCTCGCCTTGCTGTTGACCGGTGTTGTGGTGGCGGTCACGCCGCTCCTGATGCCAACCCCACCAGCTCCCGCCGTTTCGACCACCGTTGCGGATTCAACCGCGACGGGCGCCGCGGCTTCATCCCACGCCAGCGCGTCGGCGACGTCGGCCACCGCAGCGGTTCCGAACGCCGAACCGACGGCAGTCCCAGGCGCGGCAACCGCCGCCACCCTCCCTGCCACGGCGGCCGAGACATTGTTGGTGCACGCACCACTCGCCGTGATGTCATTCAGCACGGTTGGCGCGGCCCCGCTCACGGTACAACTGGACAGCTATCCGGCGCTCAACACAGGGCGAGCGAAGGGTGCGGCACGTCCCGCGGTCACGCTTCGTCATGGCGCCGAGCCGATGCTGCGGTACCGCGTCATTATGGCGAGCGACACCGTACGGTTTGATGCCGCCACGTTCACGGCGACTCGCGGAACTGCCGGGGCTGACTCCACGCTGACTTTTGCGGCGACCCACGGGGCCATGGCGCTCCAGGTTCGCTATCAGTTTCCGTCAACGATTGAGCGCGCGTACATCTCGCGTGTTGGCGTTACGGTGACGGGAACGACGGGCCCTGCTTTCCTTGTGGTTGATCTTCCCCGGGGCTTCGATACGCAGGAAGCGGACAGTGTGGGCGATGCGACACTGCTGGCGTACTCCGTCAAGCCGGTCACTCAAGGCGCGCGCGGCACCGCATTCACCAAGCTCGATTCAGGCGAAAAGAAACTGGAGCCAGGCCCGTTGTCGTGGGCGGTGGCAAAAAATAAATACTTCATGGTTGGCCTTCTGACGCCCGTCAATGGAAAGCCGATTGCTGAAGCGCATCTGGAAGGGGGGGCGCGCACCCGGAAGCAGGCGACACATGGCCGCGCAGAAGTTGTGCTCTCGCTGGACGGTGGCAAGGCCGATTTTGAGATGTACGCTGGGCCGCAATCGTGGCCGCGCCTCGTGAAGATGGGGCGTGATTTTGAGACGGCGAATCCGTACGGTGGGTTTTTGCAGCCCGTGGTGCAGCCGTTCTCGACCATCGTCATGCGCATGCTGCTGTGGATGAAGCGCACGGTGCGTCTCGATTACGGTTGGGTGCTCGTCATCTTTGGCGTGTCGGTTCGGCTCATTATGTGGCCGCTCAACCAGTCGGCGATGCGCTCGAGCATCAAGATGCAGCGCCTTCAGCCGGAACTGCAGGACGTACAAGCCAAGTTCAAGAGCGATCCGCAGAAGCAGCAGCAGGAAATCATGCGAGTGTACAAAGATCATGGGATGAGTCCGTTCAGCCCGCTCGCAGGCTGTTTACCCGCGCTGATTCCAATGCCGGTGCTGATGGCGCTGTTCTTTGTGTTTCAGAACACCATTGAGTTTCGCGGCGTGAGTTTCTTGTGGCTGCCAGACATCTCGCTCCACGATCCGCTCTACATTCTGCCGTTGGCGATGGGCGCGTCGATGGCGGTGCTCTCGTGGATTGGCATGCGCAATGCGCCCCCGAATCCGCAGGCCAAGATGATGGCGTGGATGTTCCCCGCCATTTTGACCATGGCGCTGATCAACTCGGCGGGCGGGCTCAGCTTGTACTACTTCATTCAGAATCTTGCGGCGCTGCCGCAGCAGTGGCTGATCGCCAATGAACGGGCGAAGGCGGCCAAGAGCTGATGCCGCTCCGATGAGCGCGCCGCTCGGCGCGCTCATCCGGGGCGACACCATCGCGGCGATTGCGAGCGCGCCGGGCCGCGGCGCGATTGCCACGGTGCGAGTGAGTGGGCCACGGGCCGAAGAGATTGCGCGTCAGATTGCGGCGCCCTGGCCGGAGACGCCGCGGTGCGCGACCCGCTGCACGGTGCGTGATCCCGAGCGCGGTGAAGTCCTCGACGACGCGATGGTGACGGTCTTTCCCGGTCCCCGGTCCTACACGGGCGAAACGGTTGTTGAGTTCGGGACGCATGGCGGGACGTTTGTGCCAGCGGCGGTACTCGCCGCCCTCGTGCATGCGGGTGCGCGGCCCGCCGAGCCCGGCGAGTTCACGGAACGTGCGGTGCTCAACGGGAAAATGGACCTCGTGCGCGCGGAGGCGGTGGCTGACCTGATTGACGCGCGATCCCGTGCGCAGCATCGCACAGCCATCTCCCAGCTCCACGGGGCCCTGAGTACGCATCTCGTGGCGTTGCGCGACGAACTGTTGACTCTCGATGCGTTGTTGGCGTTTGATATTGATTTTCCGGAAGAAGACGCCGGCGCCTTGCCGCGCGCACGCGTTGACGCGGCGTGCGAACTGGTGCTTGGTCGGCTCGAGACGCTGTTGGCGACCGTGCCCGCCGCCGTCCTCGGACGGGAGGGCGCGATGGTGGTGTTGGCGGGTGCGCCGAACGCTGGAAAGTCGTCGTTGCTCAACGCGCTAATAGGCGAGGCGCGCGTAATCGTCAGTGAAGTGCCTGGTACCACGCGCGATGCTGTTGAGGTGCTCCTCGAGCACGACCCGTGGCCGCTCCGGTTAGTGGATACCGCCGGGCTCCGTGACAGTGAAGACCCAGTCGAACGACTCGGGATTCAGGTCAGTACGCGATACCTCGCGCAGGCGCACGTCGTATTGGCGTGTGCGGACACACGCAGCGGATTGGCAACGACCACAACGATCATTCGGTCACACACCGACGCACCGGTGGTGTCCGTGCTGACGAAGGGTGATTTAGTATCAAACAGTAACGAAATAGCCGGCAGCTCTGATTTGTCGGTGGTGAGTGCCGTCACGGGAGACGGCCTCACGGCGTTGCTTGCTGCGATTACGGCGGCGGTTGCGTCGTCCGTCGGCACGCTGGCTGCGGACACACCGGTGGTCACGCGGGCACGGCACCGTGCGGCACTCACACACGCCCGTGACGAGCTTTTGGCGTTTCGCGCCGCTTGGTCTGGCGCAACACTTCCGGCACCTGTCGCTGCGGTGTATGTGCGCGCGGCGGTTCACGCGCTGGATGAACTCATTGGCGCCGTGGACGTGGAAGAGGTTTTTGCGCGCGTGTTTTCGACGTTCTGTGTGGGCAAGTAGCCCACCGCCTCTACGCGGTGCGTGCCGCGGAGTCTGGGACGTCGAGCAGTTCGTGTGCGCCAGCGCGGAGCGCCCACGCGAGCCCCTTCTCGGCAATGGCGTCTTCGACCATGCGTGCGCCTAAGAAGTACCCGGCGCGCTCCGGCAGGACATAGCGCTGCACGGTGCGGGCTTCGTCGCTCATACCACCCGAGAGATAACGCAGGCGGAGCCCAAGGCCGGTGCGGTCCAAGTCGTCCGTGACGGCACGGGACAAGACGGCTTCCAGTTCACGGATGCGCGCGTACTGTTTGCGCTGATATCCAAAATACTCCCACGGGGCGTGGCCTGGGCTGAAGCGACGAGCGGCCTGAACGGCGAGGCCTTCGTTGACCAGCAACTCGCGAAGCGTGGCGTCGCGGCCGGTTTCCCAATAGGAGTAGTATCCGCCAGCCGCGCCGACGAGGTGTCGCAACTCGCTCCGGCTCTGTGGCGAGGTGTAGCGCACGCAGTGCGCGATTTCGTGCGCCAGCCACATCGGCAACAGCTCGGGGTCGAGTCCGAGGGCGTGGGTGCTGGGGTTGTTGACGCCAGTGAAATGTTCGAGGCAGACGAACGCGACGCCCCGTCCGTTGACGACGAGTTCTCCGGCGTTTGCCGCCCCAACGCCGACCATCAAGACGACGTCGATGTGGCTATCGACCTCAAACAACTGTCGGCACTGTTCCTCGGCGTTGCGCGCGAGGGCGACGATATCCGTTCGGGCGAGCATTGCGTGGAGGTCGTCGCGACTGGCCCGGACCGTGTCTGCGACGACGTCCTCGAAATGCTGCCCTGACGGATCAATCACATAGTTGTGCCAATACGCTTCGAGCGTCGCTCGGTGCGCCTCGAAGTAGCGGTGGTATGCCGCGACTGCGTCGGTGCTCTGAAGAACTTCCAAAAAGTCCGGCAGCAGGTTGATCAGCATGAGCGAGTTGCAGGGCGAACCACCGGCGAACCGAACAGCATGTGCGCCAAGAATATGCATGCGCACGTGATTGCAAACAAGTATACGTGATTGCGAGCAGAAATGCGCGAGGTCGCACGCAGCTCCAACCGCTTTGGATTATTGCGTTCGCCCGCTGCGGTTAGCGTGTGCCGAACAACCGATCGCCGGCGTCGCCGAGTCCTGGCAAGATGTAGCCTCGTTCGTTGAGCTCACGGTCGAGCGCGGCGCAGAAGATCGGCACGTCTGGATGCGCCGCGTGCACGCGCTCAACGCCGGCGGGCGCGGCAACGAGACAGATGAAGCGAATGCGCTGAGCTCCGGCTTTCTTGAGTGCGTCGAGGGCCGCGACGGCGCTGCCGCCGGTGGCGAGCATCGGGTCGAGTAACAGAAAGTCCCGCTCCGCCGCGTCGCCGGGAATCTTGAAGTAGTACGCAACCGGTTCGAGTGTGTCGTGATCGCGATAGAGTCCAATGTGTCCGACCCGCGCCGACGGCACGAGCTTGAGAATCCCTTCCACCATACCGAGCCCGGCGCGCAGGATAGGGACGAGCGTCAGTTTTTTACCGGCGACACGTTGCCCAATCGTCTGCTCAAGCGGGGTTTCCACCCCGACCGGTTCCAGTGCGAGGTCGATGGTGGCCTCGTAGGCCATGAGCATGGCAATTTCGTCGACAAGCTCCTTGAAAATCTTCGTCGGAGTCGCCTTGTCGCGCAGAAGGGTGACCTTGTGCTGGACCAGCGGATGGCGGACCAGGGTCAGTCCGTTGAGGGCAGGGGTAGTCGGCATGCCTACTAGTCTAGTATTCTTGCGGATATGAAAGAATAACAAATTCCCATGAATGTTACACGTCTAGTCGAACCCCACAACCTCTTGTCAAATCAACACTTACAGCGGTCTGTCAATTTCACAGAAACCCGTAAAACCCGCTCACACGACGATTATGACGAAAGTTTTGACGAAGTTTCCGAAAGAATAAATCCTTAATCAAATAATAAAGAATAAAACAAATAATGGTTGTAATTCTGGCGAAACGTGAGAACAGAAAAAGTGAACTGACGTTATCACTTTTTTCGTTCTCTCAACTACACCGAACACTGGGACAGAAATAGCATCATTTTTAGACTATACCTGGAAATGACGGTAAAATCGCCTGATTCTCAGACCAGAAACCTTCCGTAAATATCATCAACTCGTACGCTCTAACCCATTGTAATTTATATACTTATCAGCACTTCGCGGGGTTGACAAACAGACCCGCATGTGTTAGTTTTAGAGTATGTCCCACAAGTAACACGTTGGACGTACCAGTCGAAAAGGGAGAAAAATTGACAAAACTCACGGTTTCGTACGCACGAGTGTCGAGTGCGTCTCAGAAGACAGACAGACAGGTGCAGTCGTTTCGTCGTGCAGACGCGATTCTAGGAGGGAGTACGACGTTTTCTCGACACTATGAAGACAAGATTTCAGGGATGGTGAAGTTTCGAGACAGGGTTGCTGGAAGACAGTTGTTGAATGATTGCGCGAAGGGAGAAATCGGGGAAATCCATTTTCATGAAATCAGTCGCGCGGGACGAGACATCGCAGACATCACCATCACGATTCAGTATTTCGTCGAGAACAAGATTCAAGTCATCATTCAGAAAGAGGGCATCAGACTGTTGAATGACGATGGCACGGTGAATGCCACCGCGCAAATCGTTCTGTCCGTGATGACGTGCTTGGCAAGTATTGAAAGAACGAACATCAGGGAACGTCAGATGGAAGGCATCGCCATCGCGAAAGCAAAGGGACTGTACAATGGACGGCGTTTGGGGTCACATGAATCGCTTCAAGCGTTTCTGGCGAAACCCAAGTCGCAGAGAATCATCAAACTGCTTCGCGAGAAGACCGCAGTGACACACATCGCGAAGATTTTATCAGTGTCAGTCACCACGGTGTG
>CANIWQ010000030.1 GCA_947471365.1 Gemmatimonadota bacterium | reverse complement strand
GCTTCGGATGCCGCCCGTGTACAAGGTGGATCTGGTCGCCGCACCAGCCGGCGAACGTGCGGCCGGCGTCGTGTCGGACGCGCCCGCGCCAACGGAACCCGCCACCACAACGCCGCCTCGTCCCGATACCAAGGCCAAGGCGGCGCCGGCAAAATCGAGCAAAGCCATCCCCAGCAAGGCCGCTCCGCGCGCCACGCCCAATGTCACCGCGAAGTCCACGCCGGAGGCGGTAAAGAATCCGCCCAAGGCCGGCGCTGGTGAAGTCGGCGGCAAGGGGACCGATGTCGTTGGCGTGCACACGGAAGGCATCGTCTTTCCGTATCCGGGGTATCTGCAGAATATCGTGCGGCAGATTGCCTTGAATTTTCAGTGGAAGGGGAATCCGGCGCTGCGCGCGGAGGCATTTTTCATTATTCGGCGAGACGGCTCGATTGCCAGCTTTCGGTTTGTCAGCAGTAGCGGTAACTACGCGTTCGACCTCGAGGCGAAGGGTGCGGTGGAGGCGGCGGCCAAAGCATTTGGCCTGTTGCCCGCTGGATTCACCAACGACGCCCTCCCCGTAATCTTCAGCTTCGACCCGAGCATCCTGCGATGACCCCTTCCGCACCCTACCCCAAACGACGACGGCACTCCGCCCGCGCCATATGCGCCGCGGGCGCTGGCATCCGGGCGGCTGTTTTCCTTGCCGGATCTCTGCTCTGTTCGACGCAGTTGACGGCCCAAAACGATAGCACGAGCGGCGTGCGGATCGGCCTCACCTACACTCCGGGAACGCGTCCTGGAGTCTTTGTCGCTCCGGTGGCTGGCGCTTGGTCGGACTCAGTCCGAGCGATCCTAGGCCGCGACCTCGACAATGGCGATCGGGTGACCGCCATCTTGGCTCAGGGCGGCGAGCCATTGAGTGGCGCGCTCAACTATGCGGCCTACGCCAAGCTCGGCGCGAATGCGGTCGTGCAGGCGTCGGTGACGCCGTCGGGTTCGCTGCACGTGGCACTGCACGATGTGGTGGCCAAGAATGTGTCGAATGTGGGAGATTTCCCGCTGCCCGCGCAGCCGCTGAGTGCAGAATGGCGCCTCGCCGTGCACGGGGTAGCCGACGAAGTCGAGCGGTGGGTGACGGGGACTCGGGGGATCGCGCAAAGTCGCGTGGTGTTTGCCAGAGAGCAGGGAGGTGGCCTCTGGATTGTGGACTCTGACGGTGCGAATGCCCGACCGATGGGGGTCCCGACAGGGCTTTCCCCTGCCTGGCACCCCTCTGGGCGCTACATCGCCTTCTGCGATATGACCAACGAGGGGACGAAAATCGCCCTTCGCGACGTCGTGACCGGACGCACACAGCGGGTCTCCAGCCGCCCCGGTTCGAACATTAGCCCGGCCTTCTCCCCCGACGGCAGCACGCTCGCGTTTTCCGCCGGTGAGGACGGGATGGACATCTTTGCCGTCAACCCATTCAACGGGGAGCCGGCCCACCGAGTGACCATCTCGAGGGGGGTACAGGACGCCCTCCCCTCGTTCAGTCCGGACGGCCGCCGTATCGCCTTCACTAGCAATCGCTTGGGGCATCCGGAGGTGTATATTGTTGATGCGGACGGGACGAACGTGGAGTTGCTGACGTCGACCGGTTTTGGCGATCAGTTGTATCGCTCGAATCCGGATTGGTCGCCGGACGGACGACGCGTGGCGTTCCAATCGCAGATCAACGGTGTGTTTCAAGTGATGACTATCAATGTGCGCGATCATAGCGTGCAGGCGCTCACCAGCGAGGGGCGCAACGAAGATCCCTCGTGGGCGCCTGATGGTCGCCATATAGTTTTTACGTCGACGCGCTCCGGACCGAAGCAGCTCTGGGTGCTCGACACTGAGACGTATCGCACACGGCAACTGACGCGGCTAGGATTGGCGCGACAAGGTGCGTGGTCGCCGCGTCTCGACAACGCGAAGTAGTAGGTGCTGCAGATCCCCACTCTCCGGAGACCTTCGATGCTCGTGTCCCGTCGCTCCTCAGCCGCTCTGCTGCTTGCGATCGTCTCGCTGACCGCATGCAAAGCCAAACCGGCTCCGACCCCGGTGCCTGTCGCTCCGCCGGTTGCGGTTGCGCCAAAGTTCAACAAGGACTCGGCTGATGCGGCCGAAGCCAAGAAGCTCGCCGCCGCCGCGGCCGCCAAAGCCGCTGCTGACGCCGCCGCGAATGCCGCCGCCATTGCGAAAGCCAAGGCGACGCTTGGTCAGATCGTGTATTTCGACTACGACAAGGACGAAATTCGCGACGATCAGAAGGCGACGATCGAAGCCAAGCTCCCGATTCTCGAAGCGAACCCGACGATGCGCATTCGCGTCGCGGGGCACACCGACAATCGCGGATCCGACGAATACAACCTGACGCTGGGCCAGAAGCGCGCCGCGGCCGTCAAGCGCTATCTCGCGGCTCGCGGCATTGCCGACGCGCGCGTGGAGACGGTGAGCTTTGGTGAGGAACGTCCCGCCGCGCAGGGCGAGAACGACGACGCGTGGGGCAAGAATCGCCGCGCCGAGTTCGAAATCCTGAGCGGTGGCGACACCATGAAGGCGCCCAAGTAATGGGGCGCGCGCACCGTCTCCTTTTCATCGTGGGCGCCGCGCTTTCGGCGTCTGGATGTTTTGCCACGCGCAGTGACGTGCAGGTCCTCCAAGGGGACCTTGCCGTGATGCGCGCCGAGGCGGTGCGCGCAGACTCCGCGCACCGAGAGCAGATGCGGCAGCTCGCTCGGCAGATCGGGGCGGTCGGCGACACGTTGCGCTCGGTGAATGCGTTTCTCGCCCGATTTCAGGGCGACTTTTCATTGACGATGCACACGTTTGGTCAGCAGTTGTTGGCGGTGCAGGAACTCACCGGACAGAGTCAAAAGAAATTGCAGGAAATGCGCGCCTCGCTTGAGGCGGCGCAGCAAGAGCGGGCCGCGCAGGTGGTTGTCCCAGCGGCGCCGGTTGCCGCAGTACCGGGTGTGCCGACGGCCGCTCCGGTGGCCGCCGCGGTGGCCCAACCGCCGGTGATCGGACCTAATCAACTCTTCCAGGTGGCCAAGGAACAGTTGCAGGCCGGACGTACCAGCGCGGCGCGCGACGGCTTCCTGACATTTCTCGCCCAGTATCCGTCCGACGATCTCGCGTCCGACGCCGCGTACCGCATTGCGGAGTCGTGGGCGCTCGAAGGCAAACTCGCCTCAGCGGACACGGCGTATCAACTGGTGGCCGAGAAGTACCCCAAGAGTGAGCAGGCCCCGCGCGCCATCTACAAGCGCGCGATGACATCCCGTCAGGCGGGGCAGACGCGCCAGGCGCGGACGCTGTTCCAGTTGATTGTGGACAAATATCCGAAGTCGCTGGAAGCCGAACTAGCGGCTGACTTTCTCAAGACGTTGAAGTAGGCGCGCCTCCCGGCGCGCTACGATCCGGACCCGTCGTGGCTCTCGACCAACAAGACACCGCCTCCGCTGAAATGCCGTTCCTCGATCACCTCGAGGAGCTGCGTTGGCGCATTTTCAAGTCGCTGCTGGCGTTGATTGTGACGTTCGCGGTGTCGATGTGGGTGTGTACCAACATCGATGTGTTCGCGTTGCTCGCCGCGCCCATCAAGCCGTATCTGCACGGCAAGCCGTTGTACTACACGCATCCGGTTGAGAAATTCACCATCCTGATGCAGGTCGCGGTGGGGCTCGCGTTGGCGATGGCGAGTCCGGTGCTGCTCTACCAGGTCTGGGCGTTTCTGTCGCCCGCGCTCACCAAGCGTGAACGCACCGTGGTGATTCCGGTGTTCGCGTTTGCGCTGGTCTTGTTCGCGAGCGGCGTCGCCATGGCCAATATGGTGTTCATCCCCATCACGATGAAGTTGCTGGAGGGGATCAAGACCGACATGCTCGCGCCGCTGCTCACCGCGAGCGAGTACTACGGGTTCATCATCACGACGTCGCTGGCGTTCGGCGCCGTGTTCGAACTGCCGATTCTCGTGCTGCTGCTCACCGCGCTCGGACTTGTGACGCCGAAGCTGATGTCGAAGTATCGCCGCCACGCTTTTGTCGCGCTCCTCCTCATCTGCGAAATCGCCACGCCGGGCGATCTTATTATTTCGACGCTGGTGTTGTTCGTTCCCGTGTACGGCTTGTACGAGCTGAGTATCATCGTGTCGTGGTTCGTGTATCGGGCGCGCCAGCGGCGCCAAGCCGCGCGCGACGCGGAGGCACCAGGGGAGCACGCGGCGTGAGCCGACCGGTCGCGCGCGCTCTCGGCCTCTTGGTGCTGGCGTTCGCGACAGTCGGTCGCGCGGCGGCGCAGCAGGCGGTGGATAAGCCCGCCAAACGCGCCGGGCCGCCGCTGTCGGCGCTCGATTCCGCCAAGGCACGGCGCGATTCGCTGAAGAAGGTCCCAATCGTCAAATGGGATCCCGCCGATTCTGTGGGCGAGCGGCTGATGTCGCGCAAAGGGTACAATGTCATCCGGTATCGTGCGGACACCGTCACGTTCGGCGCGCAGACGCGAGTCATTGCGATGCGTAGCACGGAGGGCGAGCGCTCTGCGGTGCAGCGGGAGCCGTCGATCCTCGTGGCCCGCTCCATCGACTACATCGATACCGCGTCGACGCTACGAGCGTCCGGCGATCAGATTCGCCTGCGTGACCCGCAGCAGGCGGAAGACATCGAAATCCGCGACTCGCTGGCCTATAACTACAAGGACCAGACCGGCAAGATGAAAGACTTCGCCTCGGCGGCGAAGCAGGGGTCCGATATCTGGAATGTGACCGCGCATCGCGGTGGCTTTGCGTCGGATACCACTGCCGAAAAAGAGAACGCGATTTACGGCCTGCAAGGCACGATGACATCGTGCGACGACTCGACGCTGCACTATCACTTTGCCGTCGGCGAGTTCAAGCGCATCTCGAATAACACGATGGTGGCACGTGACGTCACCATGTACGTCATGGGTGTGCCGGTCATGAAGTTCCCATTCATTTTCCAGGACACGCGGAGCGGCCGTCGCTCGGGGATTCTCACCCCGCGGTTTGGCTTCGCGGAGTTGGTGCGGAATAGCCCGACGTACCGGCGCAATATCGAAAACGTGGGCTATTACTTTGCGCTCTCGGATTACTACGACGCGTCGCTGGCCTTGGATTGGCGGAGCGCCGCGAACGCGACCTCCATCGACCCCGGATGGGTGCGGATGAATGGCGAGTTTCGTTATTTCGTGCGCGACTATTTTGTGACGGGCCGGCTCGCCGTCTCGCAGCATGTGCTCAGCTCCGGGAGTTCGAATACCTCGTTTACGTGGACGCACGCGCAGGATTTTTCGATTCACTCCAAATTGACGGCGAACGTCAACTACGTTACCAGCACGACGATCCAGCGCCAGACGGCGATCAACCCCGCGTCGGTGCTCGCGACGATTGGATCGCAGGTCAACTACCAGCGGGACTTTGGGGTCATGCAGCTCGCGGTGGGCGGGTCGCAGCGGCAGTACCCCGGCCGGCCACAGGTGGATCGCGAGTTCCCAAACGTCAACATCACCTCCAAGCCGATCGACGTTACCAAGTGGCTCGTGTGGACGCCGTCGCTGCAGTTCGGCACGTCGCAGAGCCTGCACATGGACGCGCAGGGAGATTTCACGACGGTGCTCTCCCCTCGTTCAGATGGAACCTTCGACTCGCTCAAGGTGGATCACAGTACCCGGACGTCGCAGCTGGCGTTTAATACTCCGTTTAAGTTGTTCGACTGGTCGGTCTCCTTGGCGTTGCGCGTGCAAGATCGCGCGAACAACTATCCCGAGTTGCGCACCATTGTCGATCCCGCGGATTCGTCAAAGCGATCGACGCGCATCTACAAGCGCACGTACCTGACGTCAGCGGATCTGGATCTCAACTTCCAGATGCCGACCATTGACTTCAAGAAGATTCCTGGGCTCGCGCGGTGGAACATTTCGCCGTCCATTGCCCTCGCGAATATTGATCCTGGTCCCATGTTTGTGCGGTCCGAGCGCAGTGGCTCCAAGTGGGCCAGTCAAGGGAAGCGCTGGTCGTACGGACTGAGCATCTCCCCGACGTTCTTCGGGTTGTTCGATGTGAAGATCGGCGCAGTGGAAAAATTGCGCCACTCCATCAACACGCAGCTACAGTGGAGCTACGCGTCCGCAAAATCCGTCGCGACGGACTACCTGACGGCGCAAGGAAAATCACCGCTCGGCTATTTGGGCTCGCTGGCGCAGAACCGCGTAACGCTGGGGTTTTCCACGAACCTTGAAGCCAAGCTCAAGCAGGGAGGTGACTCCGCGATTACGCATCCCGAGGCCGCCAAGAAGATCAAAGCGCTGTCGTTGACGTTCACGCCGATTAGCTGGGATTTTGAGAAGGCCAAGAAGGTGAAGTCCGGTATTGCGACCGACCGATTCGGCACGACGGTGCGTTCAGATCTGCTCCCGGGATTCGATTTCGGACTCGACTACTCGCTCTTTCAGGGGAGCATTCTGAGCGACACCGCGAAGTTCAGTCCGTATCTCGAAAACATGCGTGCCAGTATGAGCATTGGGCCGACGTCGCCCATCATCGCGTACATCACGCGGTTGTTCGGTGGCGAGCCTCGTACCGCTCGGGACAGCGCCGCCGCGGATTCTGCCGGACGCCGCAGCGCTGACCGCAACGCCGGCTCCCAGTCCGTCGCTGGCCAGCAGAGCACGCGCTCGCGCCAAATGGACGTCCCCAACGGGCGCGGCTTCGATATGTCGCTGTCGTACTCGCATTCGCAATCTCGCCCGCCCACGGGCAGTAATGTCGTGGAGTACGATCCCACGCGCATTTGCCTCCCGATCAGGGATCTCAATCCGATTCAGTACGACATCTGCGTGCGGAACGCACTCGCCGCCCCGCCACAGCAACAGACCAATACGCAGACCACCGCGGGCGGCACGGTCTTCCGCTATCCGGGGCAGACCAATATTCAGTTCCGGACGAGTTTCAACTTGACGCCCAAGTGGGCGACGCAGTGGTCCACCAACTACGACCTCGAACGCAAAGAGTTCGGCTCGCAGCAGGTCGCCCTCGTCCGCGACATGCACGACTGGCGCGCCAACTTCGGCTTCACGCAAGCGCCCAACGGTGCGTTTGCGTTTACGTTCTTTGTATCGCTCAAGGCCGAGCCCGACCTGAAGTTCGACTATAACCGCTCCAGCTACCGGCAATCCGGCACGGGCATCCCCTAATGCCACGCACCATCGCTCTCGACGGACGCTCCCTCACGCTGGCCGACGTCCGCGCCGTGGCGGTCGATGGCGTGCGCGTGGCGCTCGCCGACGCTGCGCGCGCGCGTATGCTCGCCACGAGACAGGTGGTCGCCGGTATCGTGGACCGCGACGACGCGGTGTACGGCGTGACGACCGGATTTGGCAAACTCTCTGAATTTGCTATTCCCCGTGACAAACTCGCACAGCTGCAGGTGAACCTGGTGCGCAGTCACGCCTCGGGCGTCGGGCCGTCGCTCCCGAAGCGGGAAGTGCGCGCCATGATGTTGTTGCGCGCCAATGTCATCGCCAAAGGCTATTCGGGCGCGCGGCCCGATGTGCCAGAGTTGCTCTGTGCGATGCTCAACGCCGATTGCTGGCCGACCGTCCCTGAACAGGGATCCGTCGGTGCGAGCGGCGATCTCGCACCGCTCGCGCACCTCGCACTCTCTTTGATCGGTGAAGGCGACTTGCATCGCGGCGACCACACGGGAACAGCCGCCGCCATTCTCGCAGAAGCGGGGCTCACGCCGCTCACGCTCGCGCCGAAGGAAGGGATCACCCTCATCAATGGCACGCAGGCGCACACGGCCGTCGCCGCCTTGGCGGTGGCTGACGCGCGCACGCTCTGGCACACCGCGCACGTCGCGGGCGCCGCGTCGCTCGAAGCGTTGCTCGGCACGCCAACGGCGTTTGACCCGCGCATCCAGGATGCGCGCGGCCAAGAAGGGCAGGCGGAGTCGGCCGCGCTGTTGCGCTCGCTACTCGAGGGCAGTGCGATTCGCGAGTCGCACCGGCACGGCGATCCCCGTGTGCAAGATGCGTATGCGCTCCGGTGCATGCCGCAGGTGCATGGACCGGTGCTCGATGCCATTCGGTTCGCCGAAGGCGTCATCGGGCGCGAAGCGAACGCCGCCACCGACAATCCGCTCGTCTTCGAAAACGGCGATATTCTCAGCGGCGGAAATTTTCACGGGCAGGCCGTGGCGATGGCACTCGACTTTCTCGCCATTGCCATGACGAACCTCGCGACGATGGCCGAGCGGCGCATCGACCGCGTCGTGCATCCGGACATGAATCAAGGCTTGCCGCCTTTCCTTGCCCGTGATGCCGGCCTCAACTCCGGATTCATGATGGCGCAGGTCACGGCGGCGTCGCTCGCCAGCGAGTGCAAAGTGCTCTCGCATCCGGCGAGCGTCGACACCATTCCCACCGATGGCAACAAGGAAGATTGCGTCCCAATGGCGATGGGCGCCGCGTGGAAGCTGCGGCGCATTATCGGGAATGTGCAGAACATTCTGGCCATCGAACTGATGTGCGCCGCGCAGGGACTCGATTATCGTCGTCCGCTCAAGTCGGGCGCGGGCGTCGAACGCGCATATGACGTCGTCCGCAAACTCGTGCGTCCGCTCGAGGACGATCGCGTGCTGAGCGGCGACATCCTCGCGATCGCGGGCGCCGTTGCCCGTGGCGACTTCGTTGCGTGATCACGGCCGGCGCTGGCCGGGCTCCGTTCCCCTGTTCTGAGATCGACCCATGACCACCACCTCCTCGCACACTCCGCGCGTCGTGCGCGCGCCGCGCGGCTCCGCGATTTCCTGCAAGGGATGGCCGCAGGAAGCCGCGTTGCGCATGCTCATGAACAACCTCGACCCCGAGGTCGCCGAACGCCCAGACGACCTGGTGGTGTATGGCGGAACCGGCAAGGCGGCGCGGAATTGGGAGTGCTTCGATGCCATCGTCGCCGCGTTGCGCGCGCTCGAAGAGGACGAAACGTTGCTCGTGCAAAGTGGAAAGCCCGTCGGCGTGTTCCGTACCCACGCGCACGCACCGCGCGTGCTGATCGCCAACAGCAATCTTGTGGGCCGTTGGGCCACCTGGGATCACTTCCGCGAACTCGAACGTGCGGGCCTCATGATGTACGGCCAGATGACGGCCGGGTCGTGGATTTACATCGGATCGCAGGGCATCGTGCAAGGCACGTACGAAACCTTCGGCGCCGTGGCCCGCGCGCACTTCGGTGGCTCCCTGGCGGGTCGGTTCATACTGACGGCCGGGTTGGGTGGCATGGGCGGCGCGCAGCCGTTGGCCGCCACCATGCAGGGTGCTGCCATCCTCGGCGTCGAGGTCGATCCCACGCGCATTCAAAAGCGTATCGACACCGGCTACTGCGATAAAATGACCGCCTCGCTCGACGAAGCGCTCGCGTGGATCCGAGAGGCGACGGTTGCCAAACGAGCACTGAGTGTCGGACTCGTGGGTAATGCCGCGGAGGTTCTCCCCGAGCTTGTGAAGCGCGGCGTGACCCCCGACGTCGTCACCGATCAAACCAGCGCGCACGACATGCTCACGGGCTACATCCCCGTCGGCATGTCGCTCGCCGAGGCCGCGACGCTTCGCGCGAGCGATCCCAAGGGATACGTTGAGAAGTCCACCGCGAGCGCCGTGCTCCACGTGCGTGCCATGCGTGCCATGCAGGACGCCGGCGCGATCACGTTCGATTACGGCAACAACATCCGGACCGTCGCGATGGACGCCGGCCTCACCGACGCCTTTAAAATTCCCGGCTTCGTGCCGGAATACATTCGTCCTCTCTTCTGTGAAGGGAAGGGGCCGTTTCGCTGGGCCGCGCTCAGTGGCGACCCCAAGGATATCGCGCGTCTCGATGCGCTCGTGCTTGAACTGTTTCCTGATGACGCGCACCTCCGCACCTGGATCGAAAAAGCAAAAGAGAAGATCCACTTTCAGGGACTCCCCGCTCGCATCTGTTGGCTCGGGCAGGGCGACCGCGCCAAGTTCGGCATGGCGATCAACGATCTCGTGGCGAACGGCGAAGTGAGTGCGCCCATCGCCATTGGGCGCGACCACCTCGATACCGGTTCCGTCGCGTCGCCCTTCCGCGAGACCGAAGCCATGAAAGACGGCACGGACGCCGTGGCGGACTGGCCCATTCTCAATGCGTTGCTCAACGTGGCCGGTGGCGCGACCTGGGTCAGCTTCCATCACGGCGGCGGTGTGGGAATCGGCAACTCGCTGCATGCGGGGCAGGTGATTGTGGCCGACGGCACTCCCGAAATGCGCGTGCGGCTCGAGCGGGTGCTCACGAACGACCCCGGTATCGGCGTCGCGCGACATGCAGACGCCGGCTATGAGATCGCCAAACGGACCGCCAAAGCCAAAGGCATCAACTTGCCGATGGGCTGATGCTTTCTCGGAAGTTCAAGCCGTGGCACATCGTGCCGTTCTCCTTTCGGTACGCACGGCTTCGCCTGACGCGTCGGCCCGTGCTGGTGCATTTCGAAGTCACGATGCGCTGCAATGCCCAGTGTGGCTTCTGCGATTACTGGAAAACAGACGCGTCCGAAAAAGCGCGTGAGCTCCAGTCGTTCGCCGACGCGGCGCGCCACTTCAGGCCGATGATGGTCACCTTTACCGGTGGCGAACCGCTGTTGCGGCGCGACCTCGAGGACCTCGTCGCGGAAGTGGATCGTGCCGTGCCGCGCACGTGGCTGAGTCTCATTACGCATGGTGGTATGCTCTCCATTGAGCGTGCCCAGTCGCTCTGGGATGCGGGGCTCGCACAGTTCTGTATTTCGCTCGACTACCTCGACGAGCGCCACGACGCCGCACGCCGGATTCCGGGGCTCGCCGGCAAGATTCTCGCTACCGTCCCGCAAATGGTGGCGCGCGGGATGACGGTGCGCTTTAACACCGTCATCAAGAACGACAATCTCGACGACATTCTCCCGATCATCCGCTACGCCGACGCCGCGGGCGCGGGCGTCAATCTGTCGGTCTATACCGACTTCAAGAATGGAAGCACCGCGCGTTCGCTGGGTGCCGCGCATCTGGCACAGCTCGATGCGCTCGTGCGTGAGATCCTGGCGTTCAAGCGGGGGCGACGCGGCGTCGTCAGTAACTCCGATTGGTACCTCCAACAGATCCCGCGCTGGGTACGTGGCGAACTCAACGAGCCCTGCCGCTCGGGGGAGACCACGATTCATATCGATCCCGTGGGGAAGGTGCGGCGCTGCCCCGATTTTCCATCGGATGATCACTGGAGCACGTACAGCGGCTACCAACCCATTAACTGCGACCGCTGCTACTACGCTTGTCGCGGCGAGGCGCAGGCGCCGCTGACCATCTCGCGATTCCAAGATCTGTTTGGCAACCGATAATCGTCCGTGGGCCTGTTGATGCACGCCGCGCCCTGAATGCGCGCGGCGTGCCACGGTACTCCCGCGTGCGGCGCTCTTCCTCCTGCCGCACCCGCTCGTAGATTCTTTCAGCAATGACACGCCTCTTCGTAAACGCCAGCCAAGTCGTTACCTGCGCGGGGCCGGCGCGCGCCCGTCGCGGTGCGGAAATGGCCGATGCCGGTTTCATTCCCAATGGCGCGGTCGCGACAGAGGGCGAGCACATAGTCGCGGTCGGACCGCAGGTCGAGCTCGAGGCGCAGTACGCAACGGCGGAGCGCGTGGACTGCGCCCGCGGCGTCCTCACCCCGGGCCTCGTCGACTCGCACACGCATGGCATCTTCGGCAAGCCGCGGCACGAAGAGCAGGAGCTCCGTGCGAGCGGGCTTGGATACATGGAGATCGCCAAGCGCGGGGGCGGCATCCACAGCTCGGTACGCGACCTGCGGCAGCGCCCCGAGGACGAACTCTTTGAACTCGCCACACCCAGAATCCGCCGCATTCTCGCGCATGGCGTGACCACGCTTGAGCTGAAAAGCGGCTACGGTCTCTCACTCGAAGACGAACTCAAATCGCTCCGCGTGATTCGACGTCTTCAGGAGGCCCTGCCGGTTCGCATTGTTCCGACCTTCCTCGGCGCACACGAGATTCCGCTGGAATACCGCGCCGCTCCGCGCACGCGGGACGAGTACGTCGCACTCCTGATTCATGAGATGATTCCGCGGGTCGCCGCTGAAGGGCTCGCCCAGTTCGCGGACATCTTCTGCGAGCCGGGCGTCTACACGCTCGACGAAAGCCGCCAAGTGCTGGGTGCGGCCCGGGCACACGGCCTCGCCCTCAAACTTCACGCCGACGAACTGGAGCCGAGCGGTGCTGCCGAACTGGCCGCCGAACTGGGGGCCACCAGCGCCGACCACCTCGCCGCCATCAGCGAAGGGGGCATCAAGGCGCTGGCGGCCTCGCAGACGGTCGCCACGCTCCTCCCAGGCACGATGATGTTCCTCGGACGCTCCCGGCAGGCGCCAGCCCGAGCGTTGATTGCCGCCGGGGCCGCCGTCGCCCTCGCCTCGGACTTCAATCCGGGAACGTCCCCCACGGTCAACTTCCCGCTGATGCTTACACTCGCGGTCAGCCAGTTGCATATGAGCGTCGCCGAGGCGGTGGTCGCCGCTACCGTAAACGGGGCGGCTGCCCTCGGATTGGCGACCAAAACCGGCCAGCTGGCTCCCGGTTTTTCCGCCGATCTCGCGCTCTACGAAATCGAGGACATTCGCGAGTTGCCGTATTGGTACGGAGACCATCGTTGTGTGAGGTCGTGGGTACGCGGAAACGCTTGTCACAGCTGAGGTTGGGAAGGTAGCTTTCTTTCGGGAAAGTCCGGCCTCTCCAGCTGTCCCCAGCTCCTGTTTCCGCCTCAGAAATGGCCAACGTCGCCGCACTCAAAAAGAAGGCTGCAGACTTCGAGCAGAAGAAACAGCTCGATAAGGCCATCGCGGCTTATCGGGAAGTGCTCGACGCCTACGATGCCGGCGACGATGACAACATCGATGTGGGGCTGTACAATCGCGTCGGCGACATGCTGGTGCGGCAGGGCAATGTACCGGACGGCGTCCTGCTCTACGAGCGCGCCGTCGACCTGTACTCCGAAGGCGGGTTCTTCAACAACGCCATTGCGCTCTGCAACAAGATTCTGCGCACCTCCCCAGGGCGCGTCTCGGTCTACTACAAGCTCGGCAAGATCAGTGCGGCCAAAGGATTCAAGGCCGATGCCAAGGCGAACTTCCTTGAGTATGCCGACCGCATGCAGAAGTCCGACAAGATGGAAGAGGCCTTTCGCGCGCTCAAGGAGTTCGCCGATCTCGTTCCAGATCAGGACGACATCCGCCTCATGCTCGCCGAGCACCTGACCAAAGCGGGCAAGAAAGAACAGGCGGTGGAGCAGTTGCAGCTCCTCCACGCACGGTACGCGGCCGATGGTCGTACGGCAGAAGCCGAAGCGACGGCCGAGCGCATGAAGGGCATCGACCCCAAGGCCGTGCCGCGTGGCACCGAGCATCTGACCGAGGCGAAAGGCGATGACCTGATCTTCATCGATCTCGACGCGCCACTGCCGCGCCATGCGCGCACCACACGCGCCGCCGAAGCGCCGGCGCCAGTGGCTCCGCCGATCGTCGAGTCACCGACAACTCCGAGCGCGTGGCCTGCGGCCGCCCCCGACGTCGTGGCGCCGGCGCTACCGGCATCCATTGAAGTCGAAACGACGGCGCTGGCGATGGATGCGGCGCAGGACGATGCGTCCGCCACCCTGTTGGGACTCGAGCCAACATCGCTGGCCGAGCCGCCGGCGATCGAGACCGCACCGCTCGCGCCGCGTGAGTTCGGCGAGATCGATTTTGGGGCGATCAAGGAAGAGCCAACCTCGCCGCGTTCCTCGGCCGGGCTCGCATTGTTAGGCGAGCTACCAGTGCTCGACGTCACGCACGTCACACCGCCGACCGGTCTCCCCCTCGTGGATGCGCCCACGCCTGCCGTGGACGCGATCGACTTCCTCGAGCTGGCTGCGCCGTCGGCCACGACTCCGACGAACCCGGGTGCCGTGGGATCTCCGCCGTCGGCGCCCATGGAGTTCCTGGACGCGCCGACGATACCTGCGGACGCCACCGCGTTCAAAATCGTCGAAGCCGAAGAGCTTGAAGACCCGCCGCGCGTACGCCGCACGACCTCACTGTTGGCCAGTGATGTGGGGATGCTCGCGCGCCTCGCTGACGAACCAGAAAACTGGGGACTTCGCCGACGCTACGCCGAAGCGCTCCTCGATGACGGCGATCGCGACGGCGGACTTCGCGAACTCGAAGCGGCCCTCACCGGCTTTGAGCGCGACGGCAATCTCGATGCCGCGCGCGAGATCGCCGACGAGATCGTTCGCGTGAATCCGGCCTCGGTCAAGCACCACCAGAAACGGGTGGAGTTTGCGCTCCGCGTCAGCGACAAGGCCGCGCTGGTTGAGGCCTACGTAGCGCTCGGCGATGCCCTGTTGCGCGAAGGGCAGGCGGAGAAGTCGCGGGTCGTGTATCAACGCGTCCTCGATATCGCGCCGGACGATGTGCGCGCCGTGGGAGCACTCGAAGCATTCGGTGCCGACCGTGCGGCTCCCTCGGTTGTCGATGAGGGGTCATCGCTACGACGCCCAACGCGCCGCTACACCGCGCAGGCGGAGGCCCCGTCGGCACCCGAAGCGGTGCCGGCGCCCGCCCCAGTGAGCGACGACGATCAGTATATCTCGCTCGGGGACTGGCTCCGCGAGGACGAGGCGCCCAAGAATACGCGCATGGTCGTCGACGAAGAGGAGCCATCGGGCGACGAGCAGGCCGATTTTGATGACATGCTCAAGAAGTTCAAGCAGGGCGTGGCCGAGAATGTGGAGGACGAAGACTACGAGTCGCACTACGATCTCGGCGTCGCGTACAAGGAAATGGGATTGCTCGACGAAGCCATTGCAGAGTTCCAAAAGGCATTGCGCGCCACCACGAACCGCGTGCGCACCCTGGAGGCACTCGGGCAGTGCTTTCTCGAGAAAAAACAGCTCGCCGTGGCTGTGACGATCCTCCAGCGGGCGATCCACGAACCCGGCGTCAGCGATGAGCGGCTGGTAGGCGTACTCTATCTATTGGGTTACATTCACGAATCCCTCGGCAAGCACGCTGAGGCGAAAACGTTTTACGAGCGCGTCTTCGCCGTCGATATCCAGTTTCGCGATGTCGGGGACCGCCTCAATGCCGTGGAAAAGACCGCTTCGTGACCATCCAATCTCGCCCGCAAATCCCGTTGCCCACCGCGCTCCTCGACATTCAGGGGCCCGTCCGGACGCTGCTTGATCGCGTACCGGCCGAGATGTGGCGCATTGTGCAAGCCGATTCCGCCATTATTCAGGCGGCGAACGGCCACTTGCAGGGGATGAAGGGGAAGATGATTCGCCCCACGCTGCTCCTGCTGGCCGCGTCCCTTGAGGGGCGCCCGGAAGAACGCGCGGTGAGCTTGGCCGCCGTGGCCGAACTGGTGCACCTCACGAGCGTCGTGCATGACGACTCGGTGGATCACTCGGTGCTGCGGCGCGGCATGCCCACGCTCAATGCGCTGTTCAGCCACGAGGTGGCCGTCCTTATGGGCGACTACATCTTTTCGAAGGCCATCGCCGAGCTCGTACGGCAGGGTGACCTCGAGCCGCTGCGGGCCTTTACCTACGCGTCCAACTCCATGACACTTGGCGAGCTCGATCAGCTCGCGACGTACGACGCGCTCGGCTTTACAGAGAAGGACTACTGGTCGCTGATCCGCGCAAAAACCGCGTCGTTGCTGGGCGCGACCTGCGAGATGGGCGCCCTCGCCGGCGCACCGCGCTACCGCGAGCAAATGCGCACCTATGGCGAGAGCATCGGCATGGCGTTTCAGGTCGCGGATGACCTCATCGATTACACCGAGAGCGAGACCGTCACCGGAAAGCCGTCGGGGAACGACCTGCGCGAGCACAAGGTGACGCTGCCGTTGATTGCCGCGCTGCCGCATATGGTCCCGTCGCAGCGCGCCGTGGTCGATGCGCTTTTTGCGAATCCGACCCCCGACGACGGCGAAATCGCCGAGGTCGTGCAGATTGTGACCGACTGCGGGGGGCTCGAGTTTGCGCGCCGGAAGGGGGAAGAGTTTGCGGTGCGGGCTGAAGAAAGCCTGGATGGCGTGGGAGAGTCCGAGGCCCAGCAGGCGTTAGCGGATACCATTTCCTTCGTCCTTGACCGGCGGTCGTAACAATGGCTACTAAGGGATCGTCCAAGCACAGGCCGGGGTTTCATGCGCTGGTTCTTGCCACCGGGTTCATGGTCGGGGGGTTGTTGCAGGCGGCGGCGCGCCAATGGCTCCCGTCTGGGGCGGTCAAGGAGTTCCTGACGACATCCGTGACCCCCTCGATCGGCACCTTTTCGCTGGATCTGGTTATCTTGAAGTTCGGGGTGGGGCCGCTCGCGCTCGACGTCTCGTTGCTCAGCCTCGTCGGGGTCCTCATCGCGTACCTTATTGCGCGTTCGCTGTTCTAGGAGGCGGTTATGTTCGGAATGGGTGTGCAGGAGATGATGCTGCTCCTTCTGGTGGTGCTCCTGCTCTTCGGAGCGAAGCGCATCCCGGAAATCGCCGGCTCCTTCGGCAAGGGGATCAAGGAGTTCAAGAAAAACATGAACGACGTGCAGCGCGAGATTCAGACGACCGATGCGCCGCGTACGGAAGCGTTGCCGCGCGGGGAAAGCGCCAACGTCCGTGACGAAAGCGTGCCGGCCGTCGAGCCCAAGCGCTTGATCTAGCACGACGGGCGGGGCTCGCGAGCCGGCTCGGCTCGTACCTCGACTGGCAATAAGAGAGAAGGGGAGCGACCGCGAGGTCGCTCCCCTTCGTGTTCCCGTCGACCTCAGGCGCCATCCGGGCCGCCGAGGGGATGTTTACGACTGGCGGCGCTGCGCCGACTGAATCTGCTTGCGACGGTCGTCAATCTTGGCCGCCTTCCGCAGGCTCTCCATAAACATGCGCACCTTCTGTTCACGCATGCCGCGGACCGTCTGTTCGCGCTGGCTTTCCTTCTGCTTGGCCCACTCATCCTTCGACGAGTCCGTGCGGCGATCCACACGCATCACGTAGACACCGCCGTCGGTGCGCACCGCGCCCGACACGGCACCCACCGGCAACGTGAAGGCCACACCAACTGCTTCGCTGAGGGCGCCGAGCATCGGAGCCACACCGGTGCGCACGAAGGCACCCTGCGTCTCCACCTTCTGCCCGTGCTTCGTCGCCGCTGCTTCCAGCGTGGACGTGGCCGCATCGGCCGACAGGGTCTTGGCGGTGGCCATCAGCTTGTCGATCGACTGCTCACGCGCCACGGCCGTCTTGACGTCGGCTTTCACCGCATCAAAGTCCGCCACGCCACCGGTCACCAGTGAATCAAGGCGGACGAGATAGTACGCGTGTTCGTCATCGAACAAGTCGCTGGACTCACCGACCTTTGCGCCCATGAACGCCCACGCACTCGCACTCGGCACGATCTGGCCGCCAAAGGTGGCCGGCGAGCCGTCGCGCACTTCAATCTTCGACACGAGCAAGCCAAGCGCCTTGGCAGCCGCATCGAACTTCGCGGGCTGGTCGGTACCGCCGCCCATCTTCGACAGCGAGTCCGCTCGGCGATCGGTCAGCGTCGCGGCAGTATCGCCCTGTTTGACCGTCTTGAGGATGTGACGCATCTGCGTCGAGTCACCCTTCTTCTTTTCCATCTTGAGCAGGTGATAGCCGAACTGCGTGAGGATCGGCGCGGACAGCTCGCCGGCGCCGAGCTTGGCCGCGGCATCCTCAAACGGCTTGACAAAGCGCCCCTTGGTTCCCATGCCCAAATCGCCGCCGAGCTTGCCCGAGACACTGTCGTCGGACTCGCGCTTGGCCACGTCTTCGAACTTGGCGCCCTTGGCGATCTCAGCGCGGAGCGCCTCAATGCGTGCGCGCGTCGCGACGGTGTCCGCCGCAGTCGGCGTGCGCGACACGGATACAATGGAGAGCACTGCGCGACCGGCGCGCTCAAACGACTTCTTGTGGGCGTTGTAGTAGCTGCGGGCGTCGGCGTCGGACACGGCCTTGATGGCCTCGTCCGTCACGTTCGGCGTGAGCTTCACGAGACTCACCGCTGCCGAGTCATGGCCGTCTTTGTAGATGCCCCAGAGGCGGGCATCGGACACGTACACATCACCGCCGATCTGCGACAGCAGCTTCTGCTTGGGCAGTTCCGCGCGATAGTAGCCTTCGAGCTGGGCCAGCATCCCCTGTTGACGGGCGGCCGGGCTGGCAAGGAAGCGCTGATACTTGGCCGGGTCAAACTGGCCTTCCGTCTGTAGCTGCGGCGACGACCGGAACTGCTCGGGCGGATTGTACTTGGCCTGGTCGACGATCTCTTCATCTGTGACGCGAATGCCACGCTTCTCGTATTCCTGCTGGAAGAGGGCTTCGGTCACAAGTTGTTCGAACGCGCGGTCATCGATCTGGCGGCGCTCGTCGAGCGTGAGCGAGTGCCCACCGGACTGTTCCTGTTGCTGGGCCATTTGCGCCGAAGCGTTGGCCCACGTCAGGTAGGGGATTTCGGTGCCGTTGACTTTCGCGACGATGGTTGACGTCGTTACAGCAGAACGGCCCAGAAGGCCCGAAGTCTCGGCCAACAGGAAGCCGCCAATGAAGGCAACCGCCATGATGATCCAGATGTACTTCGCGGCGCTCCGCATTTGATGCAGCACGGGGCGGTACTCCCTTGCAAAAAGCGTTGGTTGTCAGATAGTCGACAGAACCCGTAAAAATACCGAGCGGACATAGCTAAAATCAAGTGGATTCTCGACTTCTGATTGACTTGACTCCTCAGCCTATGGTATGTTCGCACATCCTTGCCATAGACTTCGGTTCAGGTATGTGCCGTACCCCCCGCAACGATCAGTAGCAGATGAACCCAGCGAGCCGAATCGACGAACTCCGAAAGCGCTTCGACGAGAACCCCCGACGGTACTTTGCGCCACTCGCCAACGAGTATCGCAAGGCCGGGGACCTCGATCAGGCGATCGCGCTGTGCGCCGAGTTTTTGGGGGATCAGCCCGGGAACATGAGCGGGCACGTCGTCTACGGGCAGGCGCTGTTCGACGCGGGGCGGTACGAGGAGGCCCTGGCGACATTCCGCACCGCCGTTGAACTCGACCCCGAAAACCTGATCGCACTACGGCACCTCGGCGACATTGCGCGCGCCAACGGCGAGAATGCCGCGGCTCGCGACTGGTATCGCCGCGTGCTCGATGCCGATCCGCGAAACGAAGAGATCCTCTCGTACCTCGAGGAGCTCAATACGCTCGTCGGGCCGGAGGCGATTGCTCCTGAACACGGCGCCACCGCCGGCGCCGCCGGCGCCGCCGGCGCCGCCGGCGCCGACTTGCCCTTCCTCGACGTCTCAGCAGAGCCGCCGCGGCAACCATTGGCGCCGACGCCGATCATCGCCATGCCGGCGATCGACGAGTGGGCCAGTGCACCGCATATGGTCCGGAGATCTGGCCCAACGGATGCCGTGGTTGATCTCGATACGGACTTCCCCGCGGATGATTTCGCGGGGTTCGGGGGGTTCGGGGGGGCGGTCTCCTACCTCGCCGCTTCCGATCATCCCGTTGCCGAGCCCCTGTTTGGTGAGCGCCCCCTTGGAGCCGAGTCGGAGCAAAGCGCTTTGACGGAGGCCGCGACCCCCGAGGAACCGGTGCCGTTTACTGAGCCCTCGCTTTTGGGCGACGCTCCCGAAAATGCCGTCGAAGAAATGGACGCGTCCGCTTTTGATTTTCCGGCAGACCCCGCCGCGGAGGATCCGTTCGGGTTCGAGGCAGCGACGACCGCCATGTCGCTGACGCCGGTCCCTGTCGACGCCGTCGTCGATCCCGTGGAGGATGCGGGCTCAGCGGAACTGGCCGCAGGCGGTGAAGCACCGGCGGATGAAAACGATAAGACGGTCGCTGACGAGGCGTCGGTGATGGAGCCCGCGCGCGCGCCGGTTCTCGAATCAGCGGCGTTTGTGACGGAAACGATGGCCGAGCTGTACCTCGCGCAGGGCCTTCCTGAGAAGGCGCGCGTGGTGTACCAGCAGCTTGTCGCATCGCGGCCGAATGATGAGGGGCTCGCGGCGAAGCTCGCCACGCTTGCGACAACGGCTACCGTCGCATCAGATCAGGTGGCGCCGCAGACCGCTGACGACGCGGACGACGCGGACGACGCGGACGACGCGGACGACGCGGACGACGCGGACGACGCGGACGACGCGGACGACGCGGACGTCGCGGATGTCGCGGAAGCCATTGGGGTGCCGGCTCCCGCCATTCAGGAACATGAAACGGTGCCGCCCTCAACCGGGCCGACGGCGCGCGAGTTTTTCGCGGCGTTTGCGGTGCGCGCGGCCACGGCGGCGTCTCCGAGTCCCGTCGCAGGACCGTCCGGTGAGTTCGCGAGCTTTGCCGTCCCCACCACGCGCGTGGTCGCCGGTGGTTCGCTTGACGCGCTCTTTGGGCACGTCGCGCCGCCAGCGGCCGACGAGAGCGTCGCGCTCGCGTACGCGGCGGTCGCGAATGCGGTGGGTCCGGCCGAACCGCCCATCAAGGGGAAGCCCACGCAGCCGGCCGCGTCGGAGCTTTCGCTAGACAGCGTGTTCCGTGCACCTCGCGCTGGTGCCACTCCGTCGCAAAAGCCATTCACGCGTCAATCGCAGATGTTGCGGTTCGACCAATTCTTTTCTGCCACCGACAGCGAGGCGGAGGCGCCGCCGGCGCCGCCCACCCCGTCTAACGAGCCTGGAAGTCCTGCCGACCTTGAACAGTTCGGCGGGTGGCTCAAGGGATTGAAAGATCAATGAGAATCGCCGTTCTGAACGGGCCGAATCTGAATCTGCTTGGCACGCGCGAGCCCGCGGTGTACGGCACCACAACCCTCGCCGAAATCGAAGCGCGTTTGATGGATGTCGCGGCTGAGCTCGGCGTGACGGTGGTCTGTGCGCAGTTCAACCACGAAGGCGACCTTATCGACGCCGTACACGCGCTCGGCGGGCGTCCTGCCGCCCCCGGCGTCGCGCCAGAGTTGCGCCTGAAGGCCGACGCGGCCCTCGTGAACGCTGGGGCGTGGACACACACCAGCCTCGCGCTCCGTGATGCGCTGGTCGGCGTTGCGCTCCCTTTTGTGGAAGTGCACCTCTCCAATATCTACGCCCGCGAACCGGAGCGGCGTCACTCGATGCTCGCGTCCGCGGCCGTCGGTTCGGTGTGCGGCTTCGGACCGTCGAGTTACGAGCTCGCCCTTCGCGGGCTCGTGGCGACGCGTCGCGCGACGCGCGCATAGCCGCGCGGCAGATCATGCACGCCCCGCGACACCTCGACCGGCAGGCGCGTTTGCGCGCGTCCTTGGCGGCCTCGCAGCTCGACGGCCTCCTCGTCACCTCCATCCCCAACGTCCGCTACCTGTGCGGCTTCACGGGGTCCTCGGCCATGCTATTGGTGACCGCGGCGCGCACCGTGCTCATCACCGACTTTCGCTACGCCACCCAGTCGGCGGCGGAATCGGGGCACGCGGCAGACATCATCATTGATCCGACGTCCATTTGGTCGCGGTTGTGGACGCTGCTGCCCGAACTACCGGTGGAGACGGTGGCGTTTGAGTCAGCGCATATGACGCATGCAGACGCCGCACGATTCTCGGACGCCGGGGCTCAGTGGCATTGGCGGCCCGCGGTGAACCTGGTCGAAGTCCTTCGCGAGCAGAAGGACGAGAGCGAGGTGGCTTCCATTCGGAACGCCATCGCGATGGCGGAGCGGGCGCTGGAGCGCACGGTGCTCCATGTCAAAGCGGGAATGACGGAGTTGGACGTCTGCGGCCGCTTGGAGTTTGAGTTGCGGGCCGCGGGGAGTGAGGCCTTTCCGTTCGAGTGTATTGTGGCGTCCGGCGAGCGTTCGGCGTTACCACATGCGCGCGCGTCGGCACGCGTGCTGCGGCCGGGAGAGTTCCTGTTGATCGACTTTGGCGCGGTGTCGGGTGGCTACTGCTCCGACATCACGCGCACGTTCGCCGTGGGAAGCGCGAACGCGGAGATGCGGGATATTTACGCGATCGTGCGTGAGGCAAACGCCAGCGCTTCGGGCGCTGTTCGGGCTGGAATGCGTGGACGGGATGCGGACGCCGTCGCGCGGGGCTACATTGAGCGCCGCGGTTGGGGTGCCGAATTTGGGCATTCGCTTGGGCATGGAATCGGACTCGAAGTGCACGAATCACCCCGTTTGTCGACGCTCGCCGAGTCGCCGTTGCCGGCTGGCGCGGTGGTCACGATCGAGCCGGGGGTGTACCGCGCTGGGTGGGGCGGTGTGCGGATTGAAGATGACGTGCTGGTGACTACCGATGGGGCCGAGGTGCTCACCTCGTTTTCTCGAGAACTGATCGAAATCGGCTGACCCCTCGCCTTGCGGCGGTCCCGAGTTGCCGTAGGTGCAGGACGACGACGTTTCACTTTGTCATGATTGCGGCCGTTGGACGCGATGTCTCGCGCGCCGCTGTTCCCTCGCTTCCATACCAACGATGATTGACCTTCGCTACGTCAAGAAGCTCGTCGACATGCTCGACGAATCCTCGGTGGACTCGATTGAGATCTCCTCGGATAAGGGGATGAAGATCCGCATCAGCAAGTCGGCCGTACAGCGTGGGACGGTACAGATGGCCGCTCCCATGCAGATGCCGGCGCTGATGGCCCCAGATCCTCGTTTGGCGCTGCCGCAAGGCCACTCGGCGGAAGTCGTTGCCGCCCCAGCGGCCGAGCCGCCGAAGTCGGCGTCGCTCGACGTGAAATCGCCGATGGTCGGCACCTTTTATGGCGCGCCCGAGCCTGGGGCGAAGCCGTACGTGTCGGTGGGGCAGAAAATCGCCAAGGGGCAGATTCTCTGTATCATCGAGGCGATGAAGATCATGAACGAAATCGAGTCGGAGTTCGCCGGCGTCTTGCGCGAGAGCAATGGCACCGATGCGCACCCGGTGGAATACGGCCAGGTCCTGTTCCGGATCGATCCGAATGGCTGAGTCGGGCACTCCGCCACGCTCACCCGCTTCGCCCACCACACCGCCACCGGAGGGCGCACCCTCCGCGGCGGCGCCGGTGGCGCCGTTCAACTACAAGGCGGTGCTGCAGTTGATGGTGCAGAAGGGCGGCTCCGATCTGCACCTCAAGGTTGGGCGCGCGCCCACGATCCGCGTGGACGGTGAGCTGACTGAACTGGACATGCCGCCGCTCAAGCCAGAAGATCTGCGCTCGATTGGCGAGCAAATCGTTCCGCCGAAGCAACGTCGCGAGTTTGAGACGGAGAAGGAAGCCGACTTCGCGGTCGGCGTCGCTGGGGTCGGCCGGTTCCGCGTGAACATGTATCAGCAGCGCGGTTCGATTGCGTATGCGTTTCGCGCGATTGCCTTTCAAGCGCTCTCGATCAAGGATCTGAACCTGCCGCCGGTGCTCGAGCAAATCTCGATCCGTCCGCGCGGGCTTGTGCTGGTGACGGGCATCACGGGCTCGGGGAAGTCCACCGCACTCGCGTCGATGATTCAGTACATCAACGAGCACCGGCACGCGAATGTGATCACGATTGAGGATCCGATTGAGTTCCTGCATCGTGACATCAACTGTCATATCAACCAGCGCGAAGTGGGGACGGACACCGCGTCCTTCGCGCAAGCGCTGCGCCGCGTGTTGCGTCAGGATCCGGATATCGTGCTCATTGGCGAAATCCGCGACCTCGAAACGCTGGAGATTGCGTTGAAGGCGGCCGACACGGGACATCTCGTGTTCAGCACCTTGCACACCACCGACGCCACGCAGACGATCAGCCGTGTGCTGTCGTTCTACCCGCCGCACCAGCAGGCCGATGTGCGTTTTTCGCTCGCGAGTGCCTTGCAGGCGGTGATTTCGCTCCGTCTGGTACCGCGCGCCGATCGCGCCGGACGTATTCCCGCGTGCGAGGTGCTCATCAATACCGCCGCCGTCGCCGACAACATTCGCGACATCACCAAATCGCTCAATATCCCGGATCTCATTCGTGAGGGAACGGTGCAGTACGGCATGCAAAGTTTTGACCAGTCGTTGATGAACTGGTACGCCAAGGGCGTCATTTCGTACGACCATGCGCTGTTCTTCGCGACCAATCCCAGTGAGTTCGCACTGAAAGTGCAGGGGATTGCCGGTTCGAGCGATACGACGTGGGACTCGTTCAGTCAGGATGTGGCCGGCTGATGCTGCATCTCGTCCCGCGCGCCCTTTGGCCGTTACCGACCGCTCATGTTTAAAAAAGTATTGATCGCGAACCGCGGCGAGATTGCGTTGCGTGTCATTCGCGCCTGTCGAGAGATGGGTGTGGAAACCGTGGCGGTCTACTCCGAGGCGGACCGCGAATCCTTGCACGTGCGTTTTGCGGATGATGACGTCTGCATTGGCCCTGCGCCGGCACGCGACAGCTATCTGCGGATCCCGCGCCTCATTGCGGCGGCGGAAATCACCGGGGCGGACGCGATTCATCCCGGCTACGGGTTCCTCGCGGAGAATGCGGAGTTCGCGGAGACCTGTGCCGCGAGCAACATCACGTTTATCGGGCCGACCCCGGTGCAGATCCGTACGATGGGCGACAAGGCCGCGGCGCGCGCGGCGATGATCGCGAATGGCGTGCCGGTGGTGCCGGGGTCGCCGGGGCCTGTGGAAGACGTGGACGAAGCGCTTGGCTTTGCCGAGTCGATCGGCTTTCCGGTGATCATCAAAGCCGCCGCGGGTGGCGGCGGCAAGGGCATGCGCGTCGCCCGTGATGCGGACGATTTTGCGCGCAGCTTTCAGCTGGCGCGATCCGAGGCGCTCTCGGCCTTTGGCAACGGGTCCGTGTACGTCGAAAAATATCTGGAGCGTCCGCGGCACATTGAGTTTCAGATCCTTGGTGACTCCCACGGCAATGTGATACATCTGGGTGAGCGCGACTGCTCGGTGCAGCGCCGTCACCAGAAGCTCATTGAAGAATCGCCGAGCCCGGCCATGACGCCTGACCTCCGCAAGAAGATGGGCGATGCGGCGGTGAAGGGCGCCAAGTCCATCAACTACGTGGGCGCTGGCACAATTGAGATGCTGCTCGACGAAGATGGCTCGTACTACTTCATGGAAATGAATACGCGCATTCAGGTCGAACATCCAGTGACCGAAATGATCACGGGTGTGGATCTGGTGAAAGAACAGATTCGCGTGGCGGCCGGCGAACCGTTGTCGATTACCGCGACGCCGGAGATGCGCGGCCACGTGATTGAGTGCCGCATCAACGCCGAAGATCCGAATCGCAATTTCCAGCCGTCGCCAGGAAAAATTGATGTGTTTCATCCGCCGGGGGGCAACGGCGTCCGCATCGATACCCACGCGTACGCGGGCTACACCGTGCCGCCATTCTACGACTCGATGATCGCGAAGCTCATCTGTCACGGCCGAGATCGCGCCGAAGCGTTGGCGAAAATGCGCGTGGCGCTCGACACGTTCATCGTGCAAGGTGTCTCCACCACCATCCCGTTTCTCGGGCGCGTCATGGCAGATCCGCACTTTGTTGAGGGAGCGGTGCACACGAAGTTCCTCGAGCAGGAAGGGGCGTACCTGCTCAAGGATGCGTAAGGGCGCACCGGTCGCGGCGCTCACAGCCGGCGATCGGTGATGTCGCAGTTCTACGTGTATGAGCAGGCCGTGGGCATCGGCCGTACGGATGTGGCGGTGGTCATTGACGTGTTGCGTGCCACCACCTCCATCGCCACGGCGCTCCACCATGGCGCCGTCTGCGTGGTGCCCGCCCGAACCGTGGCCGAGGCGCGCGAGCTCGCGAGGCGGGGCGGGGCGGACACGCGGCTCGCCGGCGAGCGCCACGGGGTGCCGCCGCGTGGCTTTTCCCTGGGGAATTCGCCGCGCGAGTTCTCCCGTCGGCGCGTGGGCGGTCAGCGGATTGTGCTGACGACCACGAATGGCACCGCGGCGCTCCTGGCGGCTCAGTCGCGCGCTCGTGACGTCTATACAGGGTCATACGTCAACTTCTCGGAGATACTCGCCGTCGTGCGCTCCGCACTCCGGCGGGAGTTGGACGTTGCCATCGTCTGTGCGGGAAGCGAAGGGCGCTTCTCACTCGAGGATACGGCGTGTGCGGGGCGCTTGGTGCGTCTGGCGCTCCACCGTCTCCCCGGCCGCGGACGGGTGCAACTGAACGACGCGGCGCGTTCCGCGCTGCATATCGAGAAACCGTATGACGAAAAGCTCGCGCGGCTCTTCCAACACGCCGACCACGGACGAACGCTCAGACGACTCGGATTCGCCCGCGACCTCGCGGCGTGCCGCGCGCTCGACGCGCACCCCGTCGTCCCGCACCTCGTCGGACGAGAGCTCGTCGCGCTCTGACGCCCTGTTGCTCGACACGCTGGATGCCGCACCGAAGCCGAGCCGGCGGAAACGCGCTGACGAGGGTTCTGATACGGGGGCCGCATCCGCACCGACATCGGCGGACGTGCTGCAACTGGCGCGGCGGACGCATCTGAAACGTGAAATCGGCGGCATCGCGCTCCTCCTCGCGGCCGTTTTCATTGCCGGCTCGCTGCTCGCGGGCGGTGCCTCCGATGGACAATCGTGCTCGGATGCCGCGACCATTTTTGGTCCGGTCGGCGCCTGTCTGCGCTCCTCCATTCTGCTCACCCTCGGCGCCCTCTGCGCTGTGATCGTCCCCTTCATTCCCGCGGTTCACGCGCTCCGCCTGCTCGGCCGCATCGAAGAGAGCGACGACACGCGCTGGTTGTTCTTCACGATCGGTCTGGCGGCGATCGTGCCGGTGGCCGCTGCGCTCGCTCGCGGTGCCACCGTGGACGCGTCGAATGTGGACCCGTATGCGGGACTCGTGGGATCGTTCGTCGCCTTCTATCTCGTCAAAGCCATTGGACTCGGCGGGGCGTGGGTGGGCGTCGCGATTCTCTCCTGTGCACTCATGGCGGGGACGCTCGCGTGGAATCCGCTCCGGCTGGTGATTGGTGGTGGCAAAAAGGGCGTTCGCGCCGATGCTGCCGATGCTGCCGGTGCTGCCGGTGCTGCCGGTGCTGCCGGTGC